>NZ_JACART010000021.1:0-240055 GCF_013386445.1 Pseudomonas sp. P7759
CTGCCGTCAACCCTTGATTTTACTTTTCTATCAATTAGCGAGAATTGATTAAAAAACCACCAATTAAGAGCCGTCAGCACCTTCTATATAGAAGAAAGGATTCAGATAACACCCGCCGCCTTCAGAGCAACCACATTCGCCACACCCAATCCCAATACATCTTGAAGCACCTGAGCCGTATGCTCTCCCAGCAGCGGAGGCGCATTGCGATACTCCACCGGCGTCTTGGACAGCCTTATCGGACTGGCAACCTGAGGCACCATCCCCGCCAGCGCATGAGGCAATGCCATCTCCAACCCGCGCGCCTTGACCTGAGGGTCGGCAAACACCTGCGCAAGGTCATTGATTGGCCCACAAGGCACACCGACCCGTTCCAGCTGCGACACCCACTCAGCCGTCGTCTTGAACACCGTCGCCTGACGAATCAAAGGAATCAGCTCCGCCCGATTCGCCACCCGCACCTTATTAGTAGCGAAACGCGGATCATCCGCCCACTGCGGCTGCCCAGCCACTTCGGCAAACTTACGAAATTGCCCGTCATTACCCACCGTCAGGATGAAGTCTCCGTCAGCGGTGGGAAAATCCTGATAAGGCACGATATTCGGATGCGCATTACCCAGCCGCTTCGGCGGTGCCCCTGTCGTCAGGTAATTCATCGCCTGGTTGGCCAGGCAGGCCACCTGCACATCCAGTAACGCCATATCGATGTGCTGCCCGCCACCGTCATGATCGCGATGAGCCAGTGCCGCCAGAATCGCCACCGTCGAGTAGAGCCCCGTAAGAATGTCAGTCAGCGCCACACCTACCTTGACCGGGCCAGCACCGTCATCCCCCTCGGGCCGCCCCGTCAGGCTCATAAGTCCGCCTAACCCCTGAATCATGAAGTCATAGCCTGCCCGCGCCGCATAGGGCCCGGTCTGACCAAAGCCCGTGATCGAGCAGTAGATCAACTCGGGGTTGATCTCCTTCAGCGACTCATAGTCCAACCCATAAGCCGCAAGCCCGCCCACCTTGAAGTTTTCAATGAGGATGTCCGACTTGGCCGCCAGCTCACGCACCAGCGCCTGCCCCTCCGGCCGCGTGAAGTCGATTGTCACCGATTGCTTGTTGCGATTGGCCGACAGGTAGTAAGCCGCCTCACTAGTGTTCTCGCCGTAGGCATCCTTGAGGAAGGGCGGGCCCCAGGCGCGCGTATCGTCGCCACTGCCCGGTCGCTCGACCTTGATCACTTCAGCCCCAAGGTCCGCAAGGATCTGCCCGGACCAGGGGCCCGCCAGTACTCGCGATAGATCCAGTACACGTAGATGCGAAAGCGCGCCCATGCCGTGCTCCTATTAATAGAACGCCTGAAGACCGGTTTGCGCGCGCCCGAGGATCAGGGCATGCACATCATGAGTACCTTCATAGGTATTCACGACCTCCAGGTTGACCAGGTGACGCGCTACCCCGAACTCATCGGAAATGCCGTTGCCACCGAGCATGTCGCGCGCCATACGCGCGATATCCAGGGATTTGCCGCAGGAGTTGCGCTTCATGATCGACGTGATTTCAACCGCCGCAGTGCCTTCATCCTTCATACGCCCCAGACGCAGGCAGCCTTGCAAGGCCAGCGTGATCTCGGTCTGCATGTCGGCCAGCTTCTTCTGGATCAGTTGGGTCGCCGCCAATGGACGGCCGAACTGCTGGCGATCCAGTGTGTACTGGCGAGCGGTATGCCAGCAGAACTCGGCAGCACCCAACGCCCCCCAGGAGATGCCATAACGCGCAGAATTAAGGCAGGTAAAAGGCCCCTTCAAGCCACGCACGTCCGGGAAGATGTTCTCTTCCGGCACAAATACGTTATCCATTACGATTTCACCGGTGATGGAAGCGCGAAGCCCGACCTTGCCGTGAATCGCCGGTGCGCTCAGGCCTTTCCAGCCTTTCTCCAAGACAAACCCACGGATATCGCCAGCATCGTCCTTGCCCCACACCACAAACACATCCGCAATCGGGCTGTTGGTGATCCACATCTTCGCGCCCGTCAGGCTGTAACCACCCTCTACCTTGCGCGCTCGGGTGATCATCGCACCTGGATCAGACCCATGATTGGGCTCGGTCAGACCGAAACAGCCGATCCACTCCCCAGACGCCAACTTCGGCAAGTACTTCTGTTTCTGCGCCTCGGTGCCAAACTCATTGATCGGCACCATCACCAGTGACGACTGCACACTCATCATCGAGCGATAGCCGGAATCAACACGCTCCACTTCGCGGGCAATCAACCCATAACTGACGTAATTCAAGCCGCTGCCGCCGTACTGCTCGGGAATCATCGCACCGAGCAAACCGGTCTCGCCCATCTCGCGGAAAATCGCAGGGTCAGTCTTTTCATGGCGGAAGGCTTCGAGCACACGCGGCGCCAGCTTGTCCTGGGCGAACTGCTCAGCACTGTCACGCACCATGCGCTCTTCTTCGGTGAGCTGTTGATCCAGCAGCAGTGGATCGATCCAGTTGAAGCTTGCCTTGCCAGCCATGAATAAGTCCTCGCGGAAAGAAACGGAAGTCGTGGAACCAGCCTAGGCCCGACAGGCGAGGAGGGCAAACGAGGTTTCCGCATAGGGTTGTGCTAATTTCTCACTTCGAAACCGACGAAAAGCGCGCATATGCGCTTTACATGTGAGGACACGGTATATGCGCAGGAAAATCCCCAGTACCACCGCCCTTGTCAGTTTTGAAGCCGCGGCCCGCCACGAGAGCTTTACCAAGGCCGCGCACGAACTTTCGATCACGCAAGGTGCCATCTGTCGACAGATCGCTAGCCTTGAAGAGTTTTTGAGTGTCGAGCTGTTTCGCCGCTCACGGCGCGGGGTAAAACTGACGGAAGCAGGGCTGTCTTACAGCCGCCGCGTTGCCACGCAATTGGATGCCGTGGAGCGCGACACGCTTTCCGTCATGGGTCAGCAGGGCGCTAACACCATCGAGTTGGCCGTGGTCCCCACGTTCGGAACTCAATGGCTGATCCCACGCCTCAAGGATTTTCAACACCAGCACCCGGAAGTCACAGTCAACCTGACAAACCGCACACGACCCTTCCTGTTTGCCGACACCGAATTCGACGCCGCCATCTACTTCGGCGATGCCGACTGGTCCGGTACGGAATCGCACCGTTTGATGGGAGAAAACCCCGTCCCCGTGTGCAGCCCTCGACTACTGGGTAGCAGCACGCAATTCAGCCCTCAGGAAATCGCAGAACTGCCTCTCCTTCAGCAAACTACGAGACCCTACGCGTGGCGCCAGTGGTTCAACGCGCAGCAGTTGAGCGTACCCCGCGACATGACAGGCCCCCGTTACGAGCTATTCTCGATGTTGTCCCAGGCCGCCATGCATGACATGGGGATCGCGCTGATCCCGCCGTTCCTTATCCAACGCGAATTGGAGGAGGGCCAACTGATGATTGCGAGTCCCGAGGCGTTGAGCAGCTCGAAGGCTTATTACTTGATGATTCCTGACAGAAAGGTCGAATCAGCCTCGATGCACGCATTCAGGGATTGGCTTATCGAACAATCACAGCGCTACAGCCCTAGTATTTAAAGGTCGAAACCGCATTGCTGACTCTGTAGTCAGCATATTTTTAATCCTACAGATATACGTATATGTCGCATTTAAACAGACTGTATCTGTCAGACAAAAATAGGGCTCAAAGCCACGACTCATATGGCCTGTAGCGACTAATACAAGCCAATGACCGACTATTCACATCAAAGATGTCAAAACGCTACAAAAACGCCTACAGGCCTTTAAGACCCTGTATTTGAAGAGGTTAATTCAAAGCGTTGCGACAATCAGTCACAGGGTGACTTGTAGTTAATTTTTCGTCACCCGTCATAATCCCTTGATGGCCGTAAAGTTCGCCTGCAAAATGCCGCGCCCCGCTGTCATTTCAGCGGGATCGTGCTGATCGGCCGCCCCAGTTGCGCCACTCGCGGTGCACTGGCCTTTTTACAAAAAGATCAAAAGCAAAAAGATCATGCAGGAGATTTGACGTGCACATTGGTGTTCCTCTCGAAACCCAGACCGGTGAAACGCGGGTGGCTGCCACCCCGGAAACCATCAAGAAGCTGATCGGCCAGGGCCATAAGGTCACTGTACAAAGCGGCGCCGGCATTAAAGCCAGCATCACTGACAGTGCCTATGAAACGGCAGGCGCAACCATTGGCAGTGCCAACGATGCGTTTGGCGCCGAGCTGATCCTCAAGGTGGTTGCCCCCAGCGACAGCGAACTCGCGCTGATCAAAAGCGGCACCGTCTTGGTGGGCATGCTCAACCCGTTCAGCAACGAAACCATCGCCAAGCTGGCTGAGCGGGGCATCACTGCTTTTGCCCTTGAAGCCGCGCCGCGCACCTCGCGCGCGCAAAGCCTCGACGTGCTTTCGTCCCAGGCCAACATCGCCGGTTACAAGGCCGTGCTGCTCGCCGCTCATCACTACCCGCGCTTTATGCCGATGTTGATGACCGCTGCTGGCACCGTTAAGGCCGCTCGAGTGCTGATCCTCGGCGCTGGTGTTGCCGGCTTGCAGGCCATCGCTACGGCGAAACGTCTGGGTGCAGTGATCGAAGCGTCTGACGTGCGCCCGGCCGTAAAAGAGCAGATCGAATCCCTCGGCGCCAAGTTCGTCGACGTGCCCTACGAGACCGACGAAGAACGCGAATGCGCCGTCGGCGTTGGCGGCTACGCCCGTCCGATGCCAACCAGCTGGATGCAGCGCCAGGCCCTGGCCGTGCACGAACGCGCCAAGCAGGCCGACATCGTCATCACCACCGCTCTGATTCCAGGCCGCAAAGCGCCGACCCTGCTCAGCGCTGAAACCGTCGCACAGATGAAGCCCGGCTCCGTGGTGATTGACCTTGCCGCTGCCCAAGGTGGTAACTGCCCGCTGACCGTCGCTGACCAGGTCGTGGTGGAAAACGGCGTGATCATCTGCGGCCCGACCAACCTCGCCGGCGCTGTCGCCGCCGATGCGTCAGCCTTGTACGCGCGCAACCTGCTGGACTTCCTGAAGCTGGTCTTCACCCAGGAAGGGCAGTTTGAAATCAACCTCGAAGACGACATCGTCGCCGCGTGCCTGATGTGCCGCGACGGCCAAGTCATCCGCAAAAACGCCTAAGCAGGGATTCAGACGATGGAAGAGCTTATCTCCCCCGGTATCTACAACCTGATCATCTTTGTGCTGGCGATTTATGTCGGTTACCACGTGGTCTGGAACGTGACCCCCGCGCTGCACACGCCATTGATGGCGGTGACCAACGCGATTTCCGCGATTGTGATCGTCGGCGCCATGCTGGCCGCCGCCCTCACCGTGACCCCGCTGGGCAAGACCATGGGCACCCTGGCCGTGGCGCTTGCGGCGGTGAACGTGTTCGGCGGCTTCCTGGTGACCCGCAGGATGCTTGAGATGTTCAAGAAGAAAGCCCCGAAAGCAAAAGAAGAGGCGCCTAAGTAATGAGCATGAATCTGGTAACGACGCTCTACTTGATCGCGTCGATCTGCTTCATCCAGGCCCTCAAAGGGCTGTCACATCCGACGACCTCGCGACGCGGCAACCTGTTCGGCATGCTCGGCATGGCGCTGGCGGTACTCACGACTGTGGGCCTCATCTATAAGCTCGGCGCTGAGCTGGCAACTGCGGGTATCGGCTACGTAATCGTCGGCTTGCTGGTCGGCGGCACCGCCGGTTCGATCATGGCCAAGCGCGTAGAAATGACCAAGATGCCGGAACTGGTGGCGTTCATGCACAGCATGATCGGTCTCGCAGCCGTGTTCATCGCCATCGCCGCCGTGGTCGAGCCGCAATCCCTGGGCATCGTCAAACACCTGGGCGACGCGATCCCTGCCGGTAACCGTCTGGAACTGTTCCTCGGCGCGGCCATCGGTGCCATCACCTTCTCCGGTTCGGTGATCGCATTTGGCAAGCTGTCGGGCAAGTACAAGTTCCGCCTGTTTCAGGGTGCACCGGTACAGTTCGGCGGTCAGCATAAATTGAACCTGGTGCTCGGCCTGCTGACGCTTGGCCTGGGCCTGGCCTTCATGTTCACCGGCAACCTCACCGCCTTCGCGCTGATGCTGGCGCTGGCCTTCGTGCTGGGCGTGCTGATCATCATCCCGATTGGCGGCGCCGACATGCCTGTGGTCGTCTCAATGCTCAACAGCTACTCCGGCTGGGCGGCGGCGGGCATCGGTTTCTCGCTGAACAACTCGATGCTGATCATCGCCGGCTCCCTGGTGGGCTCCAGCGGCGCGATCCTGTCGTACATCATGTGCAAGGCGATGAACCGCTCCTTTTTTAATGTACTGCTCGGCGGTTTCGGCAATGCGCCGGATGCGGGTGCCGCAGCCGGCTCCAAAGAAGCGCGCCCGGTGAAGTCCGGTTCGGCTGACGATGCGACCTTCCTGCTGACCAACGCCGATACCGTGATCATCGTTCCGGGCTACGGCCTGGCCGTGGCACGCGCACAACATGCGCTCAAGGAACTGACCGAGAAGCTGACTCACCACGGCGTCACCGTGAAATACGCGATCCATCCGGTGGCGGGCCGTATGCCTGGCCACATGAACGTGCTGCTCGCCGAGGCCGAAGTGCCATACGACCAGGTGTTCGAGATGGAAGACATCAACTCCGAATTCGGCCAGGCCGACGTGGTGCTGGTGCTGGGCGCGAACGACGTGGTCAACCCGGCCGCCAAGAACGATCCGAACTCACCGATCGCCGGCATGCCGATTCTCGAAGCCTTCAAGGCCAAGACCATCATCGTCAACAAGCGCTCGATGGCCAGCGGCTACGCCGGCCTGGATAACGAACTGTTCTATCTGGACAAGACCATGATGGTCTTTGGTGATGCCAAGAAGGTCATCGAAGACATGGTCAAAGCCGTCGAGTAACACTGCTTCAGCGCAATACTCGAAACCCCGGCCTCCAGTAGGCTGGGGTTTTTTATTACCGCATGAAACCCGACCAAAGGCTCTAAATCGCTGCCTGGCATTCGACCATGGTAGCGGGCCGAATTTTTTCGAAATCACTAAACTGCGCACCTTGCTTCCGTAGCCTGAGATAACAATCCATGTACCGTGATCGTATCCGCTTGCCTTCGTTGTTGAACAAGGTCATGAGCGCGGCAGACGCCGCCGCACTGATCGAGGACGGCATGACCGTCGGCATGAGCGGCTTCACCCGTGCCGGTGAAGCCAAGGCCGTCCCCCACGCCCTGGCTGAACGCGCCAAGACGTCGCCGCTGAAAATCACCCTGATGACCGGTGCCAGCCTGGGCAATGACCTGGACAAGCAACTGACCGAAGCGGGTGTACTGTCCCGGCGCATGCCGTTCCAGGTCGACAGCACCTTGCGCAAGGCGATCAACGCCGGCGAAGTGATGTTTATCGACCAGCACCTGTCGGAAACCGTCGAGCAACTGCGCAACAACCAACTCAAGCTGCCGGATATTGCGGTGATTGAGGCGGTCGCAATCACTGAGCAAGGCCACATTGTGCCTACAACGTCTGTAGGCAACTCGGCCAGCTTTGCGATTTTCGCCAAGCAGGTGATCGTCGAGATCAACCTGGCACACAACCCGAACCTGGAAGGGTTGCACGACATCTATATCCCGACGTACCGGCCAACTCGTACGCCGATCCCACTGGTGAAGGTCGATGACCGGATCGGCAGCACTGCGATTCCGATTCCACCGGAAAAGATCGTTGCCATCGTTATCACCCACCAGGCCGACTCCGCTTCAACCGTAACGCCACCCGACAGCGATACCCAAGGCATCGCCAATCACCTGATCAACTTCCTCAAGCAGGAAGTCGACGCCGGCCGCATGACCAACAAACTTGGCCCGTTGCAGGCTGGCATCGGCAATATCGCCAACGCGGTGATGTGTGGCCTGATCGAATCGCCGTTCGAAGACCTGACCATGTATTCGGAAGTGTTGCAGGATTCGACCTTCGACCTGATCGACGCGGGCAAGCTGAGTTTCGCGTCGGGGAGCTCGATCACCTTGTCAGAACGGCGCAATGCCGACGTGTTCGGCAACCTGGAGAAGTACAAGGACAAACTGGTACTGCGCCCGCAAGAGATCTCCAACCATCCGGAAGTGGTGCGTCGCCTGGGCATCATCGGTATCAACACCGCGCTGGAGTTCGACATCTACGGCAACGTCAACTCCACCCATGTCTGTGGCACACGGATGATGAACGGTATTGGCGGCTCCGGGGATTTTGCACGCAATGCGCACCTGGCGATCTTTGTTACCAAATCCATTGCCAAGGGCGGGGCGATTTCCAGCGTGGTGCCAATGGTCAGCCATGTGGACCACACCGAGCATGACGTCGACATCCTGGTCACCGAGGTTGGGCTTGCCGACCTGCGTGGCCTGGCGCCACGGGAACGGGCGCGGGTGATCATCGACAACTGTGTGCACCCCGCCTACCGCGACGCCCTGAACAGTTACTTCAATGCTGCCTGCGCCATCGGCGGGCACACGCCGCACATCCTGCGTGATGCACTGAGCTGGCACATCAACCTGGAAGAAACCGGGCATATGCTCAAGGCGTAATTGATACAGATACGGGCTGATGCAAACACAGTTTCATCAGCTCGACATCTCCACCGGCACTTATTGGAAAAACTGTACTGCTGTACCGGTCTTTTCTTACCGAAATATCCCACACATCACTTCAAAAATGCCTATTTCGCACTACTTTAGTGCGGACAGGTACAGTTGCCCCATTTCCGTACAGTACAGCCCCTATAAACAGTTAACTGGCCCCTCACAATACAGGTGAACTGTATCTAGAGAGTCTTGCGCCGGAAGAGGATCATTGGCATCAGTTAAACCACTACCTAATCCCGCCACAAGCGGAAGGATGTCATCATGGAACGTACACTCAGTTCCGAACTGTTCTTCGAAGAAAAAGCTGTAAACACCCAGGCCTCCCTGCCTCTGCGCGTTATCGCCAACCTGATGTTGTGGCAGCGCCGCATCTCCAGCCGCCACCAACTGGCTCGCCTGGATTCGCGTCTGCTGGCTGACGCAGGCATCAGCGAAGCTCAACGCTACGAAGAGCTGAGCAAGCCGTTCTGGCGCTAACTTAGCGCTCGCTGGCCCTGACCTACCGGGTCCACCGCCAGCACCCTGATTTGTCAAAGCAAAGCCCGCCACGGGAAACCGGAGGCGGGCTTTGTTGTTTTCGGGGTTTGGGTTTTCAACCGTAAAACAGTGGCATGATTCGAAGACAGGCACAGTTTATAAAACACAACAGTTAAGCAGTACAATTTAACATCGGTGTATCTGTATCGGTCACATCGCCTCGTTCAACATGGTGCTCCAAGACCTCATGAAAGGTGCTCCCCATGGATACGCCGTCCCCCCGCTATAAACGGTTGTTACGCCAAGCGCCCTCGACCGTGGCCAAATGGCTGCGCCAGGCCTATGAACGGCGCCAGCTGTCGCAGCTTGATAGCCGTGAACTGTCCGACCTGGGCATCAGCCCTGGCGACCGAATGAACGAGCTGTCCAAACCGTTCTGGCGTGACTAGGCAGTCAAGATGCTTCCCGAACGGATAAACGGCGGCTTAATATCCAGTCACCACGTGGCGAACCGCGCAGTACAGGCGTCTGATCCCCAATAGCTGCCCTGCGCCACCTTATCCGTTCATCTACAGGAGTCATCCCATGTCCCGTCTTAGCCTGCTGAGTGCCGCCGCCCTGTTGGCCCTGGCTGCCAACGCCAACGCGACCAGCTTCATCGTGACCACCGACTCCATCGTCGGCGCGCTGAAAGCCACCTCCGACGCCAGCTCCGATGCCACCTCGTCCCTGCGCGACAACAAAGTCGTACGCGCTGCCCTTGACGACGCCGCCAGCTTTGTTGCCAGCGAAGGCGCCATCCGTGGCGTGAAACTGGAAAGCGCCCTGGCCCAGATCCGCCAACAAGCGCCGCAGCTGAACACCGCAACTGACGCACAGCTGGCCCAGGCCATCCTGGCGATCTGAATGCAGGGCTGATGCCTGGGCGCTGGCTCTCGCCCGGGCATTACGCTAGCCTTGGCGCTCGTTTTCAGTTGTCGAGTCCCATGGCTTTTTCATACCGCCTGTTAATAGTTCCTGTATTGCTTTGCGCCGCCTGGTCGCCCTTGGCTTCGGCCTTCGACCTGACCACGCAGAGCACCGTTGCCAGTGCGTACGCCACCAGCAAGGTGACTTCCGCACCCTTCGACAGAAAAGTGATAATGGCCGCCCAGGATGACGCTGCCGCGTTTATCGCCACTGACGGCCAATGGCGGGGGGCACGGTTGGAGTCAGCGCTGGATTATCTGCGCCGCAGCCAACCAAAACTTAACGCCAGCGACCTTGAACTGGCGCAAGCAATTCTCGTCCAATAATCATCTCTGTATTCCATCTTTGTATTTGGAGTTATTCCATGCGTAGCCCGCTGATTGCCGCCACCCTTGGCCTGCTGTTGTTGGCCGACGTTGCCCAGGCACAGACCCTGGTGGCCACCAGTAACATCATTGTTCGCGCCTCTGGCCGCACCATTGATTTCACCTCGGACACCACCACCTCCATCCGCGACTCCAAAGTCGTGCGCGAAGCCCACGATGACGCTGCCAGCTTCGTCGCTACCAACGGCGAAATCCGTGGCGCACGCCTGGAAGCCGCCTTCGACACCCTGCGCACCCGTCTGCCGGAAGCCCGCGACGCCAGTGACCAGACCCTCGCCGAAGCTATCCTCGCACTGTGAGGCGAATGGCCGCCTGGCTCCTGGCCGGGGTTGTGCTGCTGTGTGCCAGCGCAGCCCAGGCCGACCTGCAGCTGCGGCTCAAGACCGAGGGCTTGAGCCCGGCTGAACAGCAGGCCAGCCAGGCGTTGCTCAATGAAGCGATGCGCGCTTTGCCGCCGCGCTTCATCGAGCAGCTGGACCGGCGCATCGATGTCGGCTGGACCGACAAGATGCCCGAGAACGCCTACGGGCAAGCCTCCCTGGTGTCCGAGCTGGATCTCAATCGCAACCTGCTCACCAGCCTGACCGACGGCAGCGCCGCCACCCAGAAAACCAATCGCCCCCACGGCACCGTACGCCGCGAAATGCTCGCCACCGTACTGCATGAACTGACGCACATTTATGACCGTGCACGCCTGTGGTCCAAAGCAGACCGCGCACTGATCAACCGCTGCAGCCGCCAGAACAACATCACCGGCTTGATCGGCCTGCCGGATCAATGCCGCGGCCAGAATGACCGACGCTTTACCCTCAGCGATGACCCCCGCCTGCTGGACCTTGCCGGCTGGCCGCAATACGTCGGCCGTCGTGGCGAGCGCGAACAAAACAACCATCAGGTCGCGCGCAGCCCGGACATCTACGAAACCACCAGCCCGCTGGAGTTCGTGGCGGTCAATATGGAGTACTTCCTGCTTGACCCAAGCTACGCCTGCCGCCGCCCCTCGCTGTTCCGTTACTACAAAGAACACTTTGGCTGGGCGCCGCCGAATCAAGACGCCTGCGCCAACACCTATGCATTCCTGAACGCCGGCAACGATTTCGCCAAGACGCCGCTGGGCCATGTCGACCCAGAGCGCGTCTACGAAATCGACTACCTGCTGGCCGAAGCCAACCAGAACCTGGTGAGCCGCTGGGGCCACAGCATGTTGCGCCTGGTGATCTGCGCGCCAGGCCGGCCGCGTGGGCCGGATTGTCGGCTGGACCTGGACCAGCACCTGGTGTTGTCCTACCGCGCATTTGTCGGTGACGTACAGCTGTCGAGCTGGGACGGACTGGTCGGCAAATACCCGTCGCGCCTGTTTGTGCTGCCGCTGGCGCAAGTGATCGACGAGTACACCAAGACCGAGTTGCGCGGCCTGGCCTCCGTGCCGCTGAAACTGACCCGCCAGGAAATCAACGACACCGTCGAGCATGCCGCCGAAATGCACTGGAGCTACGACGGCAACTACTTCTTCATTTCCAACAACTGTGCAGTGGAGAGCCTGAAACTGTTACGCAGCGGCAGCGCCAACCCGCAACTGACTGGCCTGGACAACATCACGCCCAACGGTTTGCTCGAAGTACTGAGCGCCCGCGGCCTGGCCGACACCAGCGTACTGGACGACAAACGCCGGGCGTTACGCCTGGGCTATCACTTCGACTCCTTCCGCGAGCGCTACCAGGCGATGTTCGATGTACTGCGCAAGCATCTGCCGATCAAACAGACCCAGGTCGAAGACTGGCTGTCACTCAGCGCAGAGGAACGTCGCCAGTGGTTCGGCCAGGCCGACCTGCGCACCAGTGCTGCGCTGTTGCTGCTTGAGCAGGCGAGCTTTCGCAAGCAGTTGATGCTGGCCCAGGACGAAGTCAAACAACGCTACCTCGGCGCCCGCGAGCTGAAAAACGGCGGCATGGAGAAAGCCAACGCCACGCTGCAACAGATCCTCGCCAACAGCGGCTTCCTCAGCCGACCGGCAGAACTCCTGGGCAGCGGCGGCTATGGCCTGCCGCAACCTTCGGAAGCCAAGCGCCTGGAATCGGAAAGCGCCGAGCGCCAGAAGCAACTGCAATCACTGACTGGCGAGCTGGATAAAGAGGTGAGGGCGCTGCTGGACCCCTCGCGCTCCGCCGAGATTGCCGCGTGCGAAGCCAACCTCAAGCAGGTGGGCGAGCATTTGCGGGCATTGCACAAGGCGGCGGGCGGCCTGGAACTGCCCTGAAACGCCGAACAACCCTTCATCACCCTTTCAGCCGGCGAAAGCTGGCTGAAAGCTTACCCGTCTAGGATCGCCCCCACTGCCGGCAACAGACCGGCTGTTAACAACAACAATGGTGATTCCCGATGTCCGCTCGTACCCGCCTGTTCGCCCCCACTCCACCCGTACGCCTCGTGCCTTTCGTTCTGCGCTGACCCCCACCCGGTTCGCCATTCCCTAGCCGCGCTACGCCTGGAGTATTCCTATGCTGACTTTCCTTGGCTTTGCCATGGTCATCACGTTCATGTTCCTGATCATGACCAAGCGCCTGTCCGCGCTGATCGCCTTGATCATCGTGCCGATCCTGTTCGCGCTGTTCGGCGGTTTCGCGCCGGAGATCGGCCCGATGATGCTTGCGGGCATCACCAAACTCGCGCCGACCGGCGTGATGCTGATGTTCGCCATTCTCTACTTTGCCCTGATGATCGACTCCGGCCTGTTCGACCCGGCCGTGCGCAAGATCCTCAAGATGGTCAAGGGCGACCCGCTGAAAGTTTCGGTCGGCACCGCCGTGCTGGCCCTGGTCGTGTCCCTCGACGGTGACGGCGCCACCACCTACATGATCTGCGTGGCCGCCATGCTGCCGCTGTACCAGCGCATCGGCATGAGCCCGCGGATCATGGCCGGCCTGATCATCCTCGCCGGCGGCGTGATGAACATGACCCCCTGGGGTGGCCCGACCGCCCGTGCCGCCAGCGCGCTGCATGTGGACCCATCGGACATTTTCGTACCGATGATCCCAGCCATGGCCGCCGGCGTCGTCGCCATCCTGGTGATCGCCTACATGTACGGCCTGCGCGAGCGTGCACGCCTGGGCGAATTGCACCTGCAAGGCGACGAGATCGACCACAGCGAAATCAGCGTGTCGCAATTTCCGGACGCCCGACGTCCGAAGCTGATCTGGTTCAACGGTGCCCTGACCTTTGCCCTGATGTGCACACTGATTGCGGGCCTGTTGCCACTTCCGGTGCTGTTCATGGTGGCGTTCAGTATCGCGATGATCGTCAACTACCCATGCCTGCAGATGCAAAAAGACCGCGTCGCCGCCCACTCCGGCAGCGTACTGGCGGTGGTGGGGCTGATTTTCGCGGCCGGTATCTTCACTGGCATCCTGTCGGGCACCGGCATGGTCGATGCCATGTCCAAGAGCCTGCTGGCCGTCATTCCTGAGGCGCTGGGCCCGTACCTGGCCGTGATCACCGCGCTGGTGAGCATGCCGTTTACATTCTTCATGTCCAACGATGCGTTCTACTATGGCGTACTGCCCGTACTCGCCGAAGCCGCCAGCCACTACGGCATCACGGCTGCAGAAATGGGCCGTGCGTCGATCGTCGGCCAACCTGTGCACCTGTTGAGCCCGCTGGTACCCTCGACCTACCTGCTGGTCGCTTTGGCCGGTATCGAGTTTGGCGATCACCAGCGCTTTACCCTCAAGTGGGCAGTACTGGTGTGCCTGTGCATAATGGTCGCCGCGTTGCTGATGGGGATTATTCCGCTGTTCAGCACTCTATAATCGTACCAACTCAACCGCGCGGCGCTGCAGCTTGCGCGGTTTAACACTTGCTCAAAGGAATACACATGGAATGGCTGACCAATCCGGAAATCTGGATTGCCTTCTTCACCCTGACGGCCCTCGAGATCGTCCTGGGCATCGATAACATCATCATGATTTCGATCCTGGTCAGCCGCATGCCCAAGCATATGCAGGCGCGCACCCGGATCTTCGGCCTGGCGCTGGCCATGGTCACGCGCATCCTACTGCTGCTGTCGATCACCTGGGTGATGCAACTGACCGCCGATCTGTTTGTGGTCTTCGGCCAAGGCATTTCCGGTCGCGACCTGATCCTGTTCTTCGGTGGCCTGTTCCTGCTGTGGAAAAGCTCCCAGGAGATGTACCACGCGCTGGAAGGTGAAGACGAAACCCACGAAGAGCCAGGCGGCAAGGGTGGCAAGTTCATCTACACCATCGTGCAGATCGCCATCATCGACATCGTGTTCTCCCTGGACTCGGTCATCACCGCTGTCGGCATGGTGTCCCATGTCCCGGTCATGGTCGCGGCGATTGTCGTGGCGGTATTGGTGATGATGCTGGCAGCCGGCACCATCAGCGAATTCATCGACAAGCACCCGTCGCTGAAAATGCTGGCGCTGTCGTTCCTGCTGGTGGTGGGTACCGTGCTGATCGCCGAATCCTTCGATGTGCACGTGCCAAAAGGCTACGTCTACTTCGCCATGGCGTTCTCGCTGGCGGTGGAAGCGGTGAACATCAAGATGCGCACCGCCATCGCGAAAAAGAAAAAACAGCAGGACCCTGTGAAACTGCGCAAAGACATTCCGGGTCAATAAACCCGAGCCAGACAAAAGGGGCTTTTATAAGCCCCTTTTTTGCATCCGCAAAAAGCTGATTTCATGACAGTTTTGTTTCAATCCTCACTTTAGCTATGCGATGCTGGCGCAGAGCCCATTCGCCAACTACAGCTTAAGTACAAGACGTAGAGCGGCACGCGGCAACTTTCCTTCGCTCATTTTCGAGCGCACCCACACGGGGGGCCGAGCATGCTGACCTTGCTCAATCTGCTTTCCGCCGTGACCCTGCTTATCTGGGGCACGCACATCGTCCGTACCGGCATCCTGCGGGTCTACGGTTCCAACTTGCGCCAAGTCATCGGGCAGAACATGTCCAAGCGCTGGCTGGCGTTTATCGCCGGTATCCTGGTGACGGCCATGGTGCAGAGCAGCAACGCCACGGCGATGCTGGTGACCTCCTTTGTCGGCCAGGGCCTGATGGGGCTGATGCCCGCCCTGGCGACCATGCTCGGCGCCGATGTCGGTACGGCATTGATGGCGCGGGTGCTGACGTTCGATTTGTCCTGGCTGTCGCCGCTGCTGATTTTTCTCGGGGTGATTTTCTTCCTGTCGCGCAAACAGACGCGGGCAGGGCAATTGGGGCGCGTGGGGATCGGCCTCGGGTTGATCATCCTGGCGCTGCAACTGATCGTCGAAGCCGCCGGGCCGATCACCCATGCCCAGGGCGTGAAAGTGCTGTTCGCGTCGTTGACCGGCGACATCTTGCTCGACGCCCTGGTCGGCGCCTTGTTCGCGATGATTTCCTACTCCAGCCTGGCGGCCGTCCTGCTGACCGCCACCCTGGCCGGCGCCGGTGTGATCGGCTTGCACGTGGCCATCGGCCTGGTGATCGGCGCCAACATCGGCAGCGGCGTGTTGGCCTTCCTCAGTACCAGCATGCAGAACGCCGCCGGACGCCAGGTCGCGCTGGGCAGCCTGTTGTACAAATTGATCGGCCTGTTGCTGATCATTCCTGTGCTGGACCCGCTGGTGCTGTGGATGGATGGCTTGGACTACAGCGCCCAAGGCATGGTCATCACCTTCCACCTGCTCTATAACGTCAGCCGTTGCCTGATCCTGTTGCCCACCATCGGCCCGATGGCAAAACTATGCGCCTGGCTGCTGCCCGAGCGTGAAGAGGTCAACGGCAAGGCCAAGCCGCGCCATCTGGACCTGACGGCGCTCACCACACCGAGTCTGGCCCTGGCCAACGCCGCGCGGGAAACCCTGCGCCTGGGCGACCTGATCGACAACATGCTGACCGCCATGCAGGAAGTGCTGCGCGGCAAACAGACCGCCATCACCCAGGAAATGCGCAGCCTCAGCGATGATGTCGAATCGCTGTACAGCGCGATCAAGCTCTACCTGGCGCAAATGCCCCGCGAAGACCTCAGTGAGCAGGACAGCCGCCGCTGGGCCGAAATCATCGAGCTGTCGATCAACCTGAAACTGGCCGGCGACCTGATCGAACGCATGCTGCGCAAAGTCCAGCAGCAGAAAACCTCCCAGCGCCGTCAGTTCTCCGAAGTCGGCCTGGAAGAACTCACTGGCCTGCACAGCCAGTTGATCGCCAACTTGCGCCTGGGCCTGTCGGTGTTCCTCAGCGCCGACCCGGAAAGCGCCCGCCAACTGCTGCGCGAGAAACGCCGCTTCCGCGCCCAGGAACGCCGCCTGGCCCACGCCCACGTGAGTCGCCTGCAGCGAAAAATCGTACAGAGTCTGGAGACCAGCTCCCTACACCTGGAGCTGATTGCGGACATGAAACGCCTCAACT
Organism: Pseudomonas sp. P7759; assembly: GCF_013386445.1. Lineage (NCBI taxonomy): Bacteria > Pseudomonadati > Pseudomonadota > Gammaproteobacteria > Pseudomonadales > Pseudomonadaceae > Pseudomonas > Pseudomonas sp. P7759. Next base: position 16,895 of record NZ_JACART010000021.1, read on the forward strand.
CGTTGTTTTGCAGCAGTGCTTATGTAGTGTTGGAAACGTCCGACACCGGCGCGCTCTCCGCCGAAGATATTGCCGACATCACACATTCGCCCTGAACGTACTATGGCCCGTGAAGTCAGTTAAAACTGACCTCACTCGCCAGGAAGCTTGTTATGCGTCGCCTGTTGTTCGCCTGCCTGCTCATGGGTGCTGCCCATGCCTTCGCCTTTGACCGCCTGCAAGTCGAGGGTTACACCTTGCCCAATGGCCTGCAATTGCTGCTCAAGCCGGGCACCGAACGCGGGCATGTGGCGATCCGCCTGGTGGTGGGCGTGGGCCTGGACGACTTCAGTTGCGAGGACAAAGAGCTGCCGCACCTGCTGGAACACTTGCTGTTCAGCGGCATCGACGGCGGCGGTGAGGCTGAACTGGAGGACCGCATGCAATCCCTTGGCGGCGAGTGGAACGCCTACACCAGCAACGCCGACACCACCTTCGTGATCGAAGCGCCCGCACAAAACCAGCGCAAGGTGCTGGACCTGCTGCTGGCGATCCTCACCCGCACCGAATTGACCGACGCCAATATCAATGCGGCCAAGCGAGTGGTGGAGCGTGAAGACGGCGGCCATTACTCACACCTGCAACGCCTGCTGGACCGCCAGGACCTGGGCCACACCGCCAGCAATCAACTGGCCGTCGAGCTGGGTCTCAAGTGCGCCGAACGCGCCGAGGTCGACCATCTGACCCGCGACCAACTGGAGAGCCTGCGCAAAAACTGGTACGCCCCCAACAACATGACTTTGATCATCGTCGGTGACCTCGACAAACTGCTGCCGGCCTATCTGGAACGCACCTATGGCCAACTCGATCCGGTCGAGCCCACGGAACACCTGGCACTTCCGGAGATCCAGCACGCCGCCGCCGGCCATCGCGAACTGATCCACGGCTGGGTCGGTGACAGCGCCAAACTGCACTGGCTGTTCCCCGAGCCGGTGCTGGACGACGGCCATGACGAAACCTACGACCTGCTCAAGGACTACCTCGACTGGGCGCTGTACCGTCAACTGCGCCTCAAGCACGGTTTGTCCTACGGCCCGTGGAGCGAACGCGAAGTGCTTGGCGGCGTCGGCTTCCTCAGCCTGAATGCCGACTTGGAGCGGGAAAACCTGCCAGAAGCCGAACAGGTACTCCAGGCCCTCAAGGCGCAACTGCTCAAAGACGGACTCGACCCGGCGGTATTCGCTCGCCTGCAACAGGCCGCCGTCGCCCGCCAGGCCTGGGCCGTGCAGGGCAACAGCGCATTGGCCGACTATTATTGGAGCGCTTCCGGTGACTACAACAACGGGCATTTCAGCGACCCGGTCAAACGCATCAAGGCCGTGAGCCTGGACCAGACCAACCAGGCCCTGCGCCAAGTGTTCAAACAGCCAGGCTACTGGCGCATCGAGAAACCGCTGCTCAGTTACGACATGCTCAGTTGGATCGGCGCCGGTTTACTCGGTCTGATTGCCATTGTGTTGATCGGTGTGCGGCGTTATCGCAAACGGATCGCGTAATGACGCAACGGATGACGGGCTAAGACGTTATTCTGTTTGGGATTTTTTCCTACAAAGACTGCGAACCGCCGAATGCAAAACCTGACCCGCTTGATCACCCGCGTCCTCGAACTGATGAAGCGTTACCCAGGGGTGATTGCACTCGGCGGCTTCATCTCGGGTGTGTGCAGTTTCATCCTCGTGGACCGCCAACAGGGTATGGCCAGTTGGATTGCAGTGATCATGCTGGTGAGCTGGCTGTGGCTGATGCTGGAAAACAGCTTCACCCAGCTGTTCACCAAGGTTTTCAAGCGCGAGATCCCCGAACCGTTGCTGCGCTACGCGACCCAGATGATCCATCAGGAAAGCCTGTTCTTTGTGTTGCCGTTCTTTTTCATCACCACAGCCTGGAACAGCGGCCAATCGGTGTTCACTGGCCTGCTCGGCGCGGCGGCGCTGGTGTCGATCGTCGATCCGCTGTACTACAAATGGCTGGCGCCCAAACGCTCACTGTTCCTCGCACTGCACACCTTCACCTTGTTCGCTGCGCTGCTCACTGCGCTGCCGATCATCCTGCACCTGACCACGGCCGAAAGTTACAAACTCGCCTTGGGCGTGGCCATGGCGTTGTCGATTCCGAGCTTGGCCGTGAGTATGCCGCTGCGCAGTGTCAAAGGCTGGGCGATGTTACTCGGGGTCACGGCCGCCATTGGGTGCGCCGGGTGGTTCCTGCGCAGTTGGGTGCCGCCGGCCACTTTGTGGATGACCGAAGTCGCGATCAGCACACAGCTGCAAGACCGCACGCCGGGCGACGACCTCAAGGAAGTCACCGCCGCCCAACTGCGCAGCGGCGGGCTGTACGCCTACACCGCGATCAACGCGCCACGCGGGTTGGATGAACGCATCTACCATGTGTGGCAATTCAACGGCAAAGAAGTCGACCGTATCGCCCTGGACATTCATGGCGGACGCAAAGAGGGCTACCGCGCCTGGACCCACAAGCAGAACTTCCCTGGTGATGCCGTGGGCCGCTGGCAGGTACGCGTACTGACCGAAGACGGGCAGGTGATCGGCGTGCTGCGCTTCAAAGTGACCGACTCAGCACAAACGGACAACCCAAAGTAGGCAGGTTCGTGCTATTACGTAGGAATTGTGGATAGCCAAACAAGCTCGGAGCTTATGACCCCCCCTACGACGGCCGGTGCAGCCCACCTCGACACGTCCACCACCCCGCCACAGCTGAGGATTACGGGGGACTGGACGCTTGCCCACTACGCCAATCTGAAGAAGCTGTCGGACAAGCTCGACGGCCAATACGACGCTGGCGCGCGCATCGACCTCAACGGCCTCGGCGCCCTGGATACCGCCGGCGCCTCGCTGCTGGTGGAATTACTGGGGCCCGGCCGCATTGAGCAATCCGCCGAACAGACCGACTGCAGCCTGTCTGCCGCCGACCGCGCCCTGCTCAAGACCGTCTACCGCTCCCTGAATGATTTTTGCGTGCCGGAAAAAGCCCCGGAAGAAGCGGCGGGCATTCAGGTGCTGGCGCGCATCGGTCGGGCGGTGGATACCGTCTGGCAGGACACCAAGAAACTGCTGGGCTTTATCGGCCTGATTCTCGAAACCTTCGCCCGTGGCATTTTCCGCCCCAAGCGCTGGCGCGTGACGCCGATGGTTGCGCACCTTGAACAGGTCGGCCTGGATGCCGCGCCAATCGTGGCTTTGCTGACGTTCCTGGTCGGTGCAGTGGTGGCCTTTCTGGGGGCCACGGTGCTCAAGAGCTTTGGCGCAACGATCTTCACGGTGGACCTGGTGGCGTTCTCTTTCCTGCGGGAATTCGGCGTCTTGCTGACCGCCATCCTGATCGCCGGCCGCACCGCGAGCGCCTTTACCGCGCAGATCGGCTCGATGAAGGCCAACGAAGAAATCGACGCGATCCGCACCCTGGGCCTGGACCCGATGGAACTGCTGGTGCTGCCTCGCGTGCTGGCATTGCTGGTGGCGCTGCCGATGCTGACCTTCCTGGCGATGCTCTCGGGCATCGTCGGCGGCGGCGTGGTGTGCGCCGTGGCGCTGGATATTTCGCCGGCAATGTTCCTGTCGCTGCTGCAATCGGACATTGGCGTGCAGCATTTTCTGGTGGGCATGGTGAAGGCGCCGGTTTTTGCGTTCCTGATCGCCGCCATTGGCTGCCTGGAGGGTTTCAAGGTCAGCGGCAGTGCCGAGTCGGTCGGCGCCCACACCACCTCCAGCGTGGTGCAATCGATCTTTGTGGTGATCGTGCTGGATGCGGTCGCCGCGTTGTTCTTCATGGAGATGGGCTGGTGAGTCGTCAACACCGAGCGCCCGCCGAGGCGGTGATTGAAGTGCGCGGCCTGTGCAATCGCTTTGGCAGCCAGAGCGTGCACGAGAACCTCGACCTGGACTTGTACAAAGGCGAGATCCTCGCGGTGGTCGGCGGCTCCGGCAGCGGCAAGTCGGTGCTGCTGCGCAGCATCGTCGGCCTGCGCCGGCCCAGCGAAGGTGAGGTGCGGGTGTTCGGCAAAAACCTGCCGAGCCTGCCGGAACATGAGCGCTCCCTGGTGGAACGGCGCTTCGGCGTGCTGTTCCAGAAGGGCGCGCTGTTTTCTTCGCTGACCGTGACCGAAAACGTCGCGCTGCCGTTGATCGAACACGCCGGCCTCAGCCGCCGGGACGCCGAGCACCTGGCCGCCGTGAAACTGGCCCTGGCCGGGCTGCCGCTGTCGGCGGCCGACAAGTACCCGGCGTCACTGTCCGGCGGCATGATCAAGCGTGCTGCCCTGGCCCGCGCGTTGGCGTTGGACCCGGACATTCTGTTCCTCGACGAACCCACCGCCGGCCTCGACCCGATCGGCGCGGCGCAATTCGACCAACTGATCCTGACCCTGCGCGATGCGCTGGGCCTGAGCGTGTTCCTGGTCACCCACGACCTGGACACGCTGTACACCATCACCGACCGCGTGGCGGTGCTGGCGCAGAAGAAAGTGCTGGTGGCCGATGCCATTGATGTCGTCTCGGAAACGGACGACGCGTGGATCCACGAATATTTCCACGGCCCCCGTGGCCGCGCGGCATTGGATGCCGCTCAATCGCTTAACGAGGTATGACATGGAAACCCGAGCCCATCATGTGATGATCGGTCTGTTCAGCGTGATCGTGGTGGTCGGCGCGATGCTGTTCGGCCTGTGGCTGGCCAAGTCCAGCGTCGACAGCGCCTTCCAGGACTACGAAGTGATCTTCAACGAGGCGGTCAGCGGCCTGTCCCAGGGCAGTTCGGTGCAGTACAGCGGGATCAAGGTGGGCGATGTCATCAGCCTGAGCCTGGACCCCAAGGACCCGCGCCGCGTGCTGGCACGTATCCGCCTGGCCGGGCAGACGCCGATCAAGGAAGACACCCAGGCCAAGCTGGCCCTGACCGGCATCACCGGTACCTCGATCATCCAGCTCAGTGGCGGCACCCCGCAGAGTCCCGAGCTCAAGGGCAAGGATGGTAACCTGCCACAGATCATCGCCTCGCCATCACCTATCGCGCGCCTGCTGAACAACAGCAACGACCTGATGACCAGCATCAACCTGTTGCTGCACAACGCCAACCACATGTTCTCCCGCGAGAACGTCGAACGCCTGAGCAATACGTTGGACAACCTGCAACAAACCACCGGCGCCATCGCCGACCAACGCGGCGATATCAAGGTGGTGATGCAGCAACTGATGCAGGTGAGCAAACAGGCGAGCGCCGCGCTGGAACAGACCACCGTGCTGATGCGCAACGCCAACGGCTTGCTCAACGAACAAGGCAAGCAGGCCTTCGGCAGTGCCGAGCAGGCCATGAAATCCCTTGAACAAAGCACCGCCACCATCAATACCTTGTTGACCAACAACAAGGACTCGGTGAACAGCGGCATGCAAGGCCTCAACGAACTGGCGCCGGCCGTGCGCGAACTGCGCGAAACCCTCGGATCGCTGCGCGCCATCTCCCGCCGCCTGGAAGCCAACCCCAGCGGTTACCTGCTGGGCAGCGACAAGAACAAGGAGTTCACGCCATGAAGCGTGCTTACCAAATGATCGCCCCCGTGGCCTTGGCGCTGGTGAGCGCGTGCTCGATCCTGCCCAAGGCCGACCCGTCGGATGTGTATCGCCTGGCCGCGGCGCAAAGCACCCACCAGGCCGCGCCTGTCAGTTGGTCACTGCGCGTGAACAAGCCACAGACCAGCGAATTTCTCGACAGCCCGCGCATTGCCGTGGTGCCCAATGGCGACCTGATCAGCAGTTATGCCAATTCGCGTTGGAGCGACCCGTCGCCGGTGCTGCTGCGCAACCGTTTCATGGATGGTTTCCAGCGCGATGGCCGGGTGACGCTGCTGAGCACCGACGATACCAATCTGCAGTCCGACTATGAGCTGGGCGGCCAACTGCAGGCATTCCAGAGTGAATACCACGGCAGTGCGGTAGAGGTAGTGATTCGCCTGGATGCGCGGTTGGTGCGGGGGAGTGATCAGCGGATCGTTGCCAGCCGGCGGTTTGAGGTGAGGCAGCCAGTGGCAGATACCAAAGTGCCGGCCGTGGTGGCCGGGTTTGGGCAGGCGGGGGATCAGTTGAACAAGCAGGTGGTGGATTGGGTGGTGAGTCAGGGCAATACATCAATTGTGGCGAGGGAGCTTGCTCCCGCTGGGCTGCGCAGCAGCCCCAATACCAGCCAATAAGTTTTATCGGATACACCTGTGAAATCTTGTGGGGCCGCTTCGCGGCCCAGCGGGAGCAAGCTCCCTCGCCACAGGGGTTCAGCCTCAGCCAAAGAACCAGTAGCACACCGCAATCGCCGCCACGACACCGGCCAACTCCGCCAGCAACGCACACCCCACGGCATGCCGGGCGCGCTGAATCCCCACCGAACCAAAGTACACCGCCAACACATAGAAGGTGGTCTCGGTACTGCCCTGGATCGTCGCCGCCACCAGCGCCGGGAAGCTGTCCACACCCTGGGTCTGCATGGTCTCGATCAGCATCGCCCGTGCGGCGCTACCGGAGAACGGCTTGACCATCGCCGTCGGCAACGCATCGACAAAGCGTGTGTCCATGCCCGTCCAGGCGACCACATGGCGAATGCCTTCCAGGCCGAAATCCAGGGCGCCCGAAGCGCGCAACACGCCCACGGCACACAGCATCGCCACCAGGTACGGCAGCAGGTTCTTCGCCACGTCGAAGCCTTCCTTGGCACCTTCGACAAATGCCTCGTACACCTTGACCTTGCGCAACGCGCCGATCACCAGGAACAGCATGATCAAGCCGAACAGCGTGAGGTTGCCGAGGATCGACGACAAGCCAGCCAGCGCCGTCGCGGAAAGGGTCGCCAGCAAGGCCATGAAGCCGCCCAACACCAGTGCACCCGGAATCAGATAGGCCAGCACCACCGGGTCCCACAGCCGCAGGCGCTGCATGATCGCTACCGAGAGCAGGCCGACCAGGGTTGAGGCGCTGGTCGCCAGCAGGATCGGCAGGAACACCAGCGTCGGGTCCGCGGCGCCTTGCTGGGCGCGGTACATGAAGATGGTCACGGGCAATAGCGTCAGCGAGGACGCGTTAAGCACCAGGAACAGGATCTGCGCGTTACTCGCGGTGTTGGGAATCGGGTTGAGTTCCTGCAGCGCCTTCATCGCTTTCAAGCCGATGGGGGTCGCCGCGTTATCCAGGCCCAGGCCGTTGGCCGCGAAGTTGAGGGTGATCAAGCCGATGGCAGGGTGCCCGGCGGGCACTTCCGGCATTAAGCGGCGGAACAGCGGGCCGAGGGCCTTGGCCAGCCAATCGACGATCCCGGCCTTCTCGGCAATGCGCAAGAAACCCAGCCACAAGGTCAGGGTGCCGAACAGCAACACCATCACTTCCACGGACAGCTTGGCCATGGCGAAAATGCTTTCGACCATCGCCGCGAAAATTCCGGCGTTACCGCCGACCAGCCATTGCGCCAGTGCCGACACCATTGCCACGACAAAGAAGCCAAGCCACAGGCCATTGAGCATCAGTTGAACCCCTCGAAGAATGGAGCGAATGATAGCGGGGCTGGCAGAAACGACAAACCCCGGAATGATCCGGGGTTTGTCTTAGAGCTGAAGTGCTATCAGCTGCGGGTCGCTTGGGCGGCCGGCGCGGCGTCCTTGCTGCGCCAGTGCGGCAGCGAATTCCAGTAGCGCTCGCCCTTGGCGTCGTCGTACATGCCTTCCCAACGGGAGATGACCAGCACGGCCAGCGCGTTGCCGATCACGTTCAGGGCAGTACGCGCCATGTCCATGATGCGGTCGACACCGGCGATGAACGCCAGGCCTTCCAGCGGAATGCCCACGCTGCCCAGGGTGGCCAGCAACACCACGAAGGACACGCCCGGTACACCGGCGATGCCTTTGGAGGTGACCATCAGGGTCAGGACCAGCATCAGTTGCTGGCCAACCGACAGGTCGATGCCATACAGCTGGGCAATGAAGATGGCCGCGATGCTCTGGTACAGGGTCGAACCGTCGAGGTTGAACGAGTAACCGGTCGGCACCACGAAGCTGCAGATGGCTTTCGGCGCGCCGTAGGCTTCCATCTTCTCGATCACGCGCGGCAGCACGGTTTCGGAGCTGGCAGTGGAGTAGGCCAACACCAGCTCATCCTTGAAGATACGCATCAGCTTGATCACCGAGAAGCCAAACAGGCGGGCTATCAGGCCGAGGATCACAAAGGCGAAGAACAGGATGGCGACGTAAACCAGGATCACCAGCTTGGCCAGCGGCAGCAAGGAGGCGAAGCCGAAGTTGGCGACGGTCACGGCGATCAGTGCGAATACGCCGATCGGAGCGTACTTCATGATCATGTGGGTGACTTTGAACATGCTCTCGGACACGCCCTGGAACATAGTCACCAGCGGCTCGCGCAACTCAGGCTTGAGGCTCGACAAGCCCAGGCCGAACAGCACCGAGAAGAAGATGATCGGCAGCATTTCGCCACGGGCGACGGCGGCGAAGATGTTCGACGGGATCAGGTTGAGGATGGTCTCGATGAACGCATGCTCATGCTGCACTTCGGCGGCGGTGGCGGTGTACTTGGAGATGTCGACAGTACCCAGGGTACTCATGTCGATGCCAGCGCCTGGGTGGAACAGGTTGGCCAACAACAGGCCGACCACGATGGCGATGGTGGTGACGATTTCGAAGTAAAGGATGGTTTTGACGCCGATACGCCCGAGTTTCTTCGCGTCACCGACACCGGCAATGCCGACGATCAGCGAGGAGATCACAATCGGGATCACGATCATCTTGATCAGGCGGATAAAGATATCGCCCGCTGGCTGCAACACATTGCTGATCCACCAGGCCTTTTCAGCACTGAAATGGTTGAGCACTGCACCGATTGCGATCCCCAGCACCAAACCGATGAGGATCTGCCAGGCGAGGCTTAGCTTTGCCTTCTTCATGTCATTACCCTTACTTCAAGTGAACTTAAGGCAAATGCGCCAGCTGCAACGCTCGAGAGCGAAAAAGTGTGTGCATCTGCCTCCATGGAAGGTCACCGCAGCGTGGCCGAAATGGCTTACTGGCAGGCGAAAAAAGGCGCAACTATTCCCATGCAAGGGAGCGACGTCTAATGCCGTAAACGCCTACCCTATGCCGAATCGGCATGGCCTTTTTCTATAATAACTGTCCGAACGGTCAGTTCAAATGTGACATTTTGTCCGACAAATATGCCGTGAACCGGCCAAACCCGGCTCGCTCAGAGAATCAGGACGTCTGTGGTGAGCTGGCAGAAATACCTGGGAATTCCGTTGTTTAGTGTCAGAAATGTCCTATGGCCCCCACCAAAATTTATCGATAGATGGTCGACCGGACATACCAAGAAATGGTTCTGAACAAGCAGAAGGGAAATATTCGACTATGGAAGGCATAACAAAAGAGCAATAAGCCCGCCGCAAGTTCAGCAAGCCATGAGCTTGTGAACCTGCGTCGCAGCTTTTCGCCTGACCCGGCCCTTGCGCAGGCACTCCCTGTACCCGTAGGTCACGCCGATCCCGATTGATCAGAGCAACCCGGCCCCTTGGTCATGCACCGCCCTTGGCGAGCGATGCAAACAGAAAGAAGCGAGGGGGCTTCTTTCTATGGACGCAGGCTCCGCAGACGACAGAAGCGTTGGACGGAACCTAATACCAATTCGGATCTTTCTTCAGTTGCTCCATGAGCAACTTCTGCATGCCTTCATCCGGCTTACCGATAAAACGGTAATCCGCATGGCGCGTCGGTGACTTATCCGCCGGCAGGCCGGCCGGGACTTCCACCAACATGGCGTAGGCATCTTCCTTGTCGAGGCTGAAGGCAACGATCAGGCGTTTGTTCAGGCACGTGTCAGCGGTTTCGCAGAGGGGCCCGACCAAATACTTGTCGCCATCTTCTTCCACGGCGTTCATCTGTTCAGCGGTACCCGACAGGTTCATCACCCATTCCGGCAAGCGTTCTTCTTTCTTCACCACGCCTTGCCAGGTTTCGCGGTATTGCGGGTCCGCGCTGAGCAATTCGTTGGCCCGGGATTGGCCGTCGTTGGCGGCCATCGCCAAGCCGCTGCCGCCCAAGAGCAGGGCGGCAGCAATAGCTTTGAGGGACAAAGTGGTCATGTTCAGCCTCGGCCGCGACGACCAAAGAAGAAGGAAGCGATGAACATCACCAGGAAGACCACAAACAGAATTTTTGCGATACCCGTGGCGGTGCCCGCGATACCACCGAAGCCCAGGACTGCAGCCACAATGGCGATGATCAGAAATGTGATTGCCCAACTCAACATGGTGATTCTCCTTACGCTTTTATAGGGGTAACAGCGGTATTGCCGTGCAGCCGCTCAATACGAACGGCTGTTGGTGCCTAGAACACCCAACGCTCTTGGGATGGCAGTTCACTCAGGGCGGACTCCTGGTCAACCATCCGCAACTGCGGGGCTGTTGCATCGGCAGGAACACTGCCAACGGAACGGAAATGGGTTTGGGTCATGGACGGACGCTCAAACTGGGGGATCTGCTGCTGACTCTGCTGCCAATGTTGCAGCTGCTGGCCGCCAATCAGCGTGACCATCAGGGCCAGGCTGGCAAACAGGCCTTGTTGCAAGCGCAGTGGCGATACACGCAATTGGCTGAGGCTTTGGCGAGTCATGCTGCTGTTCTCCCGCATTTTGATTATTCGTTGGGAGAGATATTGCAGAGTGCATGCCAGCTTTTTTGCAAAATAAAACCTAACAAAATCAATAGGTTAAATAATATCGATTGGGTTAACCCCCAGCATCCTGCACGATGCGACCCTGAGCGCCGTGCGAAATGCACGATGGCCAGCGGTCGGATCAAGGGATAGAAAGCGGAACGAGTGTTGCCGAAGTGGCAAGACGGCATGAAAACGCCATCAGCCGCGGCGTTGTAGGAAACGATGCAGATAGCTGCACGACGCTGCCTTTTATCGATCAGAATAAACCATGCAACTTGCCCGATTATTCCGGGACTAAACACCATCATTCATAGTTTAAGGAGCGCGGGACAGATGGAATCAGCCAAGGAACTTCAAGGCCGCATTCTTTTAGTGGATGACGAATCCGCGATCCTCCGCACCTTCCGTTATTGCCTGGAAGATGAGGGCTACACCGTAGCCACCGCGAACAGCGCCGCTCAGGCCGATGCCTTGATGCAGCGCCAGGTGTTCGACCTGTGCTTCCTCGACCTGCGCCTGGGCGAGGACAACGGCCTGGATGTGCTGGCCCAGATGCGCATCCAGGCGCCTTGGATGCGTGTAGTGATCGTCACTGCTCATTCGGCAGTGGATACCGCCGTTGATGCGATCCAGGCCGGCGCTGCCGATTACCTGGTCAAGCCTTGCAGCCCTGATCAACTGCGCCTCGCCACCGCCAAGCAGTTGGAAGTGCGCCAACTCTCCGCGCGCCTCGAAGCCCTTGAAGGCGAAGTGCGCCAGCCCAAAGACGGCCTTGACTCCCACAGCCCGGCAATGATGGTGGTACTGGAAACCGCGCGCCAGGTGGCCGGCACCGATGCCAACATTCTCATCCTGGGTGAATCCGGCACCGGTAAAGGCGAACTCGCCCGCGCCATTCACGGCTGGAGCAAGCGTTCGAAGAAGTCCTGCGTCACCATCAACTGCCCATCGCTGACGGCAGAACTGATGGAAAGCGAGTTATTTGGTCATAGCCGCGGTGCGTTTACCGGCGCCAGCGAAAGTACCTTGGGCCGCGTTAACCAAGCGGACGGCGGCACGCTTTTTCTCGATGAGATCGGCGACTTTCCCCTCACGTTGCAACCCAAGTTGCTGCGCTTTATCCAGGACAAGGAATACGAGCGCGTCGGCGATCCGGTCACTCGACGTGCCGACGTACGCATCCTGGCCGCTACCAACCTGAACCTGGAAGACATGGTCCGCGACGGCCGCTTCCGCGAAGATTTGCTATACCGCCTCAATGTGATCACCTTGCACCTGCCGCCGCTGCGCGAGCGCAGTGAAGACATTCTGACCCTGGCCGACCGCTTCCTGGCGCGCTTCGTCAAGGAATACGCCCGACCGGCGCGCGGCTTCAGCGATGAGGCGCGCGAAGCACTGCTCAACTACCGCTGGCCGGGCAACATCCGTGAACTGCGCAACGTGGTGGAGCGCGCCAGCATCATCTGCCCGCAAGAGAAGGTGGAAATCACCCACCTGGGCATGGCCGAACAACCTAGTAACAACGCCCCACGCATCGGCGCGGCGCTGAGCCTGGATCAGTTGGAAAAAGCCCATATCGGCGCCGTGCTCGCCACCAGCGACACCTTGGACCAGGCAGCCCGCACCTTGGGCATCGACGCGTCGACCCTGTACCGCAAACGCAAACAGTACAACCTGTGAGCTGTACCTTATGAAGTTAGCGATGAAGCTGCGCACTCGGCTGTTCCTGAGTATCTCAGCGTTGATCACCGTCGCCCTGTTGGGTTTGATCCTGGGCCTCGTCAGCGTCATGCAAATGGCCAAGACCCAGGAATCGCTGATTCGCAGCAACTTCATTACGCTGGATCTTGGGCTCAAGCTGCGCCAGAGCCTGGGCGATCAACTGATCATGATGCTGGAGGAGCGCCCCGACCCCGAGGCGCTGCAAGCGTCCAAGCAACGCTACTTCGACCTGCTCGACCAGGGCATCGCCCATGAACAGCGCGACGATCGCGGGACGGGGTTCAGTGAGGCCCGAGGCCAGTATCAGGCTTTGTTGGATGCGTTTGACGAGTCCCAGCAACCGACACCTCCTCCAGGCGCCAAGGAAAAGCTCACCGAAACCTTCAATACGTTGCGCAACGGCCTGATCAACGAACACAAGCAGGCATTGGAGAACATCAGCAACAGCGAACACAAATCCCGCGAACGTGCGCTATTGATCGCCGGGTTGCTGGGGTTGGTGGGGCTCGCCGTGCTGATCATCGGGTTTGTCACGGCGCATGGTATCGCCCGACGGTTTGGCGGCCCCATCGAAGCGCTGGCCAAAGCCGCTGACAAGATCGGCCAGGGCGATTTCGAAGTGACCCTGCCGATCTCGTCCGCAGCAGAAATGAACCAGCTCACCCGCCGCTTCGGCATCATGGCCGAGGCGTTACGCCAGCATCAGGCAACCAATGTCGATGAGTTGCTGGCCGGCCAACAACGTCTGCAAGCTGTACTCGACAGCATCGACGATGGCCTGCTGATGATTGACCGCCAAGGCCGCCTGGAACACCTCAACCCCGTCGCCCAGCGCCAATTGGGCTGGGACGAGGAACGCCTCGGTCAAGGTCTTGGCGAAGCACTCGTACGCCCAGAGCTGGACGAGCAACTGCAACTGGTCCTGCGCGGCGGTAACCTGGAGCGGGCGCCGGACGATCTGGAAGTGGAGGTCGAGGGTGAATTGCGCCTGCTGACCTACAGCCTGACCCCGGTCAGCCATACCCAGGGGCATATCCTCGGCGCAGTGATGGTGCTGCACGACGTCACCGAACAACGCGCCTTCGAGCGGGTGCGCAGCGAATTCGTATTGCGCGCCTCCCATGAGCTGCGTACACCGGTGACCGGTATGCACATGGCCTTCGGGCTGTTTCGCGAGCGTGCGAAGTTCCCGGCCGAGTCCCGTGAAGCGGACCTGCTGGATACGGTCAATGAAGAAATGCAGCGCTTGATGCAGTTGATCAACGACCTGCTCAACTTCTCTCGCTACCAGAACGGCCTGCAGAAACTCACCTTGGGCCCGTGCGATGTGACTGACCTGCTGGAACATGCCCGTGCGCGTTTCGTCGAGCCGGCCAAAGCGCAGAACATCGAACTGCTGGTAGAAACGCAATCCGACCTGCCTCGGTTGTATGCGGACCAGGCACAGCTTGAACGGGTTCTGGACAACCTGCTGGGCAACGCCCTGCGCCACACGGCGGCTGGCGGGCAGATTCGCCTGCAGGCGCGTCGTCATGGCGAGCGAGTGATTGTCAGTGTGGAAGATAACGGCGAAGGCATCGCCTATGGGCAGCAGGGACGGATCTTCGAACCGTTCGTCCAAGTGGGCCGCAAGAAAGGCGGCGCCGGCCTGGGCCTGGCGCTGTGCAAGGAAATCGTGCAACTGCACGGCGGCCGCATGGGCGTGTATTCGCGGCCGGGGCAGGGCACTCAGTTCTACATGGCGTTGCCGCTTTAAGTTCGGTTCAACGCGCGCAGGATTGCGGCACTCTCCGCATCCGGTGTGCCGTCAAACAGCGACGGCCGGAAATGCATCTGGAACGCCGCAATGACATGGCGCGTGGCGACATCCAACTCGCCGGTCTGGGGCGTCTGGTAGCCCAGGCGGGCCAGTTCTTCCTGGAACCAGGTAATACTCGGCAGTTCCGCCGCGTATTGCATCTGGAACCGCGCAACAGCCTGGGCATCAGGCCACACGCCCAACCCTTCATCCGCCAGGTGTTTCCAAGGGAACAGTGGACCCGGGTCCAGCTTGCGCAGCGGTGCGATGTCACTGTGGCCAATGATGTTCTTGGGGTCGATGCCGTTGCGCTTGCTGATGTCCTTGAGCAACACCACCAGGGATTTGACCTGCGCTTCAGAGTACGGGTACCACAAGCGACCGGTCGGGGTGTCCTTGTAGCCAGGGTTCACGATTTCGATGCCGATGGAGCTGGAGTTGAGCCAGGTACGGCCCATCCACTCACTTTCGCCGGCATGCCAGGCGCGCTGGCTCTCATCCACCAGCTTGTAGATAGTGCCTGAGGCGTCGTCGCCGATCAGGTAATGGCTGCTGACCTGGCCGTGGGTAAGCAATGCCAGGGAGCGTTCAAGGTTGGTGGAGGTGTAGTGGACGATCACGAACTGCACGCGGTTGTCGTGGTTCACCGAAGGATGGCTGGTGTCCAGGCGCGGGCCGCTGGCGCAGCCTGCGAGCAGAAGAAACACAAAGGCGAAGTACAAGGATTTCATGGCGGAAGACATTACACTGAAGACGATAATGCAACAGTGTAACGTACCCTTTGTGACCCAACCGTCAAATTACAAAATGGAACATCTTTTAGGCCGCCTGCACCTGGTTCCGTCCCGCCGCCTTGGCCCGGTACAGCGCTTCGTCAGCACGCTTGAGCGCCAGGTCACTGCGCTCCCCCGGCTGGAACTGCGCCACGCCCATGGATACGGTGATGGTCACCGGCTCGCCCTTGAAATGAAACGGACACGCTTCAATCGCTGCGCGCAACACTTCGCCCGCCGCCAGCGCATCCGTCAGGGATGAGTTCGGCATCAACAACACAAACTCTTCGCCACCAAAGCGCGCGATAAAGTCGGTCGAGCGCAGACGCTTGCGCAGCACGTTGGCGATGATCTTCAGTACCTTGTCGCCAGCCAAGTGGCCGTAGCCATCGTTGATGCGCTTGAAATGATCCAGATCCAACATCGCCAGCGACAGGTTGTTGCCACGTTGGTGCCAGGTGTTGACCTCCTGATCCAGGCGTTCACTCCAGGCTGCGCGGTTGGGCAGCCCCGTGAGCGGATCGATCAAGGCCTTCTGGCGCTGCACCTCCAGGTGCTCCCGGTAGCCCTGGGCTTCCTGCTCCATATTGGCGACACGCTCGGCCAAGCCTTTCAGTCGCGCCGCGGTTTCCTGCTCGCGCAGGTCACGCTGCTGCTGGTGCTCGTCCATAGTGCCTAGCAGGCCTTCAAGGTGGCTTTCCAGCACGTGCTTGAGGCTGTCCAGGTCGGCGGCTTCCTGCACGCTGCTTTGCAGGCCATCGACCTGTTCGCGGATCTGCGTGTCCAGCTCGCGGGCGGCGGAACGGCTATCGGCGTGACCTTCGCTGGCGACCTGCAAGTGCCCCTGGAAGGCTTCAAGGCGCTCATTGAGCTGCTTGAGATAAGCCTCGAACTCATGCTGGCCGCTGTCGGTGATCGCCAGCATCAACACCGCCAGGTCATCCAGGATCGGCAGCAGTTCGTACCAGTTCAGGCCATGGGCCAGGCGCTCGCGCATGGCTTCGGCCTGAGGCCGGTGGCGCTCGGGCAGCGAGAGTTCATCCAGCAGGCCGAGCAAAGTGTCCTCGATGTGTTTGGCCACCGAGCTGTAGGACGGCTCCGGGGAGTCTGGCAAGGCATAGGTGCCATCCGCTTGCAGTTCGTCGGGATCAGGCTCTTCGACTTCCAGTACCGGAGGGAGCGACAGACTGCCGATGACGGTCTCATCCGGCGCTTCGACCTGAACCTCAGGCGTTTCGATGAAGGCGGCGAGGGCGCTTTCCGGTGCAGGCTCTTCAACCTGAGGCTCGGGCTCGACCCGCGCTACAGGCGTTTCAAGGGGTGCGGCTTGAGGCGGGGCTTCGTAGACGAAGGTTTCGCTGGAGGGCTCGGCCAACCTGGCGGGCGCTACCGGCTCAATGACAGGGGCGAGCGTTTCTTGAGGCTGCGGCGCAAAGGCGCGCAACGCTTGCGTCAGCTCCTCGGATTGCTCGGGCGGCGGTGGCTCGGCAGCGACCGGCTTAGCCGGCGCAGGCTGCGGAGCCGGGCGGGGCGGCGCCTCGTTCTCCACCGCCTCGTTCGCGACGTCCTTGGCACCAAACAGGCGCTGCAAAAGCCCTGGCCCCGGACGCGGGGTTTCGCCGTCCGGCTCCAGGTTGCTCAGCGCCTGGCCTTGCAGGCCGCTCAACTCGCTGAGCAGCAGGGGAATCTCGCGCGCTTGGCTGACTCGGCCGTCCAACTGCTTGGCGAACGTCTTCAGCGGACGGGCCACCTCACGCGGTAGCGGCAGCTTTTGCAGTTGCGTGACCAGGGACGTCAGCGCCGTGCTGATCTGGTCCACCCGGGTTTCACGGCGCTGCTCCGAATCCAGCACCGCCTTTTCCAGGCGCGGCAGCAACGCGGCAAGGGCGGCGTCCATATCATCGGTGCGGACAACGTCACGCATTTCCTTCATGCATTGGTCGACGGCGCGGTCAGTGCCTTCAGCGGCCAGGGTGCTGCGCACCAGCCCACGGCGCAGCAGGTCGAGACGGGCGGCCCAGCGGCGTTCGAGCTTTTCTTGTTGCTCGATGCTTTTAAGGTATTTTTCTTTCCAGCGCTGGGCGTCGTCGCTCATGCAAGGGGTCCGCGAGGGCCGGAACTCAACGCGGGCAATGCATCAGCCGTGAACGAACCCGGCAGACGAATCTCTACCGCGACCGGCAGGTGATCGGAGATGGGCTGCGCCAGCACCTGCACACTTTCGAGTGTGAGGGTAGGACTGAGCAGGATATGGTCAAGACAGCGTTGCGGACGCCAGCTGGGGAACGTGGCTTCGGCTTGCGGCGCCAGTAGCCCGAGGTCGCGCAACGGAGAATTTTGCAGCAGGTCGCTGGCGTGGGTGTTCATGTCCCCCATCAGCACCTGATGTTTGTAATTGCCAATCAGCTCTCGGATGTAGGCCAGTTGCATGGTGCGGGTGCGGGCACCCAGCGCCAGGTGCATCATCACTACCACCAAGGCTTCCGGGCCTTCGCCAAACCGCACAAGGATCGCGCCCCGGCCCTTGGGGCCTGGCAGCGGGTGGTCTTCGATGGCGGAGGGCTTCAAGCGGCTGAGCACGCCATTGCTGTGCTGCGCCAGGCGCCCGAGGTTGCGATTGAGTTGCTGGTACCAGTAAGGGAAGGCACCCAGCTGGGCCAGGTGTTCGACCTGGTTGATGTAACCGGAGCGCATGCTGCCGCCGTCAGCTTCCTGCAGGGCAACCAGGTCGAAGTCGTTCAACAGGTTGCCGATCTTCTGCAGGTTGCCGGCACGCCCGTTGTGGGGCAGCAGGTGCTGCCAGCCACGGGTGAGGTAATGCCGGTACTTCTCGGTACTGATGCCCACCTGGATATTGAAGCTCAGCAGGCGCAGGCGGCTGTCTGCCGGCAGGCCCGTGGATTCCAGGTGATGTTCGTTGACCTGCGGGTCATGCAGGCCAACCCCACGTTCGGTACCCCAGCGGCGCATGACGGGCCCCTTACTTGGCTGCGCGCTCTTTGGCGATCAGCTGGTCGGCAACATTGAGGGTCTGCTCAGGACCACCGGAGGTGCCCAGGTCGAAACGGTATTTGCCGTTGACGATCATGGTCGGAACGCCTTGCACGCCGTACTTCTGCGCCAGTTCTTTAGCCTGTTTGATCTGGCCCTGGATGGCGAAGGAGTTGAAGGTGGCCAGGAACTTGTCCTTGTCGACACCTTGGGTGGCCACGAAGTCAGCCATTTCGTCTGGCTTGGTCAGGCGCTTGCCTTGCTTCTGGATTGCGTCAAATACCGCGTTGTGGACCTTGTGCTCCACACCCATGGCTTCCAGGGTCAGGAACAGCTGGCCGTGGGCATCCCATGGGCCGCCGAACATGGCTGGGATGCGTTTGAAGTTGACGTCCTTGGGCAATTTCTCAACCCATGGGTTGATGGTCGGCTCAAAGGCGTAGCAATGCGGGCAGCCGTACCAGAACAGCTCCACCACTTCGATCTTGCCTGGCTCCGAAACCGGAACCGGGTTGGCCAATTCAACGTAGGTTTTACCGGCTTCAAGCGGCACGTCGGCAGCTTGTGCGGTCATGCCGAAGAGGCTGGCAGTGACGAGAGCGGCGCTGAGGATCAGATTACGCATGCTTTACTCCTGGACAAATAAAGTCGCCTCACGCGACCTTTGTTGTGACAGGTCTACGCGGGCATGAGTTCGTTAGTGTAACGGCACCGGCCACAAAAAAGGGCGGCCTGGGCCACCCTTTTTATGCTTGCATCGCGGGATTAATCGAGTGTTAACGTTGCGTGCACCTCAGTGCAGGCCCTGGATGTAGCTGGACACCGCCGCAATGTCTTCATCACTCAGCTTACGGGCGATGGTACGCATGATTGCCGCGTCGCCATCGTTGGCTCGCCCGGCCTCTTCCTTGCGGAAATCGGTCAGCTGCTTGGCGATATAGGTCGCGTGCTGGCCGCTCAGGTGTGGGAAGCCGGCGGCGGCGATGCCCGCGCCATTGGGCGAGTGGCAACCGGTGCAGGCAGGCAGGCCTTTTTCCAGGTCACCGCCGCGGAACAGTTTCTCGCCACGGGCCACCAGTTTCGGATCGGCAGCTCCCACACTGCCCTTCTGGCTGGCAAAATATGCCGCGATGTCTGCCAGGTCCTGATCGCTGAGGTTGGTCAACAAGCCGGTCATTTCCAGG
Source organism: Pseudomonas sp. P7759 (assembly GCF_013386445.1). Classification (NCBI taxonomy): domain Bacteria; kingdom Pseudomonadati; phylum Pseudomonadota; class Gammaproteobacteria; order Pseudomonadales; family Pseudomonadaceae; genus Pseudomonas; species Pseudomonas sp. P7759. The sequence continues at coordinate 36,107 of NZ_JACART010000021.1, forward strand.
ACCGTGCGCTTGCCGGACTTGATATCCTGCATCTGCTTGGTCAGGTAACGCTCGCCCTGGCCGGCCAGTTTGGGGAAGTTCGGCGCCGGGCTGTTACCATCCGGTCCATGGCAAGCACCACACACGGCGGCTTTCGCCTGGCCCGCTGTAGCGTCGCCTGCAGCATGGGCAACACCGGTGATGCCCAAGGTCAACAGCAGACTCACGATCAGTTTGTTCATCAGCTAATCCAACTACGGCTAAGGGGTTTAAGAGTTATCTACCGGGTTTACTCACCATCAACTGAATGACGGCCTGGTAATCCTCAGTACTGCAGTCCATGCACAAACCACGCGGCGGCATTGCCTTGAAACCCTGGGTCACGTGTTGCACCAGCGTGTCCATGCCCTGCGCCAGTCTTGGCGCCCAGGCTGCCCGGTCACCCCGTCTGGGGGCGTTGGGCAACTGGCCGGCATGGCAAGCCACGCAAACTCGGTTGTACACCGCTTCCGGATCCTGTGTAGCCTGAGCGCCGTAAAGCGGGACCAGGACACCGATAGCGAGCAACCACTTGGTCATACGTCGACCATTTCAGGGTTTGAGAGCGTTTTGCGTTCTAATGCGCAATAAAGGTCTATCGCTCCCGTGAACCTCATCCTTCGCTGGGACAAAGCACACACAAAATCTGCGGCATTATATACTGGCGCTACTGAAACGGAAACGACACCGCTTGCCGCACCCTTTTTCGGCACCGCCCACATCGGAAATCTCATGCAACTCAAGAATCCCATCCTCGGTCTGTGCCAACAGTCCACGTTCATGCTCAGCGCCGCCAAAGTTGACCAATGCCCCGATGACGAGGGTTTTGAAGTCGCTTTTGCCGGTCGTTCCAACGCTGGCAAGTCCAGCGCGTTGAACACCCTGACCCACGCCAGCCTGGCACGCACCTCGAAAACCCCGGGCCGCACGCAACTCCTCAATTTCTTCAAGCTAGACGATGATCGGCGTCTGGTCGACCTGCCGGGCTACGGATACGCAAAAGTCCCTATCCCGTTGAAGCTGCACTGGCAGCGTCACCTGGAGGCTTACCTGGGTGGCCGCGAGAGTTTGAAGGGTTTGATTCTGATGATGGACATCCGCCATCCGATGACCGACTTCGACCTGTTGATGCTCGACTGGGCCGTCGCCAGCGGCATGCCGATGCATATCCTGCTGACCAAGGCCGACAAGCTGACCTACGGCGCAGCCAAGAACACCCTGCTCAAAGTGCAGTCCGAAATCCGTAAAGGTTGGGGTGACGCGATCACCATCCAGCTGTTCTCGGCACCAAAACGCATGGGCCTGGAAGAGGCCTACACCGTGCTGGCAGGCTGGATGGAATTGGCCGACAAGGGCGCGGAACTGGCCGAGTAACTTTTCTGTAGGCAAAAAAAACCCCGGACTTCTTATGGGGAGGGGAAGTTCGGGGTTCAAGTTCCGGACCGCTAGGGCGGGGTCCAGATATCTGCCAACACTTAACACAACATAGGAGCATTGAAGGGCTTCACCACCCATTCAGTAACTCTGAGTAGCAGTTCACGGGTTAAGTTCCGGCAGGTTCGAAAAACTATTTGAAATAACCGACGGCGATTTCCGCACTAAAGCACTCTGCCACCACGCAAGGTGATGGCAGAGTCCCGGACTCAGTGCGCTTCGTCCCAGTTGTTGCCCACGCCCACTTCCACCAGCAGCGGTACATCCAGCTGTGCGGCAGCGCTCATGTGCTCGCGAATCTTCTCGCTGACTTGCGCCACCAGGTCCTCACGCACCTCCAGCACCAGTTCATCGTGCACCTGCAGGATCACCTTGGCATCCAGGCCTGACTCAGTCAGCCAGTTATCCACTCGCACCATGGCCTTCTTGATGATATCCGCCGCCGTGCCCTGCATCGGCGCGTTGATCGCGGTACGTTCTGCCGCTGCGCGCTCCTGGGGCTTGTTGGAGTTGATGTCCGGCAAGTACAGGCGACGGCCGAAGAAGGTCTCGACATAACCTTGATCAGCCGCCTGGGCACGGGTGCGCTCCATGTATTCGCGCACGCCGGGATAACGGGCGAAATACACATCGATATACGCCTTGGCCGTCTTGGTATCGACGCCAATGTCCTTGCCCAGCTTCTGTGCGCCCATGCCGTAGATCAGGCCGAAGTTGATTGCCTTGGCGCTGCGACGCTGATCCGAAGTGACCTCGCCCAGTTCAACCTTGAACACTTCTGCCGCCGTGGCGGTATGCACGTCCAGGTTGTCGCGGAAGGCGTTCATCAGGCCTTCGTCCTTGGACAGGTGCGCCATGATCCGCAGTTCGATCTGCGAGTAGTCCGCCGCCAACATTTTGTAGCCCTTGGGCGCGACGAACGCCTGGCGAATGCGCCGCCCTTCGGCGGTACGCACCGGGATGTTCTGCAGGTTCGGATCACTGGACGACAAGCGCCCGGTGGCCGCCACCGCCTGGTGATAGGACGTGTGGATGCGCCCGGTGCGCGGGTTGATCTGCTCCGGCAGGCGGTCGGTGTAGGTGCTTTTCAGCTTGCTCATGCTGCGGTACTGCATCAGCACCTTGGGCAGTGGGTAGTCATCTTCAGCCAGCTTGGCCAGCACTTCTTCGGCTGTGGAGGCCTGGCCCTTGCCGGTTTTCTTCAGTACCGGCAGGCCGAGTTTCTCGTAAAGGATCGCGCCGAGCTGCTTGGGCGAGCCCAGGTTGAACTCCTCACCGGCGATCTCGAACGCCTGGCGCTCCAGCTCGACCATCTTGTTACCCAGCTCGATGCTCTGGATGCCCAGCAGATCCTTGTCGACCAGCGCGCCCTGGCGTTCGATACGCGCCAAGACCGGCACCAACGGGATTTCGATCTCCGTGAGCACACTCGCCAGGCTCGGGATGGCCGCCAGTTGCGCAAACAGCGCCTGGTGCAGGCGCAAGGTGATATCGGCGTCTTCCGCCGCATACGGGCCAGCCTGCTCCAGCGCGATCTGGTCGAATGTCAGCTGCTTGGCGCCTTTGCCGGCGATGTCCTGGAAGGCGACGGTGTCGTAGTCCAGGTACTTCTTGGCCAGGCTGTCCATGTCGTGGCGGGTGGCCGTGGAATTGAGCACATAGGATTCAAGCATGGTGTCGAAGGCGATGCCGCGCACGGTAATGCCATTCGCCGGATCGCCACCAATGGCACAGTTAGCGAGGATGTTCATGTCGAACTTGGCATGCTGGCCGACTTTGAGCTTGCTCGGGTCTTCCAGCAGCGGCTTGAGGGCCAGCAGCACGGTGTCGCGATCCAACTGCTCCGGCGCGCCGATGTAGGAGTGGGTCAGCGGGATGTAGGCCGCTTCATGGGGCTGGACGGCGAAGGAAACACCGACCAATTGCGCCTGTTGGGCGTCGATACCGGTGGTTTCGGTGTCGAAGGCGATCAACTTCGCATCATTGAGCTTCTTCAACCAGATGTCGAAGGTCGCCTGGTCGAGAATCGTGGTGTAGCTCGCCTCTGCTGGCGCCACTGCCTCGACCACTTCCTCAACAGCAGGCGCCGCCTTGAGCTCCACACGCTTGGCGTCACGCTGGATCTCGTCAATCCAGCTCTTGAATTCCAACAGCGAGTACAGCTCCAGCAGCTTCTCGCGATCCGGCTCGATCAGGTGCAGGTCATCCAGGCCGACATCCAGCGGTACGTCGCACTTGATCGTCGCCAACTGGTAGGAAAGAAACGCACTCTCGCGATGCTCTTCCAGCTTGGCCGGCAGGGTTTTGGCGCCACGGATAGGCAGGGTCGGCACGATATCCAACTGTTCATAGAGCTCTTTGATGCCGCCGTTCACGCCGACGAGCAGGCCGGATGCCGTCTTGGGACCAATGCCCGGAACGCCTGGAATGTTGTCGGACGAATCGCCCATCAACGCCAGGTAGTCGATGATCTGCTCCGGTGCGACGCCGAATTTCTCCTTTACGCCCTCAATGTCCATCGCGCTACCGGTCATGGTGTTGACCAAGGTAATGTGCCCGTCGACCAGCTGCGCCATGTCCTTGTCACCGGTCGAGATCACCACCGGGCGGTTGGCAGCCGCGCTGCTACGGGCCAGGGTGCCGATGACGTCATCGGCCTCGACGCCTTCGACGCAGAGCAATGGGAAACCCAGGGCGATCACGCTCTGGTGCAGGGGCTCGATCTGCAGGCGCATGTCATCGGGCATGCTCGGGCGGTTGGCCTTGTATTCGGCGTACATGTCATCGCGAAAGGTCCCACCCTTGGCGTCGAACACCACCGCGAACGGGCTGCCCGGATACTGCTTGCGCAGGCTTTTGAGCATGTTCAACACGCCCTTGACCGCACCGGTGGGCAGGCCTTTGGAGGTGGTCAGCGGTGGCAACGCGTGGAAGGCGCGGTACAGATAAGAAGAACCGTCCACCAGGACGAGGGGTGCTTGGCTCATGAGCAGAATCAACCTTTTCGGCGGGTCAGGCGCTAGAATAGCCGGACCAATGACGACAAAGGGACAAGGTTATCATGCGTACATTCAATCGCCTGCTGTTGACCGGCTTGATTGCACTCGCTCCGATGGCTGCCATGGCGGCAGACAGCGCCCCTGGGGGCGATCCGGAAGTGACCATTCGCACGGAAGGCGACAAGACCATCCAGGAGTACCGCCAAAACGGCTTCCTGTATGCGATCAAGGTAACGCCGAAGGGCGCGCCTCCGTACTTCCTGGTGCGCGCAGACGGAACCGATGCGAACTTCATCCGCTCTGACCAGCCGGATATGCTGATCCCGTCATGGAAGATTTTCGAATGGAAATGATTTCTTAACTTAAATCGGCGCCGCGCACTGCGGCGCCCGTACTGGCAGTTTTAACCATGTCTGTGTTCACCCCCCTGGCTCGGCCCGAGCTGGAAACCTTTCTCGCCCCTTACGGCCTCGGCCGCCTGATCGACTTCCAGGGGATTGCCGCCGGTAGTGAAAACACCAATTTCTTTATCAGCCTGGAGCAGGGCGAGTTCGTCCTGACCCTGGTCGAACGTGGCCCGGTCGCGGAAATGCCGTTCTTCATCGAACTGCTCGACGTGCTCCACGACGCCGACCTGCCCGTGCCCTACGCCCTGCGCACCACCGACGGCGTGGCCCTGCGCGAGCTGAAAGGCAAACCCGCACTGCTGCAACCGCGCCTGGCCGGCAAGCACATCAAGGATGCCAACGCGCAGCACTGCGCCCAGGTCGGTGACCTGCTGGGCCATCTGCACCTGGCAACCCAAGGTGAAAAGGTGTTGGAGCGCAAGACCGATCGCGGCCTGGACTGGATGCTCAGCGAAGGCGGGCAGTTGATTTCGCACTTGAACGACGCACAACAACGCCTGCTGCAGGATGCACTGACCGAGATCGCAGCCCACAAGGCTGAGATCCTCGCGCTGCCACGCGCCAACGTGCACGCCGACCTGTTCCGCGACAACGCGATGTTCGAAGGGACGCACCTTACAGGGCTGATCGACTTCTACAACGCCTGCTCCGGTCCGATGCTGTACGACGTGGCAATCGCCCTGAATGACTGGTGTTCGGACGCGGATGGCGTGATCGATGGGCAACGCGCACGGGCATTGCTGGGGGCTTATGCGAGCCTGCGACCGTTTTCCGCCAAGGAAGCCGAGTTGTGGCCGACGATGCTGCGCGTGGCCTGTGTGCGGTTCTGGTTGTCACGCCTGATCGCGGCTGAATCGTTCGCCGGGCAGGACGTGTTGATCCATGACCCGGCGGAGTTCGAGCATCGGTTGGTGCAGCGTCAGCAGGTTACCGTGCACCTGCCCTTCGCACTCTAACCTTTGCAGGAGCCGGCTTGCCGGCTTCTACAAGGACTCCAGGCAACCCGCCAAATCATTGCCCAACTTCTCTAACACCTGCTCATAGCCCTGAGCGGTAGCCGGGGTGTAACCACCCAGCGCATCCAACTCCGCCAGCTTCACCGGCAAACCGGAGACCAGCGTTTCAGCCAGGCGCGGACGCAACGGCGGCTCGCTGAACACGCAAGTCTTGCCCACTTCCTGCAAACGCGTACGCATCGCCGCCACATGCTGGGCGCCGGGTTGTACCTCAGCAGCCACGCTGAACACGCCGGTGTGCTTGAGGCCGTAGGCGTCTTCGAAATAATCGAAGGCTTCGTGGAAGACGAAGTAAGGCTTGCCATCAATCGGCGCCAGGCGGGCTTTCAGGCGAGCATCCAGGGCATCCAGGCGCTCATTGAAGGCCTTCACGTTGGTCTGGTAACGCGCAGCATTGGCCGGGTCGGCGGCAGCCAGGTCAGCTGCCATGCGCGCCGCAATCACCCGAGCGTTCACCGTCGACAGCCACAGATGCGCATCCAGGCTGCCTGGGCGGTGATCGTGGTCGTGTTCGTCGGCTTCATCGGCGTGTGAGTGGCTATCTTCGGCAAAACGACGCAACTTCATGCCTGGCAGATCCTGCACTGCCACTGTCGCGGCCGTACGACCTTTCAGCACGCGCGGCAGGAAACTCTCCATATCCGCGCCGATCCAGTACAGCAGGTCCACCGACTGCACGCGCCGTACGTCGGATGGACGCAACGCATAGTTATGCGGCGACGCACCCGGCGGCAATAACACCTCGGGAACTGCCACACCGTCCTGCACGGCCGCGGCGATCAACTGCAACGGCTTGATGCTGGTCAGCACCTTGACCTCGGCCTGAGCGGCGTTCGCGACGAACAAACTGGTGACAAATACGACAAAAACGGGAAAAAGTCGGGACACGATGACCACTCAATGGCGTAGGAACGGGTAACATAATAACGTCTCTATCAAATGTCTGTCGCCGCTCATGCCTAAAACACCGCTTGCCAGCCGTCCCCACGACCACTCTCACTGCGTGCATACCGCGCTGTCGGAGGCCGATACCCTGTGCACACAGAAGGGTCTACGCCTGACCGCCCTGCGTCGTCGCGTGCTGGAGTTGGTGTGGCAGAGCCATAAGCCGCTGGGCGCCTACGACATCCTGGGCGTGCTCAGCGAGCAGGATGGCCGCCGCGCCGCGCCGCCGACCGTGTACCGCGCGCTGGATTTCCTGCTGGAAAACGGCCTGGTGCATCGCATCGCCTCGCTGAACGCCTTCGTCGGCTGCAGCCACCCGGAACATGCACACCAGGGCCAGTTCCTGATCTGCCGCGAGTGCCACGCCGCGATCGAGCTTGAACAAAAAAGCATCAGCGACGCCATCATCAAGAGCTCTGCCGACGTCGGTTTCCGGGTCGAAGGGCAAACGGTCGAAGTGGTCGGCCTGTGCGCGGGCTGCCAGGGGGCTTGATGAGCAACGCGTTAATCCGCCTGGAACAGGTCGGGGTCACGTTCGCCGGGCAAGCCGTGCTGGATAACATCGCGCTAAGCGTGGAGCCTGGGCAGATTGTCACCTTGATCGGGCCCAACGGCGCCGGCAAGACCACCCTGGTGCGCGCCGTACTCGGCCTGCTCAAGCCCGACACCGGCAGTGTGTGGCGCAAGCCCAAGCTGCGCGTCGGCTACATGCCGCAGAAGCTGCACGTGGATCCAACCCTGCCATTGTCCGTGTTGCGCTTCCTGCGCCTGGTGCCGGGCGTGGACCGTGCCCGTGCGCAAGCGGCGCTCAAGGAAGTCGGCGCCGAACAGGTGATCGACAGCCCGGTGCAAAGCATCTCCGGCGGCGAGATGCAGCGCGTACTGCTGGCCCGCGCCCTGTTGCGCGAGCCAGAACTGCTGGTGCTGGATGAGCCCGTGCAAGGCGTCGACGTCGCCGGCCAGGCCGAGTTGTACAGCCTGATCACCCGACTGCGCGATCGCCATGGCTGCGGCGTGTTGATGGTGTCCCACGATTTACACCTGGTGATGAGCACCACCGACCAGGTGGTGTGCCTCAACCGTCACGTGTGCTGCTCCGGCCACCCGGAACAAGTCAGCGGCGACCCGGCCTTCGTCGAGCTGTTCGGCAAGAACGCCCAGAGCCTGGCGATCTACCACCACCATCACGACCACGCCCATGACCTGCATGGCGCCGTAGTCGACGATCCCACCACACCTCATACCCACGTTCATGGAGATAGCTGCAAGCATGGCTGATTTTCTGCTCTACGCCCTGCTGGCAGGCTTGGCTTTGGCGTTGGTGGCGGGCCCACTGGGTTCGTTCGTGGTCTGGCGGCGCATGGCCTATTTTGGCGACACGTTGTCGCATGCTGCGTTGTTGGGCGTTGCGATGGGCTTCCTGCTGGATGTCAGCCCGACCATCGCCGTGACCGTCGGCTGCCTGTTACTGGCGGTGCTGCTGGTGACCCTGCAACAGCGCCAGCCACTGGCCTCCGACACCTTGCTGGGCATCCTGGCGCCCAGCACGCTGTCCCTGGGCCTGGTGGTGCTGAGCTTCATGCATGAAGTGCGCATCGACCTGATGGCCTACTTGTTCGGCGACCTGCTGGCAATCAGCACCACCGACCTTGCGTGGATTCTCGGCGGCAGCTCAGCCGTGCTGGTCTTGCTGGTGGCTCTATGGCGCCCATTGCTGGCAATCACCGTGCATGAAGAACTCGCCACGGTGGAAGGTTTGCCCGTGCCGAGCCTGCGCATGGCCCTGATGTTGTTGATCGCCGTGGTGATTGCTGTCGCGATGAAGATTGTCGGCGTATTGTTGATCACGTCGCTGCTGATCATTCCCGCAGCCGCCGCCCAGCGCCATGCCCGTTCGCCGGAGCAGATGGCCATCGGCGCAAGTTTGCTGGGGATGCTTGCGGTGTGCGGGGGCCTGGCGTTGTCCTGGTTCAAGGACACGCCGGCCGGGCCATCGATTGTGGTCACGGCCGCCGCCCTGTTTCTGCTGAGTTTTGTCCTGCCCCGTCGAGGGGTGTAGACTTGCTCGCTTTTTGCGCAAATAGAGAGTCGCAGGAATGAAGCCGTTCACCTCCCGTTATCTGCTCCTTGCCGCATTTTCCTTGCTGCTGGGCGCCTGTCAAAGCACACCGCCCGCCGCCCCTGAGGCCCCGGACGCACGCGCTGCGGCCATCGCGCAGCTGGAACAAAACCTGGCCAGCAGCGAGCTGGCCACCGCCGAAGACCAACTGGCGGCACTGCAAGCCCAGTCGCCCAACGACCCGGCGCTGGAAAACTATCAGCGTCAATTGGCGGAAGCCTACCTGCAGCGCAGCCAGATCGTGCTGCAAAAGGGTGACGTCAACGCCGCTGCCACCGCCCTGAGCCGCGCCCGCGCGCTGATGCCCAAGGCGCCCGCACTGACCGGCGGCGTGAACAGTGCAATCAGCCATGCGCGCAAGGCCGAGCTGGATAAAGCCGAAGCCGACCTGAAGGCCGCCGAAGCCAAGCCTGCTGCCAAGGTCATCGACCCGGCAGCGCCAAGCACTACCGTGGCGCTGAACCTCACTGATATTGAAGCACTGCGCCATCAACTGGATGCTATCGCCACCGACGTGGTGAATTACCAGTGCGATGTGACCATCCAGGCGCCGCGCACCCAGGATTACCCGTGGTTGGCCACGTTGCTGACCAAACGGGTGAAGCGAATTGATTCGGGGTATGACCTGAAGATTCACCGGCAGATCTTGAAACACATTCCGGCGCAGGTGGTGCTGATTCCGCGCAAGGCGGAATAAAGCCATTCGCGAGCAAGCCCGCTCCCACATTTGGAACGCATTCCAAATGTGGGAGCTGCGGTGCGACGATTCGACTTGCTCGCGAAGGCGATTTGAAAAAAACAACCTACGACTTAAGCCGGAATCGCCTTGGCCTTCGGCTCCCGATCCCAGACCCGATGCTGGGCAATCGCCGCCACAAACGCCTTCAATGCCTTGGCATCCCCGCCGACGATCAATCCCGCATCAGCCTCAAGCTTCAACAGCTCGAGCAACTGCTTGGCCTCGCCCACCACCGCAATCGCCTTCAGATGCTTGTAAGCCTCCAGCAGGTAGTGCAACGCCACGCCGTCCTCGCTCAACGCCTGCACCGACTTGGCGCCACCGGGCACAAATACCGCGTCGAACGCCACGGACGGCAAGCCCTCCATGGACGCATCCACCGGCAAACTCTTGCCGTCCGCCGTGGTGACCGGTGCCGAGGTCGGCCCGAGCAATTTGGCGTGGGCGCCTTCGGCCTTCAGCACTTTCTTCAAGGCCTCGATCGCCGCGCCATCCACACCGTTAGCCGCGAGTATCGCCACCTTGCGCGTCTTGATATCGCCCGACAACAAGTTCGCCTGGCTCAAGGCCGGTGAACGCGACAGCGACGTCTTGCGCTCCGGCACCGTGCCTTTCTTCGGCACCGGCAAGCCCAGGTTCTGCGCCACACGCTTGGCCAGTTCAAGGTCGATGTTGGCGAGGATCTCATTCACCTGGCGCGCGCGAATGAACTCACGCTCCACCTTGCCCAGCTCAAAGCTGTAGGCCGCAATAATGTGTTCCTGTTCATGCTTGCTCATGCTGTGGAAAAACAGCCGCGCCTGGGAGAAGTGATCGCCGAACGACTCGCTACGCTCACGCACCTTATGGGCATCGATGCGCTCATGGTACGACTCGAAGCCGCCGTCCTGCGCCGCAGGCGGGGTTTCCTTGGGCCAGCCGCCATCGATGGAGTTGGGCTCGTAGGCCGCACGCCCTTTGTCGATAGTGGTGCGGTGCATGGCATCGCGCTGGCCATTGTGGAAAGGCGCCACCGGGCGATTGATCGGCAGCTCATGAAAGTTCGGGCCACCGAGTCGGCTGATCTGCGTATCGGTGTAGGAAAACAGACGGCCTTGAAGCAAAGGGTCATTGGAGAAGTCGATCCCCGGCACGATGTGGCCTGGGCAGAAGGCGACTTGCTCGACTTCAGCAAAGAAGTTATCCGGGTTGCGGTTCAGCACCACCTTGCCCAGCGGGGTGATAGGCACCAGTTCTTCCGGGATGAGCTTGGTCGGGTCGAGGATGTCGAAGTCGAACGCATGCTCCTTATCCTCAGGAATCACCTGCACGCCCAATTCCCACTCGGGGTAATCGCCCATCTCAATCGCTTCCCACAGATCACGACGGTGGTAGTCGGTATCTTTACCGGCGAGCTTTTGCGCTTCGTCCCACACCAGCGAGCAGGTGCCGGCAGTAGGGCGCCAGTGGAATTTAACGAAGTTGGACGTCCCTTCGGCGTTGATGAAGCGAAAGGTATGTACGCCAAAGCCCTGCATGGCCCGTAGGCTTTTAGGAATCGCCCGGTCGGACATTGCCCAAATCACCATATGCGCCGATTCCGGCTGCAGCGACACAAAGTCCCAGAAAGTATCGTGAGCCGAACCGCCGGTAGGAATCTCGTTGTGGGGCTCGGGTTTCACCGCGTGGACAAAGTCGGGAAACTTGATCGCATCCTGAATGAAAAACACCGGCATGTTGTTGCCGACCAGGTCGAAGTTGCCCTCGTCGGTGAAGAACTTCACGGCAAAACCACGCACGTCGCGCACCGTATCACCCGAGCCACGCGGGCCTTGCACAGTGGAAAAGCGCAGGAAAACCGGGGTTTTGTGCCCAGGATCACGCAAGAAACCGGCCTTGGTCAGCGCCGAATGGTTCTCATAGGTCTGGAAGTAACCATGGGCACCGGTGCCGCGCGCATGCACGATGCGCTCCGGGATGCGTTCATGGTCAAAATGCGTGATCTTTTCACGCATGATGAAATCTTCGAGCAGCGAAGGCCCGCGCGCGCCGACCTTCAAGCTGTTCTGGTTGTCGGCGATCTTCACGCCTTGGTTGGTACGTAGGGCCTGGCCGGTAGCGTCGGAGCGGAATTCTTCCAAGGCATCCAGCTTGGCATTGGTGTTGCTACGGTCCAGGGTGTCGGTTCCGGCGAGTTCGCTCTTTGGCTTTTTCGTACTCATCAGTCAAAACTCCTTATTCAGACCCAGGCACGGCACCCGGGAATCGCATTGCTTAAGTAGTGACTGATGGGGTTTTGGGCCGTTCCTTTTTTATGACCTTTGATCGCGTTATTGCCAAATCGCTGGATGAATGCGAAATAAATGCTAAGAAACGCTATACGGACAGGCTAAAATGCGCGCCCGGCTAACCGCTGATCCCTTTTCCATGCGCCCCACAAGGTTCGCTACGTGATCGAGTTTCAAAACGTCCATAAAACCTACCGCGTCGCCGGTAGGGATATTCCCGCGCTGCACCCCACCAGCCTGACCGTCGAGAACGGCCAGGTGTTTGGTCTGATCGGTCATTCCGGCGCGGGCAAAAGTACACTGCTGCGCCTGATCAACCGCCTTGAAGAACCGAGCGGCGGCCAGATCACGGTGGACGGCGAAGAAGTCACTGCCCTGGACGCCAACGGCCTGCGCCGTTTCCGCCAGCAGGTCGGGATGATTTTCCAGCACTTCAACCTGCTGGCGTCCAAGACCGTCGCCGATAACGTGGCACTGCCCCTGACCCTGGCCGGCGAATTGTCGCGCAAGGACATCGACTTGCGCGTCGCGGAGTTGCTGGCGCGCGTGGGCCTGTCGGACCACGCCAAGAAATACCCGGCGCAGTTGTCCGGCGGCCAGAAACAACGCGTCGGCATTGCCCGCGCCCTGGCGACCAAGCCGAAGATCCTGCTGTGCGACGAAGCCACCAGCGCCCTCGACCCGCAGACCACCGCCTCGGTGCTGCAACTGCTGGCCGAAATCAACCGCGAGTTGAAGCTGACCATCGTGTTGATCACCCATGAAATGGACGTGATCCGCCGCGTCTGCGACCAGGTGGCCGTAATGGACGCGGGCGTGATCGTCGAGCAAGGCTCGGTGGCCGATGTGTTCCTGCACCCCAAGCACCCGACCACCAAGCGCTTCGTGCAAGAGTCCGAGCAGGTCGACGAAAACGAGCAACGCGACGACTTCGCCCACGTCCCAGGCCGCATCGTGCGCCTGACGTTCCAAGGGGACGCGACCTACGCGCCATTGCTGGGCACCGTCGCCCGCGAAACGGGTGTGGACTACAGCATCCTCGCCGGTCGTATCGACCGCATTAAAGACATCCCTTATGGGCAATTGACCCTCGCCGTCACCGGTGGCGACATGGAAGCTGCCTTTGCGCGCTTCACCGCCGCTGACGTTCATATGGAGGTGCTGCGCTAATGGACCTGTTCCTGAATTTCTTCGCCGACATCGACTGGTCCGAAATCTGGCTCGCCACCGGCGATACCATGACCATGCTGTTCGGTTCGCTGTTCTTCACGGTCGTGCTGGGCCTGCCCATAGGTGTGCTGCTGTTCTTGACCAGCCCACGTCAGCTGTTCGAGCAGAAAGGCTTGTACGCCTTTCTGTCGCTGATCGTAAACATCCTGCGTTCTCTGCCGTTCATCATCCTGCTGATCGTGATGATTCCATTAACCAAACTGATCACTGGCATATACATGGACGAGCCCACCTCGCTGGGCGTTGCGGGCGCGATTCCGCCGCTGGTTATCGGCGCAACACCGTTCTTTGCACGCCTGGTGGAAACTGCCCTGCGTGAAGTGGACCGCGGCATCATCGAGGCCACGCAGTCGATGGGTGCCAGCACGCGCCAGATCATCACCAACGCCTTGCTGCCCGAAGCACGCCCCGGCATTTTTGCGGCAATTACCGTAACGGCGATTACACTGGTTTCCTACACGGCGATGGCGGGCGTGGTAGGTGCCGGTGGCCTGGGCGACCTGGCGATCCGTTTCGGTTACCAGCGCTTCCAAGACAATGTAATGGTGGTCACCGTGGTGATGCTGGTGATCCTGGTGCAAATTCTGCAAACCGTCGGCGACAAGCTGGTGGTGCACTTTTCTCGAAAATAACGGCCATTGCCGGCCGCACGCCGGTACATGCCCGAACAAGGAGCTTGTTGGATGAAAAAACTACTGGTTGCTTTCGCCGCCGTTGCCGCGTTTTCCGCCCACGCCGAGACCCTCAAGGTCGCTGCTTCGCCAGTGCCGCATGCGCAAATCCTCGAATTCGTGAAACCTGCCCTCGCCAAAGAAGGCGTAGACCTGCAGGTCAAAGTCTTCACCGACTACGTGCAGCCGAACGTACAAGTCGCTGAAAAGCGCCTGGACGCCAACTTCTTCCAGCACCAGCCGTACCTGGATGAGTTCAACAAAGCCAAGGGCACTCACCTGGTGAGCGTTGGCGCTGTGCACCTGGAACCTCTGGGCGCCTACTCCAGCAAGTACAAGAAGCTGGACGAGCTGCCAAGCGGCGCCAACGTGGTCATCCCGAACGACGCCACCAACGGCGGCCGCGCCCTGTTGCTGCTGGCCAAGAATGGCCTGATCACCCTGAAGGACCCGACCAACATCCTGTCGACCATCAAGGACATCACCGGTAACAGCAAAAACCTGAAGTTCCGCGAACTGGAAGCCGCCACCCTGCCGCGCGTGCTGACCCAGGTCGACCTGGCGCTGATCAACACCAACTACGCGCTGGAAGCCAAGCTGGACCCATCCAAGGATGCGCTGGTCATCGAAGGCAGCGACTCGCCTTACGTGAACATCCTGGTGACCCGCGAAGACAACAAAGACTCGGACGCGGTGAAGAAGCTGGTTGCAGCCCTGCACACGCCTGAAGTGAAGAAATTCATCGAAGAGAAGTACAAAGGCGCGATCAAGCCAGCGTTCTGATCTCGACCAATCTTTGTAACACCGAAGATCAAAAAATGTGGGAGCGGGCTTGCTCGCGAATGCGGTGTATCAGTCGATGAAGATGTTGACTGGCACACCGCTATCGCAGGCAAGCCAGCTCCCACATTTGTTTTGTGGTGCTAGCTGGGTCGGCGTCCGACTTATTTACGCTGGAGCAAACCGGGCAACTGCGCCACCAGCTTCTGGTTGTTCAACGGCGCACGGATGAACCCGCGCTGGGTCCCATCCGGCCCGATCAGCGCCAGGTTGCCGCTGTGGTCAACGGTGTAGTTGGGTTTGCTGGTATCGGCCGGAATGAACGGAATGCTCACCGCATTCGACACCTTCTGCACCTCCTCGACATTCGCACCGGTCAACCCGACAAACTGCGGATCGAAGTAACCCAGGTACTGCTTGAGCTGAGTCGGCGTGTCGCGATGCGGATCGACGCTGACCAAAATCACCTGCAACTTATCCACAACCTCCTTGGGCAACTCGCTCTTGATCTGGCGCAGCTGGGCGAGGGTGGTCGGGCAGATGTCCGGGCAGAAGGTGTAGCCGAAGAACAACAGGCTCCACTTGCCTTTCAATTCGTTGACCACCACCGGCTGGCCTTCCTGATTGGTCATGGTCACCGGCGGCAACTGACGGCTTTGCGGCAACAGGATGATGCCGGCGTCGATCAAGGCGGTGGGATCGCCCTGGCCTTTGCCCGAAAGCACTTTGTTGACGGTCAGGCCCATGATCAATGCCACCAGGGCCACCAGGATGAAGACAGTTTTTTGAGTTCGAGTCATAGGTTCAACAGTAGGTAGTGGTCGAGGAGCAGCGCGATAAACAGCAGCAGCAAGTACCAGATAGAGTACTTGAAGGTGTTGATCGCCGCGTGCGGCCGACCGCCACGGTACAACACCCAGGCCCATTGCAGAAAGCGCCCGCCCAATACCAGCGCGCACGCAAGGTAGAGCAGGCCGCTCATGTGGATCACATAGGGCATCAGGCTCACTGCCAGCAGGGCGAAGGTGTAGAGCAGGATATGCACCTTGGTGTAATGCTCGCCGTGGGTGACCGGCAACATCGGGATATCAGCCTTGGCGTATTCCTCCTTGCGGTGAATGGCCAGGGCCCAGAAGTGCGGCGGGGTCCAGGCGAAGATGATCAGCACCAGCAACAGGGGCTCTGCGCTGACGTGCCCGGTGATAGCCACCCATCCCAACAGCGGCGGCGCCGCGCCAGCCAGGCCGCCGATGACGATATTCTGCGGCGTCGCCCGCTTGAGAAAGCCGGTGTAGATCACGGCGTAGCCGAGCAGCGAAGCCAAGGTCAGCCAGGCCGCCAGCGGGTTGGTGAACGCCAACAGCAGCGCCAATCCCGCAACAGCCAGAAACAATGCAAAAGCCAGCGCCGCCAGCGGCGATACACGCCCCTCCGCCAGCGGCCGCTTATGGGTACGCGCCATTACGGCATCGATCCGCCGGTCCACCACGTGATTCACCGCCGCCGCGCCGCCCGCACACAGGGCTATCCCCAGGTTGCCGAACACCAGCACCGTCCATGGCACGCCCGCACGGGTTGCCAGGAACATCCCTACCAAGGAGGTGATGAGCATCAACACCACCACTTTCGGCTTGGTCAGCTCCAGGTAGTCACGCCAGATCGCCTGGCCGTGACGCGCGCCGATCAAGGTCGCCATGGCATCTCTCCTTTAAGGGTGATGAGGCCCGATACGTGTTTGCGTGGGATAAAACGCCAGCCGAACGGCAGTTGGTTGCGCACCCGGACCAGGCTGGTGCGGGCGTGGTAGTTGACCAGTACCAGCGTCAGCAACAAGGCCGCACCGCCAGCGTTGTGCCCGACCGCCACCGGCAGCGGCAAGTGGAAATACACATTGCTCAGGCCCAGGCAGATTTGCGCCGCCAGGGCGATCAGCAGCAAGCCGGCCAGGCGTGTCATGCCCACTGCACGCAGTTGCCAGGCCAGGCCCAGCAGCACCAGGCTAACGATGACGGCGCCAATGCGGTGGGTCAGGTGGATGGCCGTGCGCGCCTCGCTGTCCAGTTGCCCGCCCAAATAATTGGGCCCGATGTGCTGGGTCAGATGAAAGCCATTGGCGAAATCCGCCGCCGGCCACCATTCACCATGGCACGTCGGCAAATCAACACAAGCCACCGCCGCGTAGTTGGAACTGACCCAGCCCCCCAGCGCGATCTGGCCGATCACCAGCACCAGGCCCGCCGTCGCCCAATATTGCAGGCGCTTGGGCACGATCAACGCGGGCAATACACCGGACAAGCGCAGGGTCAGCAGAAACAGCAGGCTCAAGGTCGCAAAGCCGCCCAATAAATGCCCCGTCACCACTTGCGGCCATAACTTCAGTGTCACCGTCCACATGCCAAACGCCGCCTGGGCAAACACCACCGCCAACAGGAACAGCGGCAGCTTCACCGGCTGGCCCGGATCGCGCCGATGGCTCCACGAACGCGCGGCCAGCAACACGATCAGCAAGCCCAGGGTGCCAGCGAAATAACGATGGGTCATCTCGGCCCAGCCCTTGTCGGCCTCCACCGGCGTATCGGGAAAGTGCAGCTCGGCATGAGCCAACTGGGCTTCGGTCTTGGGCACGCTGATGAAGCCGTAGCAGCCCGGCCAATCCGGGCAACCCAGGCCGGCGTGGGTCAGGCGCGTATAGGAGCCAAGCAGCACGACAATCAGCGCCAGCAAGGTGGCAAACAACGCGAGGCGAAATCCAGGTTTGGCCATGACGGTGCCCTTATCCGATGTTCGACAGTTTCAGCAGGTGGCGCAGGTCGTTGAGCAAATCCTTGCCCTTGACCTTCGCGTCGTAGCGCAGCACCAGGTTGCCGTGGGGATCGACGATCCACAGTTGCGCATCACCCGGCGCGGCAGCGTCTTTGCTGAAGGTCGACAAGTCCAGCGGGTAGCGTTGCAGCTGCGGGTATTCAATTTTCAGCTTGGCCTCGTACTCCGCGCTCACCGGCTGCGCGCTGGCCAAGGCATGGCTGGCACGAGAGGCATCACGACCCAGGCCGATTTGCAGTTGGCGTGCGAGGTACACCAATTGCTGGCAATCCGCTGCACAGGCAGTGGGCGCGGTCACCAGCAGTTGCCAGCGCTGCTCATCGGCCTGTACGCCAATATCACCGCGGGTCTGGCCGTTGCCGATCATCTCGCCGTGGTAGCTGCGGCTGTCCGGCACCCAGAACTGCAGCTTGTACATAAAGGTGGCCAGCGCCATCGGGCCGATCACCATCATCAGGATCAGGATCAACTGCCAACGGCCTTTACGCCGATTCGGGGCTTCAGACATGTTGAGTGGATTCGTGGCCGCTCCCATGGGGCTTCTCCTTTTTGTTATGCCATCCGAGGTAGAGATAAAGCGCCAGCAACGCCAGCGACATGGCGAACCATTGCACGGCATACGCCAGGTGTTTTTCCGGGCCCATCGCGACGATCGGCCAGGTGGTTTCGTAGGTGCCGGGGCCGGCTTCGGCCCGCAACTCATAGGCGAAACCGTTGCGACCCAACTCGGCCCAGAGCGCGGCGGGGTGCAAGGCTGTCAGCAGGCGCGGCCATTGCGCGGTCGCCGGATCCGGGTGCAGCTGGAAGGTTTCGCCAGGGGCGACGTACACCCAGGCATCGAGATTCACCGGCTGATCCGGCGTGGTGAAGGCGGGTGGCGTGCGCCGATCCGGCCAGGGCAGCCAACCGCGATTGAGCAACAGCCACAGGCCACTGGCCTGGTCGTGGAAAGGTTGCAGCAGCTCTACGCCGGCCTTGCCGTCGCGCATGCGGTTATCGAGGAATACGCTGTGTTCGGCGTCAAATTGGCCGCGCAGACGAACGCGGCGGAAGGCCGGGTCAGCCATGTCGCTAAGTTGCGCGCTGCTGATCGGATCTGCCGCGCGCCGCTCGGCGTAGCTGTCCACCAGCAGCTGTTTTTCATGGCCGCGAGACAACTGCCAGAACCCCAGGCCGACCATCAACGGCAGCAGCACCAACACCACCAATGTCGGTGCGATTCCCGGCCGAAAGCATTTTATGGCGCTGGCTATACTTGTTTTCATTGCCCGCCCATCCCGTTGGAGCCCGACCATGCTCAAAGCCGCTATTGCCCTGATGCTGATCGCGACCGTCGTGAGCCTGTTCAGTGGCTTGTTCTTCCTGGTCAAGGACGAGGGCAACTCCAATCGCCTCGTCACTGCCTTGACCGTGCGTGTCGTACTGGCCGTGATCACCGTAGCGCTGATCGCCTGGGGCTTTTTCAGCGGCCAACTGGTGTCTCATGCGCCGTGGTAAAGCGCCTCACAGCACATAGACGAAGAAAAACAGGCCGATCCACACCACATCCACAAAGTGCCAATACCAACTGGCCGCCTCGAAACCGAACTGGTGCTCGGCGTTGAAATGCCCCTTGAGGATTCGCATCAGCATCACGAACAGAATGATGGTGCCGATGGTGACGTGAGCGCCGTGGAACCCGGTGAGCATGAAGAACGTCGCGCCATACACCCCCGAGCCCAAAGTCAGGCCCAGCTCTTTATAGGCGTGGATGTATTCCTCGGCCTGAAACCCCAGGAACGCCAGGCCCAGCAGCACGGTAATCGCCAGCCAGATTTTCAGCGCACCACGATGGCCTTTACGCAGCGCGTGGTGGGCGATGTTGATGGTCACGCTGGAACTCACCAGCAGGATGGTGTTCACCAGCGGCAGGCCCCACGGGCTGATGGTGCCTTCCGGTGCCGGGTACATTTTCGGGTCGGGGTTATTCAGCAACGGCCAGGCAAATTCGAAGTTCGGCCACAGCATATGTGCGACGCCCTTTGAACCTTCACCCGCCAGCCAGGGCGCCGACATGTGGCGCACGTAGAACAGCGCACCGAAGAAGGCGATAAAGAACATCACCTCGGAGAAGATGAACCAGGTCATGCCCCAGCGGAACGAGCGGTCCATCTGCGAACTGTACAAACCGGCGCGGCTTTCCTTGATCACCGCGCCGAACCAGCCGAACAGCATGTAGGCCAACAACAGCCCGCCGACGAAAAAAATCCACGGGCCGTGGGATTCCGCCCGCGCGGCCTTGAGGTCGTTGAACCACAGACCCAGCCCGTACACCGTGATCAACAGGCCAAACGTGGCAATTATTGGCCATTTGCTTTGCGCTGGTACGTAGTACGTATCATGAGACGACATGTATTCGCTCTCCTGATTGAGGGGGCAAACAGTAGCTAGCCGCCGCTGTGGGCAGCCACCGGCGGTTGGCGCGCAGTGATATCAAACAGCGTGTACGCCAGGGTCAGATGCTTCACATCCTTGGGCATGTCGCGGTCGACAATGAAACGCACCGGCATCTCGATGCGCTGGCCCGGTTGCAGCACTTGCTGGGTGAAGCAAAAGCACTCGGTCTTGTGGAAATACATCGCCGCTTCGGCCGGGGAAATACTGGGCACAGCCTGGGCCGTCATCGGCTTGTCGGTGGGGTTGTGGGCCACGAACAGCATCTCGGTCACCGCCCCCGGATTGACCACCACTTCGTCAGCCTTGGCATAAAAATCCCAGACCATGTCGATGGCGTTGGTGGACAAAAACTGCACACGCACCTGACGCGTTGGGTCCACCACCTGCGAGCCCTCGTACTGCCCGGCTGTCTTGCCGTTGATGCCAAACGCCTTGCACATCACGTCGTAGATCGGCACCAGTGCAAAGCCGAAGGCGAACATCGCCACCACCAGGATCAGCAGGCGGGTGACCAGGCGCTTGGTGGGCATGGATTCAGCCATGACGCTCACCTAAAGCGAACTCGGTCAAAGTGGGAGCGGGCTTGCTCGCGAATGCGGTTTTCCAGTCACTCCTTGTGGCGACTGATACACCGCTTTCGCGAGCAAGCCCGCTCCCACATTGACGGTGTTCACAGCCCCATAGAGTGTTCATTTGACCTCCGGCGGCGTGGTGAAGGTGTGGTACGGCGCCGGCGACGGGACGCTCCACTCCAGGCCTTCGGCGCCATCCCAAGGCTTGGCCGGTGCCGGCGGGCCGCCACGGATGCACTTGATCACAATGAACAGGAAGAAAATCTGCGTAGCGCCAAACATGAACGCGCCAATCGAAGAAACCATGTTGAAGTCGGCGAACTGCAGGTTGTAGTCCGGCACCCGGCGCGGCATGCCCGCCAGCCCGACGAAGTGCATCGGGAAAAACGCCATGTTCATGCCCACGAAAGACAGCCAGAAGTGCAGCTTGCCCAGGGTTTCGTCGTACATGTGGCCGGTCCATTTCGGCAGCCAGTAGTAGGCTGAGGCGAAGATGCCGAAGATCGCGCCGGGCACCAGTACGTAATGGAAATGCGCCACCACGAAATAGGTGTCGTGGTACTGGAAGTCCGCCGGGGCGATCGCCAGCATCAGCCCGGAGAACCCGCCGATGGTGAACAGGATCACAAAGGCCACGGCAAACAGCATCGGCGTTTCGAAGGTCAGCGAGCCTTGCCACATAGTGCTGACCCAGTTGAACACCTTCACCCCTGTGGGCACGGCGATCAGCAGCGTGGCGTACATGAAGAACAGCTCGCCCACCAGCGGAATGCCCACCACAAACATGTGGTGCGCCCAGACGATGAACGACAGGAACGCGATGCTCGCCGTGGCGTAGACCATCGAGGTGTAGCCGAACAACGGCTTGCGCGAGAAGGTCGGGATGATCGAGCTGACGGCACCGAAGGCCGGCAGGATCATGATGTACACCTCAGGGTGACCGAAGAACCAGAACACGTGCTGGAACAACACCGGGTCACCACCGCCGGCCGCACTGAAGAAGCTGGTGCCGAAGTGGATATCCATCAACATCATCGTCACGCAACCCGCCAGCACCGGCATCACCGCGATCAGCAGGAACGCGGTGATCAGCCACGTCCACACGAACAACGGCATTTTCATCAAGGTCATGCCGGGCGCACGCAGGTTGAGGATGGTGGCGACCACGTTGATCGCGCCCATGATCGAACTGATGCCCATCAGGTGGATCGCGAAGATAAAGAACGTCACGCTTTCCGGCGCGTAGGTAGTGGAGAGCGGCGCGTAGAAGGTCCAGCCGAAGTTCGGCCCTCCGCCGGGCGTAAACAGCGTCGAAACCAGCAGCAGGAACGCCGCCGGCAACAGCCAGAAACTGAAGTTGTTCATGCGCGGCAGGGCCATGTCGGGCGCGCCGATCATCAACGGGATCATCCAGTTGGCCAGGCCGACGAATGCCGGCATCACCGCGCCGAACACCATGATCAGCCCGTGCATAGTGGTCATCTGGTTGAAGAACGCCGGCTGCACGATCTGCAGGCCGGGCTGAAACAACTCGGCGCGGATCACCATGGCGAACGAGCCGCCAAGCAGGAACATGGCGAAGGCGAACCATAGGTACATGGTGCCGATGTCTTTGTGGTTGGTGGTCAGCACCCAGCGCATCAACCCCTTGGCGGGGCCGTGGGCATGGTCGGCGTGACCATGGTCATCGATCACAGCGCTCATGGCCGTTCTCCTGCAAGCGAGTGGGCGGGGCGGGTCGAGGTAAACGCCTTGAGAGAGGTCATTTGCTTTCCGCCTGCTTGATGGCCAGCACGTCTTTAGGCGTGACCATGTCGCCTTTGTTGTTGCCCCAGGCATTGCGCTCGTAGGTCACCACGGCGGCGATGTCCACTTCCGAGAGCTGCTTGCCGAAGGCCGCCATCGCGGTGCCGGGCTTGCCGTGGTAGACAATACTCAGGTGGTCAGCCGCAGGGCCGGTCGCAATCTTGGAGCCCTTGAGCGCCGGGAACATCGGCGGCAGGCCCTGGCCTTCGGCCTGGTGACAGGCCACGCAGGTGGTGTGGTAGACCTTGTCGCCACGGGCCACCAGCTCTTCGAGCGTCCACTCTTTGGAGGTCAACTCCTTGAGCTTGGCGGCCTCTTCCTTGCGCTCACCCAGCCAGGTTTCGTAGTCGGCCTTGGACTTGACCTCGACCACAATGGGCATGAAGCCGTGGTCCTTGCCGCACAGTTCGGCGCATTGGCCACGGTAGATGCCGGGTTTCTCAACGCGGGTCCAGGCCTCGTTGACGAACCCGGGAATGGCGTCGCGCTTGACCGCAAAGGCCGGCACCCACCAGGAGTGGATCACGTCAGCGGCGGTCACCAGGAAGCGCACCTTGGCGCCCACCGGCAACACCAGCGGCTGGTCGACTTCCAACAGGTAGTGTTCGCCCTTGGTGGCCTGGTTATGGATCTGTTCGGCGGGCGTGGCCAGGTTGCTGAAGAACTCCACGTCCTGGCCCAGGTATTTGTAATGCCACTTCCACTGGTAGCCGGTGACCTGGATATCGATATCCGACTCACTGCTGTCATAGATATTGATCAGGGTCTTGGTAGCTGGAATGGCCATCGCGATCAGGATCAGCAAGGGCACGACCGTCCAGAGGATTTCCACGGTGGTGCTCTCGTGGAACTTGGCCGCGACCTGGCCCGTGGACCGGCGATGAACGATCATCGACCAGAACATCGCGCCAAACACGATGATGCCGATCACCACACAGATCCAGAAAATGGTCATGTGCAGGTCGAACACAGCGTGACTGACTTCTGTCGCCCCTGGCGCCATATTCGTTGTCCAGGCGGCATGTGCCTGGCCGAATACTGACCACAACAGGAGGCCCATCCAAACGTGTGGATGTCGCATCATTGCGGGTTCCCCTTATCGTTCTTGTTATCCCGCCGGTTTGCACCTGCGTCGAAGGGAGCGGCTTCCATACTGCTTACAACCGCCTGGCCTTGCCTGCTTATGCAGTCTGGCGTCATCAGCTAATCGCGTACAAATCCGAGTATAGACAGGCTCTGCAACCCCGCAATGTGTAGGGGCAAATGAGTAGAAATGGGCGGTCGGGGCTAATAAAACCGGGCGCGGAATCGTTTATCCGACGAACGATGGCAATTCGATATAACGCGGGCGCATAACCATGAAATAATTATGACAAATGCGTCTTAGGCGCTCGTATAAACGAGCTACCTTATCCTCTCCCTTTTCCTACGCCTGCATCACTGGAGCTTTCATGAACACCGCCGCATTGCGCGAGCAGATTTCCCGTGCCCATCAACACGAAGCCAGCACGGGCCAGCTTGCCCAGCAACTGGAAAAACAATTGCCGCACCTGCATTCGGCCATTTCCCTGGCTGACGGTGATCGCAACATTGTCATGACCCGCTTTGTCAGCGCCTACATCGACCTCGTCCCGGATTTGCTGGACGCCGCCAACGACGTGGCCCGCGAAGCCGGAATCGAAAGCCAGATCAAGCCGGTGCTGAAGATTGCCGAGCATTTCTTCCTGCAACCACCCGCGATCCTGGCCGGCCACGAAGGCCTCGACGGCCTGCTGGACGAGGCCTACTTGGCGCATCGATTGGTTGAAGAGGTGAATGATCTGTATATCAAGCACTTTGGCCAGCCGCTGATTCCGGCGGATACCACGGTGGCTAACCTGATCGCCCACCAGTTGATCGGCGAAGCGTTCGCCAACAAGTTGGATGAAGCCGTGCATTTGGCGGTGGATGAAATGCTCAACGAAGACAGCTTTGCGCTGGAGTCGGTAGAAGCCTACCGCGAGACGCTCAAGAGCCCGGACACGGAAGCCGCGTGGAAGCGCTGGCCGTGCCTTTCGCGACAGTTGGGGGTTGAGTTGGCGTTGGATCAGCCGGCTTAGTTTCCTGGGTCGCAAACGATCAAATGTGGGAGCCGGGTTTGCCCGGCTCCCACAGGGTTGCTGGGTGGTTAGGCTGGCGCGGAACCTATCCCCGTCGTCATCCTGACCCGACCTTCCAGCCTTCGCTTCAACCCACGCGCCTCGATCACCAGCGTCGAGCCCTTGGCCGCATTGGCCCGCCCCCATTCCTCCAGCAACTCCAGGCAGGAATGGTCGATGTAGCTCAAGTTGCTCAACGGCACATGCAAGGTCGTCCCCGCCGGTACCGCCGACAGCACCTGGGTCAGCGCCGGCACTTTCAGGAAAGTCGCCGCGCCCGTCAGACGCAACTCCATTTCGCCTTCCTGGGGCAAATCGATCAGGCTCACTTTCAAGCGTGACGCCTTGAACGCCAGTTTGACCAACGTCAACCCGAAGCCCACCAGCACGCCGGTCAGCAGGTCGGTAAAGATGATCGCCAACGCCGTGGCCGCGTAGGTAAACATCGGCATACGCCCATACCGCCCCAGCGCCTTGAACGCCTTGATGTCCACCAGCTTGATCCCGGTGTACACCAACACACCCGCCAGGCTTGCCACCGGAATGCTTTGCAGCACACTCGACAGCAACAGCACGAACGCCAGCAGCCACAGGCCGTGGAACATCGCCGACAGACGGGTGGTCGCACCGGCCTGCACATTGGCCGAGCTGCGCACGATCACACCGGTCATCGGCAAGGCACCGACCAGGCCACAGAGCATGTTGCCTACACCTTGGGCGGACAACTCCTTATCGAAATCAGAACGCTGACCACTGTGCATACGATCGACCGCCGCAGCGGAAAGCAGGGTTTCGGCGCTCGCAATAAACGCCACGGCAAAGGCGGCGATCAGCAATTGAGGGTCGGCGAGGTTGAGCAGGTCGCTGGGGCGCAGCCAGTCGATAGCGTCAGCGAGATTTTCCGGGACTTCCACGCGCTTGACCTGCAGCGCCAGCACCAGGCTCACCACAGTGGTCAGGCCCACACCCAACAAGGCGCCCGGCACAAAGCGCAGGCGTTGCGGGCGCAATTTGTCCCAGGCGTACATCACCAGCATCGTCGACAAACCCAGCAATCCCGCCTGCCACCCCAGGCCGCCGCCCAGGGTTGGGATCGCCTCGGCCAACGCCGCCGGGAACCCCGCCAGGTTATCCAGCCCGGAAGGCTTGGGCGCGCCGTCGAGCATCACGTGAATCTGGGACAGCACAATCAGCACGCCAATCCCCGCCAGCATGCCGTACACCACCGCCGGCGCCGTGACGCGGAACCAGCAGCCCAGGCGCAAACGCCCGGCCACCAATTGCAGGAAGCCCGCCAACAACAGGATCGGCCCCAGCATCAGCATGCCGTGCTGGCGCACCAGCTCGAACACCAACACCGCCAAGCCTGCGGCCGGGCCACTGACCTGCAGCGGCGAGCCTGCCAGCCAACCCACTACCAGGCCACCAATGATCCCGGTGATCAGACCTTTTGCCGGCGGCATGCCAGAGGCAATCGCGATCCCCATGCACAACGGCAGGGCGACCAGAAACACAACCACCGAGGCGAGCAGCTCCCGTGGCAATACAGCTTTCAATTGAGCAGCACGCATGATGACTCTCCCGAGGCATTCGCCGGGCGCGGCAAAGCCTGGCTGCGTCCATGGCAGCCACCGCTTTACCCGGCAGGGAAGTGTTTTAGAAGCGCGCTTTAGGCGTCGCGGAAGGAATCGGCCCGTCGCCGCTCAACGAGCGGAACGCTGACTGGTCCGCATCGTAGGCCCGGATTTCACTGGTCTCGATGTTGTAGATCCAACCATGGATAAACAAATGACCATTGGCCATGCGCGAAGCCACGGAAGGGTGGGTGCGCAAATGTTGCAGTTGGGCGATGACGTTTTCTTCGGTCAGCACTTTCATGCTCTCGCCTTCGTTGGCGCAGTCACAGTTGTCTTCAACCATGGACTTGGCAACTTCGGCATGCCGCAACCAGGCCCTGACTGTTGGCATCTTCTCCAGGCTGGCGGGGTTGAGTACCGCACGCATGGCGCCGCAATCGGAGTGCCCGCAGACGATGATGTGCTGCACGCCCAGGGCCAGCACCGCATATTCGATGGCCGTGGACACACCGCCGTTCATCTGGCCGTAAGGCGGCACCACGTTACCGACGTTACGCGTCACGAACAGGTCGCCAGGCGAACTCTGGGTGATCAGCTCGGGCACGATGCGCGAGTCGGCGCACGTGATGAACATCGCCCGCGGGCTCTGGGCCGTGGCGAGTTTCTTGAACAGTTCTTCCTGCTGGGGGAAGACGTCGTGATGAAAATGCAAAAAGCCGTCAACGATATGCTTAAGCGCTGCATCGGCGGTTTCCGCCACCTGAGGGGCTGAAGCCGACGCAGCCAACGGCTGTTTATCCTGGTCACTCATGATTCATCCTCTTGATTAATGCAGGGGAGCTTTCAGGTCAGTTCGACGCCGGGCCAGAAAAACAGTTGCAAACGCTTCAAAACCGGGCAGTCGACTCATCAGTCACTCGCTGAACAAGGTAACCGTCGAAACTTAACTCAAACTGAATGAACCGCTCTAGATCGCGGGTTTCAGTGATGTCAAAGTGAGACCATTCCTACAAGAAAGGCAAACCTTTCCTCTTCAGTCTACAACAAAGCCATCTGCCTGCCCGGCGGGCAAAAGGCCGTGCAGTCCAGATTGAAATCTTCCCGTCGATCGAGCCCCAGGCGCTTGATCGCCTTGCTGAAGCGCTGGGCCAGCAAGTCCGCAAACGGCCCTTCACCGCGCATGCGTACGCCGAAGCGGCTGTCATACACCTCACCGCCACGCACCTGGCGCACCAGACTCATCACATGGGCCGCCCGTTGCGGGTAATGCGCCGCCAGCCACTCCTCGAACAGCGGCGCCACTTCCAGCGGCAGGCGCAGCATCATGTACGCCGCGCTTTGCGCGCCAGCGGCATGGGCCTCGGTCAGCAGGCTCTCCAATTCGCTGTCGTTGATCATCGGGATCATCGGCGAACACAGCACGCCCACCGGGATCCCCGCCTCACGCATCACCCGAATCGCCCGCAACCGTGCCTTGGGCGCCGCCGTGCGGGGCTCCAGGATGCGCTTGAGCTCATCGTCCAGGCTGGTGAGGCTGATCATTACCGCCACCAATCGCTGGCGCGCCAACTCGGTGAGCAGGTCCAGGTCGCGCAAAATCAGCGAGCCCTTGGTGATGATGGTCACCGGATGGCGATAACGCAGCAGCACCTCGAGGGTTTGCCGGGTAATCCTGTACTCACGCTCGATCGGCTGGTACGGATCGGTATTGGAACCCAGGTTGATCGGCGCGCACACATAACCCGGCTTCGACAGCTGCTGCTCCAGCACGTCCGCGGCATTGGTCTTGGCGATCAGTTTGGTTTCGAAATCCAACCCCGGCGACATGTCCCAATAGGCATGACTGGGCCGCGCATAGCAGTAGATACAGCCATGCTCGCAGCCACGATAGGGGTTGATGGAACGATCAAACGGCAAGTCCGGCGAGTTATTGCGGGTGATGATGCTCTTGGCCGTCTCGATACGCACTTCGGTGCCCTGGGTCGGTGGCACTTCCTGAAACCAGCCATCGTCCTCGGCGACGCTCACCGTAGGCGCAAAGCGGTTATGCAGGTTGGTGGCCGTGCCCCGGCCACGGGGCGGCAGCGGAGTAGACATGAAAGCGCCTCGATACTGTTTTTATATACAGTATCGAGGCGCGAGGGTTCTGACCAGTGCCGTTTGGCGGTCAGGCTAGCCTCAGTGCTTCTGCGTCACTTGCCCCAAGTCATCACCGGAGGTAGTGCGCATGTCGTTGTGGCGCAGGTCCTTCACATCGCTGGCCTTCACCGGCGCGCCCTGATTGCCCCAACTGGCACGGATGAAACCGACCACATCCGCCACTTCCTGGTCCGACAGCCGCCAGGCAAACGCCGGCATGGTGAAGGTCGACGGCGCCGCGTGGGTCGCCGGCAAGGTGCCGCCGTTCAACACGATGTTGATCAACGAGGTGGCATCCGCCGTCTGCAACACCGGGTTGCCCGCCAGCGCCGGGAACACCCGCGTGTAGCCATGGCCATCGGTACGGTGGCAGGCCGCGCAGTTGTCGATATACACCGAGGCGCCGCGCTGGCTGTCGTCGCCTTTCCACAATGCCTCGGCCGCTTGCTTGTCGTACTGATGCGGCTGATCCTTGGGATCCACCGCCGGCAGGCTCTTGAGGTAACGGGCGATAGCGGTCAGGTCATTTTCCGACATGTACTGCATGCTGTGGACGACAACGTCGCTCATGCCACCAAACACCGCGCTGCGGTCACTGCGGCCGGTTTTGAGGAACTGCACCAGTTGTC
This sequence comes from Pseudomonas sp. P7759, assembly GCF_013386445.1. NCBI lineage: Bacteria > Pseudomonadati > Pseudomonadota > Gammaproteobacteria > Pseudomonadales > Pseudomonadaceae > Pseudomonas > Pseudomonas sp. P7759. The sequence goes on from NZ_JACART010000021.1 coordinate 64,852, forward strand.
CCTCGCTCCAGCTGCCCAGGCCATCCTTGTGGTCACCGCGCAGGCTCTTGGCGATCCAACCTTCCAGCGGCGCGCTGCCGGACAAGAAGGCGTTGCCGTCAGTGGCACTCAGGGCTTTTTCCTGCATGGTCAACGCCCGTGGCGTGTGGCACGCACCGCAATGGCCAAGGCCTTCCACCAGGTAGGCGCCCCGGCTGATCACCGGGTCGGCCTCGGCTTGGGCCTGATGCTCCTCGACAGAAGGCGCAAACATCCAGCGCCATGCCGCCAACGGCCAGCGCATGCTCAGGGGCCACGGAATGTCGCTGGCCTTGTTCTCCTGGGCGACGGGCTCGACACCTTTCATGAAGTACGCATACAACGCCTGCATATCGCTGTCGCTGACGCGTGCGTAAGACGGGTAAGGCATCGCCGGGTAAAGCGTACTACCGCTCTTGGCGACACCGTGGCGCACGGCCTTGTCGAAGTCCTCGAAGCTGTAGTCGCCCAGGCCGGTCTTGTCCGGGGTGATGTTGGTGGAATAGATCACGCCAATCGGGGTTTCCATTGGCAGGCCGCCAGCAAAGGGTTTACCACCTTTGGCCGTGTGGCAAGCCACGCAGTCACCCGCGCGGGCCAGGTATTCACCTTGCTTGATCAAGTCCGTTTCAGCGGCGCTGACAGAGCAGCTGCTGAAAAACGCGAAGGTCGCGATAACAAGTGCTTTCATGGTCATCGCTCCTTATGCCTGAACCAGTGGGCCGGGGTTTTTCAGGTACTGCTCGCGGATGGCCCGCGCCGACCAATAGGTCAACGCCGCCACCAGCCCTGTAGGGTTGTAGCCCAAGCCTTGTGGGAAAGCGGATGCGCCTGGGACAAACACGTTGTGTACATCCCAGCACTGCAGATAGCGATTCAACGCACTGGTTTTCGGATCGGTGCCCATGATCGCGCCACCGTTCAAGTGGGTGGTCTGGTAAGACGCCGTGTTGAAGTGCTCGCCGACTTTTTTGCCGAGCACGGCAATGGCCTTGGGGTTCATCGCCTCAGCGACCTTGCCCATTTTCTCGACCATGAAGCGGTTCATCTTGATGTCGTTTTCCTGCCAGTCGAATGTCATCCGCAGCAACGGCTGGCCGTAGGCATCACGGTACACCGGGTCCAGATCCAGGTAGTTACCCCGGTAGGATTGATGGGCGCCGTGGGCATCCATCGACACCTGGTGGGTGTAGTAATCGGCAGTGGCGCGCTTCCAGGCACTGCCCCAGGCTGGGGTGCCCGGCGGGTTGGACGTACCGGCAATCGGCCGGCTACCGGCCTGGTTGACCCACATCGGCGAACCGCCCACAAAGCCATGGGGCCCGTGGTCGAAGTTGTCGGCGTTGAAGTCATCGATGGCCACGCCATTGCCGCCCGCGCCGATGAAGTTGTTGGTGTGGGTGTCCTTGTCGAAGAACGCCTTGATGGTCGCCATGTTCTGGTAGGCGAAGTTCCTGCCCACCACGCCCTCGTTGGTGATCGGGTCGTAGGGCTTGCCGATACCGGAAAGCAGCATCAAGCGCACGTTGTGGAACTGGAACGCGCCGAGGATCACCAGATCCGCCGGTTGCTCGCATTCCCGGCCCTGGGCGTCGATGTACGTCACGCCAGTGGCCTTACTCTTAGTGCTGTCGAGGTTGACCTTGAGCACGTGGGAATTGGGCCGCAGTTCAAAATTCGGCACCTGGCGCAACGCCGGCAGGATGTTCACGTTCGGCGACGCCTTGGAGTACATGTAGCAGACGTAGCCGCTGCAAAAACCGCAGAAGTTGCACGGGCCCATCTGGGCGCCGTAGGGGTTGGTGTAAGGCCCCGAGGTATTGGCTGATGGCAGGTTGTAGGGTTTGTAACCCACATCGCTAGCCGCTTTCTGAAACAGCTGTGCGGAGACGGTGTTTTTCTGCGACTCCAGCGGGAACGGGTTGGAACGGTCGGGCGCGTAAGGGTTGCCGCCTCGGCCTTCGCCAACCAGTTGGCCTTTCACGGTCCAGGCTTGGCCGGAGGTGCCGAAGACTTTTTCTGCGTAGTCGAAGAACGGCTCCAGCTCTTCATAACTCACGCCGAAGTCCTGGATGGTCATGTCCTTGGGAATGAAGTTTTTGCCGTAGCGTTCTTCATAATGGCTGCGCATACGCAACTCGATCGGGTCGACACGAAAATGCACGCCCGACCAATGCAGACCCGCACCGCCCACGCCATTGCCCGGCAGGAACGCACCCAACTGACGGTTGGGCAGGGCGACGTCATTCACGCTATGGCGGATGGTCACCGTCTCCTTGGAGATATCCTGGAAGAGTTTCTTACGCACGCTGTAGGTCAATTCGTCGATGACCTGGGGATAGTTGCCGTCCGGGTAAGTGTCCTGCATCGGGCCGCGCTCCAGCGCTACCACGTTGAGGCCGGCTTCCGTCAGCTCCTTGGCCATGATCGCGCCGGTCCAACCAAAACCTACGATCACTGCATCGACTTTCTTCATGATGGTCGCCACGTTTAAGCCCTCTCGCCGCGGATGGAAACTGCCGGGAAGGGGTATTGCTCGTTGCGTTCAACCCAGTCCATGAAGTCGGCGCGAGCGCCGGGGAAGCCGATCATGGTCCAGCCGACCATGCCTTTGTTGCCACCGTGGATCGGGTCGCAGAAGAAGCCTTCCTTGGTGTTTTGCAGCAACAGGTTGAAGAACATCTTGGGCGGCACCGCCTCGAAATGCGCTGTCACCTCACCGCCGCCAGCCTCCAGACGGCGCAACATATCGTCTCGGGTAGCGCTGTCTTGCGCAGCAAAAACTTTGCCGTTGAAGGCTTTCGACCAGGCATCCGTCGCGGCAATGCCCAGGCGATAGATCTCCTTAGGCACCAATTTGCTCTGCCAACCCATCTCTGGGGGCGCATCAGCGTTGAAAGGACCCTGCATGAACCACAGGGCACCGCTGGCGTATGGCGTGTTCATCTGGCGGTCAATGTATTCCGGCGCACCCGCTTCCAGGGCACCTGGGCCTTGGGCATCGGCGGGAATCAGCTGCGCGACAGCGGCGTTGATAAACGCCCATTCCTCGGCGGTGAAATACGTGGGCTCGTAGGCCTTTTCGCTGGCTTTAGGCTTGGCCGGCGCGGCCTGGGCCGGCTCAGGCGTGGCCATCAGCATCGAGCCGCCAAGGCCGGTGCTGGCAACCGTGACCACCGGGATCAAGGTCAAGGATTTGCGCAGAAAGTCACGCCGGGGGTTGTCTTGATCTTGATCAGACATGGTGGCACCTCATCATATGGTCACGGGTTTATCAGCCGGCTTCTGGTGAGCGGCTTGGCTTTTTTCGGCAATCAATGGTTACAAATGATAGCAGGCTATGCATCGAGAGAAGCGCTTCAGCGACTAAAGACTGAGGATTCACGGTTCTTTGACGGCGTCCTCACACATCATTGACCCCCCTTGGACCAACCTGAGCGGCATTCACCTATCTCCTGCTCGGTCATGTCACCCATGCTCAAGAATCAATGGCTACCGGCCTTCGGCCTCGCGTTCATCGCGCTGTTTTCCAGTGCCTTCGTTCAAGCCGACGAGCCGATCTCCATCCGTTCCCCCGAGTGGGCACAACCAGTGGGCAGTCAATACAACCTTCACCAGATGACGCCCACGCTCTATCGCAGCGCGCTACCGGACAGCAACGCAGCGCCGCTGCTGGAAAAGCTGAAGATCGGCACCGTGATCAATTTCCTGCCGGAATCCGATGCCGACTGGCTCAAATCCCCCGATATCCGCCAGGTACAGCTGACTTATCGCACCAACCACGTGGATGATTCCGACGTGCTGGCGGTGCTGAGAGCCATCCAGGAAGCCGAAGCCAACGGCCCGGTGCTGATGCATTGCAAGCATGGCTCTGACCGTACCGGCCTGATGGCGGCAATGTATCGGGTGGTGATTCAGGGGTGGAGCAAGGAGGACGCGCTGAACGAGATGACCTTGGGCGGCTTTGGCACCAGCAACGGCTTCAAGGACGGTGTTCGCTACATGATGAGGGCCGATGTCGCCAAGTTACGCAATGCGTTACTCAATGGAGAATGCAGCACCAGTGCCTTCGCCCTGTGTTCGATGAAGAGTTGGATGAACACTGCCAACACTGGCTCCTGAATTCAAACTGCGTTGCCGGGTGTAACGTCTAAAAATAAACGAACTGATTCAACCAACGATCGAGAGTGACCGGGAGCAAGCACGAGTTCGCGAAACGCGCGACCCGTCTGCGGGTTGAACACACCCTCTTGCTCAAACCTTTTGAAGGCTGCACGTGCCAGCACTTCAGACCATTGGTAGGCATAAAATCCGCTTTCATATCCCGACACCATGTGGCTGAAGCCATTGGCGTAACGCACAGCGTCCAGCGCCGGAAGGTGCCCGACTTCACGGTTGGCACTCGCGAATATCTGCGCAATAGTGCGGCCATCGCCTTGAGTGCGGTGCACTTCGATATCAAACAGCGCCATGGTCAATGACTCTGCACGCGCCCAAGAGGTCTGGGTGTTGGCATACGCCACTTGCTGCCGGGCTAACGTCTCAGGCAAATTCGCGCTCGTTTCGTGATGACTGGAAAGCCAGACAAGGCATTCAGGTGAATCACACCAGCGTTCAAAGAATTGACCGCAAAATTCCGCACTGTCCATGCCCACATCATCGACGCCCATTTTGGTGCGATAGCCTAAGCCCATCATCATGTGCTGGAAGCAGTGACCGAACTCATGAAAAAGGATCTTGAGTTGCCGATGTCCGAGCAAACAAGGCTCATCAGGAGCCCCTTCAAACTGGCTAAAGAGCACGACCATCGGTTGCACTCTGCGACTTTCAGCCGTAGTCCAGCGGTTTCTCAACGATAATGCGTAGGGGAAATCCTCGGCATTTTGCCGATAGGGTACGAAATAGATCTGACCCAGCACTTCACCCTGATCCAGTAGCTGAAAGAGGCGAACCCCGGGCGCCCAGGAGTCGAAGCCATACAGTTCGATAATTTGGATGTCGAACAGACGCCCCACTAGCGCAAACAACCGAGATAAGGTGGTATCGAGGGGAAAATAGACGCGCAGTTCCTCTTCGGCAATACCACTGGCTCTTTGCCGAATGATTTGCGCCAGAAAGGCGTGGTCCCAGGGCTGCAGGTCTGCCAGCCCAAGCTCTTGACCCAATGCCGTGATCGCCTGCTTGTCATGGGCGAAGACTGTGCGTGATACCGAAATCTGGTCACGAATAAAAGCCAGCACTTGATCATCGGTATCCAAAATTTGGAATTCGAGTGCCAATTGAACAAAGTTGGTGTAACCCAATAGCTTGGCTTTTTGATTACGGCTGACCATCAGCCTCTGCAACAACGGACCATTGTCGAACTGCCCGGCGTGCGGACCCAGGTCAGAAGCACGCGTGTTGTAGGCGGTGAAAATCTCCTCTCGCAATATTCGATTCTGCGCGTAAGCCATGCAGTCGCGGTAACTCTCCTCATTCAATGTCATCAGCCAACCTTGCAGGTTAACCGCACGGGCATTGCGTGCCATACGCGCTTTGAGCGCCGAAGAAAGTCCCTTCAGCACTGATTCATCGGTGATGTGCTTGCGCCACGCGCTGTTGGCCTGTTCCAACCGAGTCAGGAACGATTGCTGGAGACCGGCAATTTCACGGTCGAGCGTCGTCAGTCTTTTTTGCGCAGCGGGCTCCAACTCGATACCCGCTAGCCGAAACCTACTCAGGGTGCGCCTCAGCAAACTCTGACGGGACGCATCGAACAGAGCTGCTGGTGAGCTCTCAACCAACATTTTGTAGCAGTCGAACAGCCCGCGATGACTCGTCAGTTCTCTCACGAACTCTACGGCCCGAAAAGTGGCTTGCGCGCTGGCTTCCATCCACTGCTGATCGGTGTTTACGCTGTCGAGGAGGGAGATCACAACTAACACCTCGTCGATACGAGAGGTAACGGCTTCCATCGCCAGCACCAGATCATCCCAGTTTGGATAGTGCCGCTGGCTGGCGGTGATGCGGGCGACTTCGTTGCGACTGTGCAGCACGATCGCATCGACAGCTGGCACGAGGTGTTCGGCACGAATAGCCGAGAAAGGCGGCAGGTGATAATCCTGCAACAAGGGATTGGGGTCGGGCATGGTGCCTCCTTGAAGACAACGACAGGGAGTTGTCATCCTGGAACACGCCACAGCAGAGAAGGGTGTAAATGCTTAACGCTCTTCGCCCTGAAATTTTTGTTTCAGGGCGAAGACATCAACGTTGTCAGTCTTTTTTCAGCTTCGGATTAGGAAAGAACTGCACCGCCTGCACCTTGGGGTCCGCCGGCGCTTTCAACGCAGACGTATTCACCCGCGTGCCCAATTCCTTGGGCACCGACAACCCCTGGTCATTCAGCGTGTCGGTATAACCGCAGGCCACACATTCGCGATGGGGCACGTTGTCTTCGGTCCACATCTTCAACTTGTCCGGCTCGCTGCACGCCGGGCAGACCGCCCCGGCAATGAATTGCTTTTTGGTGATCACAGGCCCTTCACTCATGCTGCCGCGTCCTCACTCAGGCCGCTGTGGCGCAAGAGTGCGTCAATCGACGGCGCACGTCCGCGGAAGTCGACGAACAGCACCATCGGTTCCTGGGAACCGCCCCGCGCCAGGATCGCTTCGCGGAAGGCGCGGCCGGTTTCGGCATTGAGCACGCCCTCTTCTTCAAACTTGGAGAAGGCGTCCGCCGACAACACTTCAGCCCACTTGTAGCTGTAGTAACCCGCCGCATAACCGCCAGCGAAGATGTGCGCGAAGCTGTTGGGGAAGCGGTTGTACGCCGGCGGACGCATCACCGACACCTCATCGCGCACGCCTTCAAGTACCTGGGCCACGCTGCGGCCATCACCGTGGGTGGCATGCAGTTCGAAGTCGAACAGCGAGAACTCCAGCTGACGCACCATCATCAAGCCGGATTGGAAGTTCTTGGCCGCGAGCATTTTTTCCAGCAGGTCCTGGGGCAGTGGTTCGCCGCTCTCGTAGTGACCGGAAATCAACGCCAGGCCTTCCGGCTCCCAGCACCAGTTCTCCATGAACTGGCTCGGCAACTCCACCGCATCCCACGCCACGCCGTTGATACCGGACACACCAGCATGTTCAACACGGGTCAGCAGGTGATGCAGGCCGTGGCCGAATTCGTGGAACAGCGTGGTCACTTCATCGTGGGTCAGCAGGGCAGGCTTGCCGCTGTCGGCCGGGGTGAAGTTGCACACCAGGTTGGCCACCGGGCTTTGCAGTACGCCGTCGATTTTGCGGCGACGGTCGCGCGCGCCGTCCATCCAGGCGCCGCCACGCTTGTTGGCGCGGGCGTACAAGTCGAAGAAGAAGCGGCCGACGTGCTGGCCGTTTTCCTTGATTTCAAACAGGCGGACATCCGGGTGCCAGGTGTCGAAGCCTTTTTGCTCTGCGATTTCGATGCCATACAGGCGTTGCACGATGGCAAACAGGCCGCTCAAGACTTTGTCGATCGGGAAGTAGGCGCGCAGGGCTTCCTGGGACACGCTGTAGCGTTGCTCGCGAAGTTTTTCGCCGTAGAAACCGCTGTCCCAGCTTTGCAGGTCGGCGCAGCCTTGTTCGGCGGCGTAGGCCTTGAGCTGCTGCAGGTCCTGGGCGGCAAACGGCTTGCTGCGCTTGGCCAGGTCGCGCAGGAAGCTCAGCACCTGGTCGCTGGACTCAGCCATTTTGGTGGCCAGGCTCAGTTCGGAGAAGGAGGCGTAGCCCAACAGCTTGGCCAGCTCCTGACGCAGGTCGAGGATCTGTTCCATTACCGGGCCGTTATCGTTCTGACCGGCATTCGGGCCTTGGTCCGACGCACGGGTGCAGTAGGCCGCGTAGACTTCTTCACGCAGGGCGCGGTCCTGGGCGTAGGTCATCACCGCGTAGTAGCTTGGGAATTCCAGGGTGATCAACCAACCGTCGAGGCTTTTGGCCTGGGCGGCGGCGGCCATTTGCGCCTTGGCCGAATCGGTCAGGCCGGCGAGGGTGGCTTCGTCGGTGACGTGTTTGGTCCAGGCCTGGGTGGCGTCCAGCAACTGGTTGGAAAATTTGCTGCCCAGCTCGGATAGCTTGCTCTGCACTTCGGCGTAGCGTTTTTGCTGCTCCGGCGGCAGATCGATACCCGACAAGCGGAAGTCACGCAGGGAGTGTTCCAGAATGGTTTTTTGCGCCACGTCGAAACCGGCGGCTTCCGGACTGTTGGCCAGGGCTTCGAAGGCCTGGAACAGTGCGCGGTTCTGGCCCATCTCGGTAGAGTAGGCGCTCAACGCCGGCAGGCAGCCTTCATAGGCTTCGCGCAGTTCGGCGCTGTTGCACACGGCGTTGAGGTGGCTGACCGGGCTCCAGGCGGCGCCCAGGCGGTCATTCAGCTCGTCCATGGCCAGGACCAGACCGGCCCACGTCGGATTTTTCCCCTGGCTTTGCAGGATGCCTTCGATGGCGACACGGTTGTCGGCGAGGATCTGTTCGATGGCCGGCTGGACGTGCTCGGCACGGATCGCCGAGAACGGCGGCAGGTCGTAGGACTGCAGAAGCGGGTTGTTCGCGCTCACGGTTGGCACCTTGGCTGAAGAAACATGTAAGAACAAAGATGGGGCCATCTTAATTACAATCAACACCCACCGCAGCTATCAGCAGAAGAGAGAGAGGCTATCGTGACCCTTCGCACCTATCAGAACCACACGCCGGCCCTGGGCGCCGGGGCTTTTGTCGATATTTCGGCGGTGGTGATCGGCGACGTCGAAATCGGCGCCGACAGCTCAGTCTGGCCGCTGACCGTGATCCGCGGCGACATGCACCGCATCCGCATCGGTGCGCGCACCAGCGTGCAGGATGGCTGCGTGCTGCACATCACCCACGCAGGGCCCTTCAATCCTGATGGCTTCCCGTTGCTGATCGGCGACGACGTGACCATCGCGCACAAAGTCATGCTGCATGGCTGCACCGTGGGCAATCGCATCCTGATCGGCATGGGCAGCATCGTCATGGACGGTGCGGTGGTGGAAGACGACGTGATCATCGGCGCCGGCAGCCTGGTGCCGCCAGGCAAGAAACTCGAAAGCGGATTCCTGTACGTGGGCAGCCCGGTTAAACAAGTCCGCCCGCTGACTGACAAGGAACGCGCCTTTTTCACCTACAGCGCCGCGAACTACGTGAAGCTCAAAGACCTGCACCTGGCTGAAGGATTCGACCGATGACCCTGCACTACCAAACCGTGCTGTTCGACCTGGACGGCACCCTCACTGACCCGCGCGAAGGCATTACCCGCTCGATCCAATATGCCCTCGGCAAACTGGGGATCGACGAGCCGGACCTGACCAAGCTGGAGCACTTCATTGGCCCGCCGTTGCTGCAAGCGTTCATGCAGTTCTACGGTTTTGATGAAGCCAAGGCCTGGGAGGCAGTGAATTTCTACCGCGAGCGCTTCAAGGTGACCGGCCTGTATGAGAACCGCGTGTTCGACGGTGTGATGCCGTTGCTGGAAGACTTGAGCGGCCAGGGGCGCCAACTCTACGTCGCCACCTCCAAGCCTTGGGTATTCGCCCGCGAGATCGCGCGGCACTTCGATTTCGCCAAGCACTTCAAGGTCATCTACGGCAGCGAACTGGACGGTACGCGCACCAACAAAGTCGAACTGATCGCCCACTTGATGAGCGAGGAAGGCCTGGACCCGGCTACCACACTGATGATTGGTGACCGCAAGCATGACCTGATCGGCGCGCGCAGCAACGGGTTGGATTCGGCAGCGGTGGGGTATGGGTTTGGCAGTTTTGAAGAGCTGAATGCCGAGGCGCCGACTTGGCATTTTGAAACATTGGGTGAGATGCATCAGGCGTTCCTACAGCGGCCTTGAGACCGCCTTCGCGAGCAAGCCCGCTCCCACATTCGACCGCATTTATTCGGTAGGAGCGGGGCCGAATGTGGGAGCGGGCTTGCTCGCGAAGAGGCCCTAAAGTCCATCACCTTGCAACTGCCTCAACGCTTCTTTGCGCTGGTCAATCGGCATCCCACCGATCTTCTCCACCGCCTTATAAAACCTCACCCAATCCCCACCTTCCCGCGCAAACAGCGCCGCAAACGCCGGCACCCACTGGTCATACAGCCCGAACGGCAACAACCGCGCGTTGTTCATCGGCTGGTTGATCCACGCGTCATAACGTTTATCCCCGCCCCACTGGCTGTCGCGCAGTTGCCGGTATTCTCTGCGCAAACGCTCGAACTCAGCCGCCTTGGCCTGGCGCATCGCATCAGCCGCCAACGGTTGGGCATAGAGTTTTTCCAAGCGTTGCCGGGTGTCGAGGACCAGTTGGATAAACTGGTCACGCTGCTTCGACGTCGACAGGTTCTGCGGCGGCAACCCCCGCGCAGCACGCCATTGCCGCGTGCCTTCCTGCTCGACGAAATTGGCAAACGACTCGTTGAACTCGGTGTCGTCCTTCACATAGAAACGTTGGTGCGCCAGCTCATGGAAAATCAACGTGGCCAGACGCTCATCGCCCCAGTTCATCATCGAATTCATGATCGGGTCATTGAACCAACCCAAGGTGGAATAGGCCTCGACGCCACCGATCGACACATCCATGCCGCGCTGTTTCAACAACGCCGCCTCACCGCGCGCCGCACCCTGGTTGTAGTAGCCCCGATAGGCCACACAACCGGCAATGGGGAAGCAATGGGTTTCGGGGGACAGGGAGAATTCCTGCGTGGCAAACACATTCCAGACCACATAGGGCCGGCCGATATCGGCATACAACCTGTAGCTCTGGTTGTCAGGCAGGTGCAAATGCTCACTGGCGAACGTGCGTGCTTTTTGTGATTGCACCAGGTGTTCGCGTAACAGCGGCGGGCGGGAAGAATCGGCAATGACCTGCGCCACCGGCTCTCGGGCCCGCAGCAATTGCCATTGGCCGCTGGCCAACTGGCTGTAATAACTCACGCTGGAGCAGCCGCTGAGCAGCAAGACCATCAACCCTGGAAGAAAACGCCTGACCATGCCCCGACCGCTCCTGGGTAATTTGCTCGCCAGACTATCGCGCCTGTGCGGAATTTTTCCATGGCATGACGTGTTTATACTCATAGGGAGTCTGCTGCCATCGGCGCCAGGCTCACCACTTCCTTCCCATTGAGTGCCTGCCATGCGCCAGCTCTTGCTTCCCGTTGCCGCCCTGTTCCTCGGTGCCTGCACCACCACGCCCGTGCCACCGGCGGATCCGCAACAAGCGTGGGTCGACTTCACCACGCCGACGCCGGGGTCAAAGCTAGTAATGGCGCAGCGTTTAGACGGCAAGAACCTGGAGGACGGGCGTTACTTCCAATTCCCGCCCGGCCATCACGAACTGATGGTGCGCTTCGACTTTGAAGTCCCGGCCGGCGGCGGTTTGGGTGGGCTCAGCCAGATGATGTATCGCACCTGCTTCATGACCCTGGAATATGACCACTTCCAGGCTGGCCAGCGTTACGTGCTGGAAGGGCGCTCGTTGGCCTTCACGCCGAATATCCGGCTGTATGACTCGGCGCGTCAGTTGCTCGCTGAGGAACGCAGCGTCAACTGCATCTGATCAGTCGTTGTTTTTCTGGTAGATGATGCGCTTGGTGCCGTTTTCGCACGAACCGACAATCATCGCACTGTCGTGATTCTTGGCTTCTTCGGCGGTGATGATTTCCAGGGTGTACGAAGGAATCGCCTTGGCCTGGATCTTCACTTCAATCTCTTTCCTGAGCTCTTCACAATCTTTTGGCGCGGCCACGGCCGAAGTGGCCAATACACCGCAGATGATTGCCAAGGCAAAACGTTTCATGTGTGAAGCTCCCTGAATGCACTGCGCACGGATGTGCGCTTAGGCTGCAGGCTATTCGATCATATTTGGGGCTTCAGGAGCGAGCCTGCTCGCTCCTGAAGTAGAAGGCTTAGCCGACCAGCGTGGCATCCAGGCTGATTTTCGCATTCAGCACCTTGGACACCGGGCACCCTTCCTTGGCTTTTTTGCTCAGTTCGTCGAACTGCGCCTGGCTTGCACCGGGAATCTTGGCCTTGAGGATCAGGTGCACGGCGGTGATCGCAAAACCACCGTCCACCTGGTCCAGGGTCACTTCGGCCTGGGTGTCGATGCTGTCGGCCTTGAGCCCGGCATCGCCGAGAATCATGGAAAAGGCCATGGAGAAACAGCCAGCGTGGGCCGCTCCGATCAGTTCTTCGGGGTTGGTGCCCTTGCCGCCCTCGAAACGCGCCTTGAAGCCGTAGGGCGCTTCACGTAGCACGCCGGTTTCCGTGGAAATGGAACCCAGGCCCGTCTTCAGGTCACCTTCCCAATGCGCGGATGCTTTTTTCACGATACTCATAGCGGTCTCCTCGAACGGTGGTTTTGCGTCAGTAAGGGTTCTGAGGATAGTCGGACTGGCAAAGTTCATATTGTGAGAAAAACCTAGCAATGTAGTAGGAAATTTACTGAGTCACTATTGAATCTCGGGTATATGCCCACATCTCATACAGCATGCACATGAAGCGGCAGGTTTTGGTTCGTCTAAGAAGCCTGCGCCCCCATTGGAGAAGCAGGCTTATGAAATCGCTGTCCGACGTAAAATTTTCCACCCTCGACCTGGTGCCCGTGCGCGCCAATGGAAGCATCGCGCAGTCGCTGCGCAATTCGCTGGACCTGGCCCAGCACGTGGAAAAATTCGGCTACAACCGTTTCTGGGTGGCCGAGCACCACAATATGGACGGTATCGCCAGTTCGGCCACTTCAGTGCTGCTGGGCTACCTGGCCGGTGGTACCTCGACCATTCGCGTCGGTTCCGGCGGTGTAATGCTGCCCAACCACGCGCCGCTGGTAATTGCCGAACAGTTCGGCACCCTGGAGAGCCTTTACCCCGGCCGTATCGACCTGGGCCTGGGCCGCGCCCCTGGCTCCGACCAGATGACCGCACGCGCCCTGCGCCGTGAGCGCTCCGGCAGCGCGGATGAATTCCCGGAAGACGTTGCTGAGCTGATGGCTTACCTGGGCCCTCGCACCCCCGACCAACGGATCATCGCCGTGCCTGGCACCGGCACCAACGTACCGGTGTGGCTGCTCGGCTCCAGCTTGTTCAGTGCACAGCTGGCAGGTGAACGCGGTTTGCCCTACGCCTTCGCCTCGCATTTCGCACCCCGCCTGATGCATGAGGCGATTCGCGTGTACCGCAATCACTTCAAACCTTCAGCCGTGCTGGATAAACCCTACGTGATGCTCGGCATTCCCCTGGTCGCGGCAGATACCGACGAGCAAGCGGACTACCTGGCTACCTCCGTCTACCAACGCATCCTTGCGCTGATGCGCGGGCAAAGCCTGGTGCAGCGCCCACCCGTAAAAACCATGGACGGCCTGTGGTTGCCCCATGAAAAAGACGCGGTCGGCAGCTTCCTGGGCCTGGCAATGGTCGGCGGCCCGGCGAAGATCCGCGCCAAGCTGGAGGTGTTGATCGAGCAGACCGGCGCCGATGAGCTGATTTTCACCAGCGACCTGTACGAGCATGCCGACCGGATTCATTCCTACGAACTGCTGGCGCAGGTGATGAAGGGCTAAAACCTTCAGACGAAAAAAACCGACGCAGCGCGTCGGTTTTTTATGTCTGCAACACGGGATTAACCGCGCTTGTAGGCAATTTCCTTGGTGCCACCCTCGCAGGTGCCGACCACTGTGTGATCGCTCGGCGCAGCGCCTTTATCCACCACTTCCAGCGAATAACCCGAAGCGCCCTTGGCGTCGATTTTCGCTGCAATTTCGCTTTTGAGCTCTTCACAAGGCTTGCCCGCCGCCAGGGCCGTGCCTGCAATGCTCAACAAACCTACCGCTAACAGGAACTTCTTCATCCGTTACTTTCCTTGCGCTGATCGAATAGAGCGTGCCGACGCTTGTGGCATCGGCACCCATTGGTTGTAGCGCAGGTTATGGCAATCGGCCAGTCAGCAAGTTCAACCGATGCGATCAACTACTGGCAATTCGGAACCCCACCTTGAGGGTGACTTGATAGTGCGCGACCTTGCCATTCTCGATATGGCCACGAGTTTCAGTCACTTCAAACCACTCAAGGTGCTTGATGCTCTTGTTGGCTTCGGCGATGGCATTGTTGATGGCGTCTTCGATGCTAGAGGTGGACGAGCCCACCAGTTCGACTTTCTTGTAGGTGTGATGATCACTCATGGCAGTTCTCCTAAGGGTCGTTAAGCAAGCGTAGCAGTCAATGTTCGTACTGCTTCTGGCGACTGTTCGCACCCGAAAGTTCAGATTTACTGCACTTTCTGAAACGGCCGCAGTCGGTATCTACACACGCCACTCAATCACTTCAGGAGAGTCCACATGGCCAACACTTCTTTACGCAAAGCGTCGCTGGAAAGCATGGAAGCCGAGATTTCGAGCCTGCTCAAGTCTTTGGAAAGCCTCAAGGACGATGCATCCGACGAGTCGCGCAAAACCTTGAAGGCCCTGAAAAGCAATGCCGAGAATGCCCTCAAGCACTCCCGCCACCTGATCAGCGATGCCTACGAAGAAAGCAAAGTCAAAATTCGCGAAACCGGTGTTGCAACCCGGGACTACGCACAAGAGCACCCATGGACCACAGCCGGCGTTGCCGTCGGTGCACTGGGCCTGCTCGCAGCTTATCTGCTGTGCAAACGCGGCGATTAAACCGGCTCGCGTCGTAGCTCAGCTTTGAGCCACTGCGCCAGCTGCTCGGCGCGCCCATCGGCGGCGCGCTTGGGCAGCCAAAGCGCCAGGTGCGCCGGGGTTTCGCTGAAACCCCACGGCGCCACCAGGCGACCCGCACGCAAGTCCTCGGCCACCAGCGGCTGCGGGGCGATGGCTACACCCAATCCTGCCACTGCCGCCTCCAGTAGATAATACAAATGCTCAAACCCCTGGCCGTGTTTCAACGCGCCGGGTTCGATGCCGTGCTGCGCCGCCCAACTGGGCCAGGCTTGCGGGCGTGACGTGGTGTGCAACAGCTTTTCACCACACAAGGCCTCGGCGGGTGCCTCGCGCAAACGTTCATAGCCGACAAAGCGCGGGCTCATCACCGGACCGATGCGTTCACTGGCCAGCTCATAAACCTGCATATCCGCCGGCCATGGCGGCTCAGCGAACACCAGCAGTGCGTCCAGGCCTGGGCGGCGCGGGTCCAGATCCCCATCACCCGCCGACAGGTGCAGGCGCAGGTCCGGCAAGTCCGCATTCAAGCGGCCCAGGCGCGGGATCAACCAGCGCGCCAGCAGGCTGCCCGAACAACCGAGTACAAATGGCGCGTCGGCGCTGGCCTGGGTCAGCTCGGCACACACATCCCTCAATCGCTCGAAGGCCTCGGCGCTGGCATCCCGCAGCCGAACGCCTGCATCTGTGAGTTTAAGGCCGCGACCTTCCTTGACGAACAGGCTGATACCCAAGTGCTCCTCCAGCACCTTCAACTGGCGGCTGACGGCACCGTGGGTCACATGCAATTGCTCGGCGGCCTGACTGACGCTGTTCAAGCGCGCAGTCGCTTCAAAGGCACGCAGGGCGTTGAGGGGCGGAAGGTCTCGGCTCATCTGTGAGTTTTCCTGACAGGTTGCGGCGATCTTATCGGTTTTCAGCGTAGAACGTCAGGGGTAGAGTGGCCCTCATTGCTTCCCACCCCCCTTTTTCCTGGAGCGTCCCATGACTCAGTCCCAGACCGATCTACGCAACGGCCCAGACGCCAACGGCCTGTTTGGCGCGTTCGGCGGCCGCTACGTCGCTGAAACCCTGATGCCGTTGATCCTCGACCTGGCCCGCGAATACGAAGCGGCCAAGGAAGATCCTGCATTCAAAGAGGAATTGGCCTACTTCCAACGTGACTACGTCGGTCGTCCAAGCCCGCTGTACTTCGCCGAACGCCTGACCGAATTCTGCGGCGGCGCCAAGATCTACCTCAAGCGCGAAGAGCTAAACCACACCGGCGCGCACAAGATCAACAACTGCATCGGCCAGATCCTGCTGGCACGGCGCATGGGCAAGAAACGCATCATCGCCGAGACCGGCGCCGGCATGCACGGCGTGGCCACCGCCACCGTGGCCGCGCGCTTCGGCCTGCAATGCGTGATCTACATGGGCACCACTGACATCGAGCGCCAGCAAGCCAACGTGTTCCGCATGAAGTTGCTGGGCGCCGAAGTGATCCCCGTGGTGGCTGGCACCGGCACTCTGAAAGACGCGATGAACGAAGCCCTGCGTGACTGGGTGACCAACGTCGACAGCACCTTCTACCTGATCGGCACCGTGGCCGGCCCGCACCCGTACCCGGCGATGGTGCGCGACTTCCAGGCCGTGATCGGCAAGGAAACCCGCGACCAGCTGCAAGCCCAGGAAGGCCGCCTGCCGGACAGCCTGGTGGCGTGCATCGGCGGCGGTTCCAATGCCATGGGCCTGTTCCACCCGTTCCTGGACGACACCAGCGTCGAGATCATCGGCGTTGAAGCGGCCGGCCACGGCATCGAAACCGGCAAACACGCCGCCAGCCTCAACGGTGGCGTACCGGGCGTGCTGCACGGCAACCGCACCTTCCTGCTGCAGGACGACGACGGCCAGATCATCGACGCCCACTCGATCTCCGCTGGCCTGGATTACCCTGGCATCGGCCCGGAACACGCGTGGTTGCACGACATCGGTCGCGTCCAGTACACCTCGGTGACCGACGACGAAGCCCTCGACGCCTTCCACAAATGCTGCCGCCTGGAAGGGATCATTCCAGCCCTGGAAAGCGCCCACGCCCTGGCCGAAGTGTTCAAACGCGCGCCGACCCTGCCGAAGGATCACCTGATGGTGGTCAACCTGTCCGGCCGTGGCGACAAAGACATGCAGACCGTGATGCACCACATGGAAACTTCTCAGCAGGAGAAACACTGATGAGCCGCCTGCAAACCCGCTTCGCCCAGCTCAAAGAACAGAATCGCGCCGCCCTGGTGACCTTCGTCACGGCCGGCGACCCTGGCTACGACACCTCGCTGGCGATCCTCAAAGGCTTGCCGGCCGCCGGCGCCGACGTGATCGAGTTGGGCATGCCCTTCACCGACCCGATGGCCGACGGCCCGGCCATTCAACTGGCTAATATCCGCGCGTTGAACGCCAAGCAGAACCTGGTGAAAACCCTGCAGATGGTCCGCGAGTTCCGCCAGGACAACAACGACACGCCGCTGGTGTTGATGGGCTACTTCAACCCAATTCACAAATACGGCGTGCCGCAGTTTATTGCCGACGCCAAGGCAGCCGGTGTGGACGGCCTGATAGTGGTCGACATGCCGCCCGAGCATAACGGCGAGCTGTGCGACCCGGCCCAGGCGGCGGGCATCGACTTTATCCGCCTGACCACGCCAACCACCGATGATGTGCGCCTGCCGACGGTTCTGAATGGCAGCTCCGGCTTTGTGTACTACGTGTCGGTGGCCGGTGTGACCGGTGCCGGCGCCGCGACCCTGGAGCACGTCGAAGAAGCCGTGACCCGCCTGCGTCGCCATACGGACCTGCCGATCAGCATCGGTTTTGGTATCCGCACGCCGGAACAAGCGGCGGCCATCGCCCGCTTGGCTGACGGTGTGGTCGTAGGTTCGGCACTGATCGACCACATCGCCAACGCCAAGAATGACCAGCAAGCCATCGACGGCGTGTTGAGCCTGTGTGCAGCGCTGTCCGAAGGCGTGCGTAACGCGCGTAAGTAAGGGCCCCGTAAGCAGTAGGTAAAGTTCCTGATACAGAGGAATCAACCCGCCCGGGCACGGCCTAAACAGCAAGACCAAGGGATTTCGAACCTCGTTCGAAATCCCTTTTTTGTTTGCGTGCCCTGAGGAATACCCGATGAAAATGCCCAAAACCGTGATTGCCAGCCTTGGCGTGCTGGTGCTTGGCGCCAGTGCCCTGGTGCAGGCCGCGCCTTATGACCAGGGCGGCCCCGACCGTGGCGGCCCGCAAGGCCAGCACGAACAACGCGGCGACGACCATCGCGGCCCGCAGGACAACCGTCGCGGCGGCCCGCCCCAGGACTTCGGCCCGGTCCGCCAGGTGATCCGCGACAACCATGGCCAGTTCGCCCGTGGCGCTCCTCCGCCGCCGAATGTGCGCCTGGTGCGCGGGCAACCGCTGCCGCATGGTTATTACGGCGAACGCCTCGACCGCCGCGCGCTGGAGCGACTGCCGGTGTATCAGGGTTATGAATGGCGCCGTTCGGGGCCCGACATCGTGTTGATCGCCGTAGGTACCGGCATCGTTTATGAAATCCTCGATGGCGTGCTGAACTGATTTCTTCCACTAGGCTTCAGGGGTGACATTGCGTCACCTCTCAATAAACCACTTCATGCCTATTGCCGTCTAACCACCCTGCAAGCCTCGTATTCCTTGCCTATCGGTCGTTAAGTTAGCCGCATCAGAAGTCATCCTTGGCTCCTTGGAGTACATCATGGCATTTGATCTCATCACCGTTTTGGACCGCCGTCACTCAACCTTGCAAAAAGGCTTCAACCTGCGTTGGCCCCTGGGCAATGTGCAGGGCCAATCCTCGGCAAACGGTGCCGACTTTATTTACCTCTGTTACAGCCCCCAAGACATCATAGACGCCGCCGCCCAGGCACTCGCGGCACCTAATGGCCGGATCACCGTGCGCAGCGGCGGCCATTGCTATGAAGGTTTCGTCTCCAACAAGATGCCCGGCAGCCCCAACGAAGTGCTGTCGATCCTCGACATCAGCCAACTCAACCAAGTGGTCTACGACGCCAACGGGCAGCTCGTCTCAGAACTGGTGCCAACCTCACCTCATCGCTATAGCTTTCGCCTGGAGGCAGGCGGCCAGAACTGGAATGCCTACGTAACGCTGTACAAATTGGCCCACAAGAGCATGCCGGGCGGCTCGTGCTACTCGGTCGGGTTGGGCGGCCATATTTGCGGGGGCGGCTACGGGCTGCTGTCGCGCAAAGACGGCCTGGTATGCGACTGGCTGAGTGGGGTCGATATGCTGGTACCAAACGCCCAGGGCAACGGTCTGGTCCCTGTGCATGTTGGGCGCAACAGCACCCAACAGGATGATCTGGATCTGTTTGCCGCCTGCTGCGGCGCAGGCGGAGGACAGTTCGGGATTATCACCAGCTATTACTTCGAAGCCTTACCCGAAGCGCCAAAGGAAGTGCTGTGGCTGGTATTAGAGTGGGACTGGTCGCTACTGACCAAGCCTGCACTCGACAACCTACTGGCAGCCTATCAGGACTGGTTTGTCCGCAATCAAGCCAAACCGACCACCTGGGGCCTGGCGACCAAGTTGGAGATGCGTCACCAAAATACTGGCAACATGACCCTGGATATTCATTACGTGGACAAGGACGGCGGGTTGAATGACCGAGCCCCCTTTTCCGACTTTGTCAGCTCAATGCTCAATGCCATCGGCATTCCAGCCACCGAATGCTTGAGCCCCTCCCCAACGATCCACCTGCCCCGCAGCAACCCGGCAGGGCGCACGATCAATTCACCGGCGTCTGCCCTGGCGGTGGCGCGTCAAATGGATTGGCTGCATTGCCAACAAACGCTCAACGGTTCGGGACCAAACCAGCGCGGTCGATACAAGTCGGCCTACCAGACGGGCATTTTTACCCCGACAGTGCTGCAGGCGATCTGGGACACGTTGACATGGAGCGATCCCAATAAGCTGCTGACGCAAAGCCTGATCCAGATCCAATCATTCG
Source organism: Pseudomonas sp. P7759 (assembly GCF_013386445.1). NCBI lineage: Bacteria > Pseudomonadati > Pseudomonadota > Gammaproteobacteria > Pseudomonadales > Pseudomonadaceae > Pseudomonas > Pseudomonas sp. P7759. The sequence goes on from NZ_JACART010000021.1 coordinate 84,599, forward strand.
GCGGAAAAATCAATGCGGCTAGTGGGCCAGTGCGTCGAGAATCATCGGTCGCGCAGCGTTCGTCGTACCTTAAGTGGCAACCACAGTGCTACTGGTCCGATGACAGTGTCGCGGCGGATCAAGCACATGCGCAGTGGATTCAAGGGCTGTTTTTCGCGGCCTTCGCCAATGACGGCGGCGTTCCGGTCAATGCTCAGTTCCAGGGGTGCTACATCAACTACCCCGACCGCGACATGCTGTTTATTGACGGCGATCCCGGCAAGGGACCGAACCCGCAGTGGTACAAGATCTTCTTCCCTGACCTCATGATCGAAAGCCGCCTGCGGGGCACCAAGCAGCGTTGGGATCCGATGAATCTGTTTCACAACGAGATGTCAGTGCCGTAACCGGAAATAAAAAGGGCGACCTCAAGGTCGCCCGATTTCTACAGCTCGATCCGCTCGACTTTGCCTACAAGCAACACGTAGGAAAGCGCTCCGAGCAACGCCAGCACCGCGATATAGGTAATCGCTGGCGCAAACGAATCGCCACTGGCCAGAAAGCCAATCACGATCGGCGTGGCAATCGCCGACAGGTTGCCGATGAAGTTGAACACCCCACCGGTCAGCCCCAACAGGCGGGCCGGTGCCAGGGTCGAGACCAGCGACCAGGTAATCGACGCCAACCCATTACCAAAGAACGCCACCGCCAAGAACGCAATCACCCACGCCGTCGAGTCCACATAGTTGGCGCCGATGATCGCTGTGGAGATCAGCAGCCCGCCGATGATCGGCAACTTGCGCGCGAACCCCACCGACGCGCCGCGACGAATCAGCCAGTCGGAAAAGATCCCCGAACACAGCACGCCGACAAACGCCGCGAGGAATGGCAATGACGCCAGCAGGCCGGACTTGATGAAGTCCATGCCGCGATATTTCACCAGGTAGGTCGGGAACCACGTCAGGAAGAACCACAGCGTGGAGTTGAGGCAGAACTGCCCCAGGTAGATCCCCCAGAGTTTGCGCTTGCTCAACACAATGCCCAGATCGACCCAACTGAACGGCGCCTTGGCGGCTTTTTCCTGCATATCCACCAAGCCGCCACCTTCACGGATCAGGTCGATTTCGGCGGCATTCGCGCCTTTGAAATCCTTCGGCTCGCGGTACACCGCGTACCAGATCACCGCCCAGACAATGCCCACGCCACCGGTCGCGACGAACACCATGTGCCAGCCGAAGGCATGCTGCAGCCAGGCCAATACCGGCGTGAGAAATGCCAGCCCGACAAACTGCCCAGAGGTATAGACGCCAATTGCCGTGGCGCGCTCACGCTCGGGGAACCAGGTGGTAACCACACGGCTGTTGATCGGGTAGGCCGGCGCTTCCAACGCGCCCACCGCCATGCGCAACACGAACAGCGCGATAAAGCTGGCGGCGAAGCCGAGCATGACCGTGGCGATGGACCACAACAGCAGGGCCGCCGTGTAGAGGATGCGCGGCGGCACGCGGTCCACCAGCCAGCCGCCGGGGATCTGCATGGCGGCGTAGGTCCAGCCGAACGCGGAGAAAATCAGCCCGACGTGCACCGGGTCGATCCCGAGTTCGCTGGTCAGGGCCGGAGCGGCGATAGACAGGTTACTGCGGTCGAGGTAGTTGATGACCACGGTGATAAACAGCAGCACCATGATGAAAAAGCGCTTTCGGGTAGGCGTGACTAAAGAAGCCTGCCCGGTGAAGGATTCAGGGTGCATGGGGGGTTGCCTCTTCTTATGTTTATTGAGGGCTTGCAGGAGCCGGCAGCCCGGCTCCTACAGGGTGCTTACCACTCGGCGAAGCTGCCGTCGGCGTGGCGCCAGATCGGGTTGCGCCAGCGGTGGCCGATGGCCGCGCGTTCGATCACGTATTCCTCGTTGATCTCGATGCCCAGGCCCGGCCCGTTGGGGATCTTCACAAAGCCCTGGTCATAGTCGAACACGCCCGGGTCGCGCACATAGTCGAGCAGGTCATTGCTCTCGTTGTAGTGAATGCCCAGGCTTTGCTCCTGGATAAACGCGTTGTAGCAGACCGCGTCCAATTGCAGGCACGCCGCCAGGGCAATCGGGCCCAACGGGCAGTGCAGGGCCAGGGCCACGTCGTAGGCTTCGGCCATGTTGGCGATCTTGCGGGTTTCGGTGATGCCACCGGCGTGGGAGGCATCCGGCTGGATGATGTCGACGTAGCCTTCGCTGAGCACACGCTTGAAATCCCAACGCGAGAACAGGCGCTCGCCCAGGGCAATCGGCGTGCTGGTCAGCGGCGCCAGCTCTTTGAGCGCTTCGTAGTTCTCGCTGAGCACCGGCTCTTCGATGAACATCAGTTTGTACGGGTCGAGTTCCTTCATCAGCACCTTGGCCATGGGCTTGTGCACCCGGCCATGGAAGTCGACGCCGATGCCGACGTTGGGACCCACCGCGTCACGCACGGCGGCGACGTTGGCCAGGGCCAGGTCGACTTTTTCGAAGCTGTCGACGAACTGCAGTTCTTCGGTGCCGTTCATCTTCACCGCCGTGAAACCACGGGCCACCGCCTCTTTGGCAGCGCGGGCGGTGTCGGCCGGGCGGTCGCCGCCGATCCAGGAATACACGCGGATCTTGTCACGCACCTGGCCGCCGAGCAGATCGCTGACCGACACACCAAGGGCCTTGCCCTTGATGTCCCACAGCGCCTGATCGATGCCGGCGAGGGCGCTCATGTGCACCGCGCCGCCGCGGTAGAAGCCGCCGCGATAGAGCACGGTCCAGATGTCTTCGATATTGCGGGGGTCTTTGCCGATCAGGTAGTCGGACAGTTCTTCAACGGCAGCTGCCACGGTGTGAGCGCGGCCCTCGACCACGGGCTCACCCCAGCCGGTCACGCCCTGGTCGGTCTCGACCTTGAGGAAGCACCAGCGCGGCGGGACGATAAAGGTCGTCAATTTGGTGATTTTCATCTGTTATCTCTCTTATAGATGCGGCGCCGGTAGGCGCGAAACTTGATTCAGCTGAGGGCTTTCCAGGCGGCGACATAAGCCTGGGCGCGGCTCGCGACCTGATCCACAGTCATACCCGGTTTGAACAACCCGGAACCCAGTCCGAAACCTTTGGCGCCGGCGTCGGTGAACACCTGCATGTTGTCCGGGGTGATGCCGCCCACCGGCAACAACAAGGTGCCGGCCGGCAAGACAGCCAGCCACGCCTTGATCACCGAAGGGCCCATTTGCTCGGCGGGGAACAGCTTCAGCACGTCGGCCCCTTCGCCCAGTGCGGCGAAGGCTTCGGTCGGCGTGGCCACGCCTGGCGACAGAAACAAGCCTGCAGCTTTGGCGGCACGCAACACCTTGGCATCGCTGTGGGGCATGACGACCACCTGGCCACCGGCCGCCTTTACCTGCTCGACCTGCTCCGGCGTCAACACCGTGCCGGCACCGATCAGGCAATCGGCGGGTAAGCTGTCGCGCAGGGTGCGGATACTGGTGTAAGGGTCGGGCGAATTCAGCGGGACTTCGATCACCCGAAACCCCGCCTGGTACAGCACCTGGCCGACAGCCTGGGCTTCGTCCGGGCGAATGCCGCGCAGGATGGCGATCAAACCGTTTTGCGCGAGTGCTTGCTTGAGCATGTCAGGCCTCCAATACAGGTTGAGTGAGCCCGGCCGCCACGGCCAGTTGCCACAGGCCGCGCTCGGTGGCTTCCTGCGCCAGGCTGACGTAGGCAAAGCCGCAAAGGGCGAGGGCGCGTTGATAACGGGCGCAGAGGGGCGCGGCGCCGACCAGGATGATCGGCTTGTGTTTGGCGATGTCAGGCAGGCCGGCGAGTTCATGGCCGATAAGCAAGCCGGAGAGGTAATCGGGCTGTTGGTCAGGCGCGAGTTCGCCGGTGAGCCCCAGGGTGCGAGCGCTGAACAAGGTGGACAGCACGCCGCGCTGACCGTCTTCGGAAAGCGCCACGTGCACGCCTCGGTCGAAGGCTTCAGCCTGGAATTGTTCGCTGGGTTGCTGGGTACGCCCGAGGATGCTGTGTTTGCTCAACACCGCAAACAGCTCGCCGGTCATGAAGGTATCGAAGTGCGTGATGCAGCCGTCGACCACCTCCACCCACTTGGAATGGCTGCCCGGCAGGCCGATCAACCCATCGGCGCCCAGCCCTTGCAGCACGCCCAGCACCTGGGTTTCTTCGCCGCGCATTACGTTGGGCAGGCCGACCTGCTCGATCACGCCCGGCACGATGTGCACGGCCACGCCGCGCAGGCTGTGCACCTGATGCAGCGCCTGGCCGAGGCTGGCGACATCGACCGGGGTATTGCGGTAGGCCGCTTCGCTCCAGCCTTGGGCGCTGCCGACCATGCCACAGGCAATCACCGGCAAACCCGGTTCGGCATCGAGCCAATCCCCGCACGCCGCATCGAACGCCAACTCGAAGCCGTTGCTGCAACGCACACCGGCAATGTCCCGGGGTTCGTTGGGCAAATGCATGATGCCCCACGCCAGCGAGCGCTGTTCCAGCACTGTGCCTGCGGGGCCGAGTTTGTAAGCACGAAGGGAGCTGGTCCCCCAATCGAGCGCGATCAATTGCGCCTGCATCGCTTCACCTGAGTTCTGAGCGGATGCAGCGAATATAAACCTACGGGCGCGCAAGTCTCAATATATAAATATCAATCCCACATTTAGGGATTGCATTTAAGAAAAGGCTGACAAGTTCAGTTCGCGCATTGCTCCCATCCAGACCGCATAGTCGGTGTGGTCCTTCAGGTCATCGCCGGTCTCGGGGTGCAGGAACACCACCAGCCCGTTGCGATGGATCACCAACCACGGCAGCACCACGCCGATGTATTCGGGATCGAACGCCAGCTGGCAGCTCCAATCCGGATGCGGGCCCACCGGTCGTTCGTGCACACGCCCCATGCGCAGCGGGAAGAGTTTGGCGGCGTCTTCGCACAGGGTGCGCGCCTGTTCGATCGTGCTGGCGTCGAAGTAGATATGGGCGTGGTAGCCCTTGATACGTTGCATGGCGGACTCCGGATCCAATATGCGCCAGATGCTAGACCGCAATGGACGGCAGGGCCAGCCCGGTCAGCGACTGAGCGCTGCTGGCTTGTTCTGCCACCAGCCAGTCGACGAAGCGCTCGACCAACTGCCCCCTGCGTTTGCGCTGGGGCTGCACCACGTAATAGCCAAAGCGCGAGATGACGGTGTCGCTCACCGGTCGGCACAACCAGCCCTGCTCCAGCAGGTTATCCACAAGGTGCCGCCAGCCGATAGCCACGCCCTGGCCGGCAATCGCCGCCTGGATCAACAGGGTGTAATTGTCGAAACGCAATTGGCCGGGCGTCGGTGCGCTGGCGATGCCCAGTTCGCGAAACACACCGCTCCAGTCGAACCACTGGCTGTTGTTTTCCTGGCGCAGGTGCAGCAAAGGGAAATCGTGCAAATTTTGCACAGTCATCGGCGTTGCCTGGTCCTTGAGCCACTGCGGGCTGCACACCGGGAACACTTCCTCGTTGAACAGCCACAGGCTGTCGCCCTGCTTGAAACGGCCGTCGCCAAACAACACCGCCACGTCGATATCGCTGCGCAAAGTGGCGTGATTGCGCTCGCTGGTCACCAGGCTCACATCGACCTGAGGGTTGGCCTGGTGAAAGCGGTGCAGGCGCGGCATCAGCCAATAGGCGGCGAAAGCGAAGTCGGTGGCGACTTGCAGCACTTCATGCTGGTCCTGTTGGGTGATCAGGCTCAAGCCCTGGTTGATGCCCTGCAAACCGCCTTGCATATGCTCGAACAACAGGGCACCAGCGTCAGTCAGTTCGATACCCCGGTAGATGCGATCAAACAGGCGGATCGCCAACTGTTCTTCCAGGCGCTTGATCTGCTGGCTGATGGCCGGTTGGGTGGTGCCCAGTTCCATCGCCGCGGCGGTAAAGCTGCGATGGCGTGCGGCGGCTTCGAAGGCACGCAGCAAATCGAGGGACAGGTCACCGAGGGCTTCATACATAAGCTGTGCTTATCCTAGACATTGCTTTTCATGGGCTTTACCCCACTTTTCATGGGCTGCATGCTCATTCGCATAAACACCGCCTATGGAATGCCGATAGATCATGAAGCGCAAGAACATTCTTTTCATCATGGCCGATCAAATGGCCGCCCCGTTGCTTCCGTTCTACGGTTCTTCGCCTATCAAGTTGCCCAACCTGAGTCGCCTCGCCGAGCAGGGTGTGGTGTTCGACGCCGCCTATTGCAACAGCCCGTTGTGCGCGCCGTCGCGTTTCACCCTGGTGAGCGGCCAGTTGCCGAGCAAGATTGGCGCCTACGACAACGCCGCCGATTTCCCCGCCGATGTGCCAACCTACGCCCACTACCTGCGTCGCCTCGGCTACCGCACCGCGCTGTCGGGCAAGATGCACTTCTGCGGTCCCGACCAACTGCACGGTTATGAAGAACGCCTGACTAGCGACATCTACCCGGCCGACTACGGCTGGGCGGTGAACTGGGACGAGCCGGACGTACGCCCCACCTGGTATCACAACATGTCGTCGGTGCTGCAAGCCGGGCCGTGCGTGCGCACCAACCAGCTGGATTTCGACGAAGAGGTGGTGTTCAAGGCCCAGCAATACCTGTTCGACCATATCCGCGAGGACGGCGACCAGCCGTTCTGCCTGACAGTGTCAATGACTCACCCCCACGACCCGTACACCATTCCCAAGCCGTTCTGGGACCTGTACGACGACGCTGATATCCCGTTGCCTACAACACCCGCGCAAGCCGATCTCGACCCGCATTCCCAACGCCTGCTCAAGGTCTACGACCTGTGGGACAAGCCGCTGCCTGTGGATAAGATCCGTGATGCGCGGCGTGCCTACTTCGGCGCGTGCAGCTATATCGACAGCAACGTCGGCAAGCTGCTGCAAACCCTGGAAGACACCGGCCTGGCCGACGACACCATCATCGTGTTCTCCGGCGACCACGGCGACATGCTCGGCGAGCGGGGCCTCTGGTACAAAATGCACTGGTTTGAAATGGCCGCCCGCGTGCCGCTGCTGGTCAGTGCGCCGGGGCAGTTCGCGGCAGGCCGCGTGGGTAAAGCCGTGTCCACCGCCGACCTGCTGCCGACCCTGGTGGAACTGGCCGGCGGCGAGCTGGACCCGCGCCTGCCGCTGGACGGCCGCTCGCTGGTCCCGCACTTGCAAGGGCAGGGCGGGCACGACGAAGTGTTTGGCGAGTACATGGCCGAAGGCACCATCAGCCCGCTGATGATGATTCGGCGGGGCGCCTACAAATTCATCTACAGCGAAGACGACCCTTGTCTACTGTTCGATGTACACAACGACCCACGGGAGCAGGAAGACCTCAGCCAGTCGCCGCAACACCGGGCACTGTTTGCAGCCTTCCTGGACGAGGCGCGGGCCAAATGGGACATCCCGGCGATCCACCAACAGGTGCTCGCCAGCCAACGCCGCCGCCGTCTGGTGTTTGAAGCACTGACCCAGGGCAAGCTGAAGAGCTGGGATCACCAGCCACTGGTGGACGCCAGTCAGCAATACATGCGCAACCATATCGACCTCGACGACCTGGAGCGCAAGGCACGTTATCCACAACCCTGCCAAAACCAATAACACTGAGGGAAGGCCATGCAAAAGTTAACTGTGATGCTGGGGCTCCTGGCGCTGGGAAGCGCCAATGTTTACGCAGACGCCAGTTGTGAAACGGTAAAAATGGCCGATCCCGGCTGGAGCGATATTGCGGCCACCAATGCCATCACCGGGTTTCTGCTGACGGGCATGGGCTACAAACCCAAGGTCGACACCCTGGCGGTGCCGATCACCTTTGGCGGCCTCAAGGATGGCCAGGTGGACGTGTTCCTGGGCAACTGGATGCCGGCGCAGCAGGGCTTCTATGACAAGTTCGTGGCCAATGGCGACGTGGTGCAACTGGCGAAGAACCTCGACGGCACCGAGTTCACCCTCGCCGTGCCCGACTATGTGTGGGACGCCGGGGTGCATGACTTTGCCGACCTGAACAAATTTGCCGACAAGTTCGACAAAAAGATCTACGGCATCGGCTCCGGCGCGCCAGCGAATATTTCGTTGCAGGAAATCATCAAGAAGAACGACTTCGCGCTCGGCCAGTGGAAGCTGGTGGAGTCCAGCGAACAGGCGATGCTCGCCGAAGTGTCGCGGGCGGTTAAGAAGCAGAAATTCGTGACCTTCCTCGGCTGGACCCCGCACCCGATGAACGTGCAGTTGAAAATGCACTACCTCAAGGGCGGCGAGAAATATTTTGGTGACACCGGCAGCGTGTATACCTTGACCCGCAAGGGCTACGCACAGGCCTGCCCGAACGTAGGAAAACTGCTGACCAACCTGAGTTTTACCCAGGACATGGAAAACAGCATCATGGCCGAGGTGGCCAACAACAAGGTCAGCAATGCCGATGCGGCGAAGGCGTGGATCAAGGCCAACCCGGCGGTATTGGATAAATGGCTGGAGGGCGTCAAGACCGTGGATGGCAAGGATGCGCTGGGCGCTGTAAAAGCCAAGCTCTAAAGGCCTGATGCAATCCAAATGTGGGAGCGGGCTTGCTCGCGAAGGCGTCGGATCAGTTGAGTAAATGCTAACTGACACTCCGCTTTCGCGAGCAAGCCCGCTCCCACAGGGACCAATATGTGCTGATACTCTGCGCTAAACCTTTCTACCCGAGTCCGCGATGCCCCGGCCCAACCGCCACACACTCTTCCCCTTCCTCGCCTGGCTCCCGCGTCAGACCCGCGCCAGCGTCGGCCGGGATGCGATGGTGGGCCTCAGTGGCGCGGTTCTCGCCTTGCCACAGTCAATTGCCTACGCGCTGATCGCCGGTCTCCCACCCGAATACGGCCTGTACGCCGCAATCATCCCGGTGTTGATCGCCTGCCTCTGGGGTTCCTCCTGGCATCTGATCTGCGGTCCCACGGCGGCGATTTCCATTGTGCTCTACGCCAGTGTCAGCCCGTTGGCCGTGCCGGGGTCGCAGGACTACATCACCCTGATCCTGTTGCTGACCTTCCTCGCCGGGGTTTTCCAGTGGCTGCTGGGCATGCTGCGCTTTGGCGCGCTGGTGAATTTTGTCTCTCATTCGGTGGTGCTCGGTTTCACCCTGGGCGCCGCCGTGGTGATTGCGCTCGGGCAACTGCCCAATCTGCTGGGGCTGGATTTACCGAGCCAGGCCACGGCGATCAATAGCCTGCTGGCACTGATCCACCATAGCGGCGAATGGGATCATGCTTCACTCATACTCGGGCTCGGCACCTTGCTGGTGGGGGCACTGCTCAAATACCTCGTACCGCGCTGGCCAACCCTGTTGATCGCCCTGGCGCTGGGCAGCCTGGTGGCGTGGCTGTGGCCGGCGATGTTCGGGCATGTGGCGCTGGTCAGTTCGTTTATCGGCAAACTGCCGCCGTTCAGCCCGTTGCCCATGGACCTGGATGTGATCCTGCGCCTGCTGCCAAGCGCCGTGGCGGTGGGCATGCTGGGGCTGGTGACCAGCTTGTCGATTGCCCGCTCGCTGTCGGCGCGTTCGCAGCAATTGCTCGATGCCAACCAGGAAGTGCGGGCGCAGGGTTTATCCAACATCGTTGGCGGATTTTTCTCCGGGTATTTGTCAGCCGGTTCGTTCACACGCTCCGGCCTCAGCTACGAGGCGGGCGCCTGTTCGCCGTTGGCGGGCGTGTTTTCCGCGTTGTGGGTGGCACTGTTTGCGCTGTTTGGCGCGGCATTGATCGCCCATATTCCGATCCCGAGCATGGCCGCGAGCATCTTGCTGATCAGTTGGGGTTTGGTGGACCGTCGTGGCATTCGCGCGTTATTCCGCGTCAGTCGCGCCGAGTTCGTGGTGATGAGCCTGACATGCGTCGCCACCTTGCTGTTGGAGTTGCAAACAGCGATTTACGCCGGGGTGCTGGCGTCGCTGTTTTTCTACCTCAAGCGCACTTCGCAGCCACGGGTACAGCAATGGCGCGATGGCGATGAAGATGTGCTGCGGGTGGGGGGTTCGATCTTTTTCGGCGCCAGCCACTATCTGCAAGTACGCCTGCAAAGCCTGCAGGGCGAACGGGTGGTGATCGAGGCGCAGCAGATCAACTTTATCGACTATTCCGGGGTGGAGATGCTGCACCAGGAAGCGCGGCGCTTGAAGGGCTTGGGGCGCAGCCTGACATTGCGCCGGGCCAGGCCGCAGGTAGTAGAAGAGTTGAAAAAGCTGGAAGGGGCCGACAGCTGCCCTATCAATTTTCAGGATTGAACGCAGTTAAAAATGTGGGAGCGGGCTTGCTCGCGAATGCGGTATGTCAGCTAAAAATTACTTAGCTGAACCACCGGATTCGCGAGCAAGCCCGCTCCCACATTTAGTTCTGTATCAGCCCAGTTGGCGGCGTAGTTCAGCCAGTACGGGCGCCGAGTCCGGGCGCACGCCGCGCCACAGGAAAAACGCTTCCGCCGCCTGTTCCACCAGCATGCCCAGGCCATCCATCGCCACCGCTGCGCCTTGTTCGGTGGCCCAGCGGCAAAACGCGGTCGGTTCCTTGGCGTACATCATGTCGTAGCAAAAGGTCTTGCCCGGTTCGATCAGGCTGCCCGCAATCGGCGGTACATCGCCTGACAGGCTGGCGGAGGTGGCGTTGATGATCACATCCACCGGCTCACGCAACCAGTCGAAACCACTGGCGGACACCGGGCCCAGGTCGTCGAACAACTCAGCGAGCATTTCGGCCTTTTCCACGGTGCGGTTGGCGATGATCAGCGAAGCAGGCTGTTCGGCCAGCAACGGCTCCAGCGCGCCGCGTACCGCGCCACCAGCGCCCAGCAACAAGATGCGTTTGCCTTGCAGGCTCAACCCGGCGTTAACCGTCAGGTCACGCACCAGGCCGGCACCGTCGGTGTTGTCGCCCAACAGGCTGCCGTCGGCCAGTTTGCTCAGGGTGTTCACCGCACCCGCGCGTTGGGCGCGGTCGGTCAAGGTGTTGGCCAAGCGGTAGGCATCCTCCTTGAACGGTACGGTGACGTTGGCACCCCGCCCCTGCTGAAAAAACTCACGGGCACAGCCAGTGAAATCCTCCAGCGGCGCCAGCAAGGTGCTGTAGTCCAGTTGCTCGCCGGTCTGCTCGGCGAACATGCGATGGATCAGCGGCGACTTGCTGTGGCCGATGGGGTTGCCGAACACGACATAGCGGTCCATCAGACAGCCGCCTTGGGCGCGACAACGCCCAGCCAGTCGCGGTCTTGCAGGAAGTAGTCGGTGAGGCGCGCTTCTTCGCTGCCGGCATCGGCCTTCCAGTCGTAGCTCCAGCGCACCTGCGGCGGCAGCGACATCAGGATCGACTCGGTGCGTCCGCCCGATTGCAGGCCAAACAGGGTGCCACGGTCGTAGACCAGGTTGAATTCAACGTAGCGGCCACGACGGAACTCCTGGAATTCGCGCTGTTGCTCGGTGTAGGCGGTGGCCTTGCGGCGCTGCACGATCGGCAGGTAGGCGTTGATGTAGGCGTCGCCGATGGCGCGGATGAAGGCGAAGCAGGTGTCGAAGTCCCACTCGTTCAGGTCATCGAAGAACAGGCCGCCGATGCCGCGCGGTTCGTTGCGGTGCTTGATGTGGAAGTAGGTGTCGCACCAGGCTTTGTAGCGCGAGTACACGTCTGGACCGAACGGCGCACAGGCCTGCTCGGCCACGCGGTGCCAGTGGATGCAATCTTCTTCATTGCCGTAGTAAGGCGTGAGGTCGAAACCACCGCCGAACCACCACACCGGCTCTTCGCCTTCTTTTTCAGCGATGAAAAAGCGCACATTGGCGTGGGACGTCGGTACGTGTGGGTTGTGCGGATGAATCACCAGCGACACACCCAGGGCTTCAAAGCCGCGACCGGCCAATTCAGGGCGATGCGCGCTGGCAGATGGTGGGAGACCGCTGCCAAACACGTGGGAAAAGTTGACGCCGCCTTTTTCGATCACCGAACCGTTTTCGATCACACGGGTGCGTCCGCCGCCGCCGGCAGGCCGGGTCCAGGCGTCTTCGATAAAGCGAGTGTCCGTCTCGAAGGTTTCCAGGGCGCTGCAAATGCGGTCTTGCAGGTCAAGCAGGTAGGCCTTTACAGCCTCGGTGCGGGTAGTCATGGCATCACCTTGAATCGGGCAAAGCTACGCGAGGCCATTGGGCGTCGGCGGCAAATGGGCGCACAGGATACCACTGCACCCGGTTGCGCCGCAGTTGACGAAGATCAAGCTTAGGAGTCCGATAGGGGGCTACGCGATTCGAACCCAGGAGAAGTGCAGATGGCCAAACGTATCCAGTTCAGCGCCCATGGCGGCCCCGAAGTACTTGAGTTTGTGGACTACACGCCGGCAGAGCCCGGCCCGCAGCAGGTTCGCGTGCGTAACGAGGCGATTGGCCTGAACTTCATCGACACCTATTTCCGCAGTGGCCTGTATGCGCCGCCCGCGTTGCCATCGGGGCTGGGTGCAGAGGGCGCCGGCGTGGTGGACGCGGTCGGCAGCGAAGTCACCCAATTCAAAGTCGGCGACCGCGTGGCCTACGGCAGCGGCCCGCTGGGCGCCTACAGCCAACTGCATGTGCTGCCCGCCGCCAACCTGGTGCACCTGCCGGACGACATCAGCTTCGAACAAGCCGCCGGCGCCATGCTCAAAGGCCTGACCGTGCAGTACCTGCTGCGCCAGACCTATGAACTGAAGGGCGGCGAAACCATCCTGTTCCACGCTGCAGCCGGTGGCGTCGGCTCACTGGCCTGCCAATGGGCCAAGGCCCTGGGTGTAAAGCTGATCGGTACTGTGAGTTCACCGGAAAAAGCCGCCCTGGCCAAATCCCTCGGTGCCTGGGAAACCATCGACTACAGCAAGGAAGACGTCGCACAACGCGTGCTGGAATTGACCGACGGCAAAAAAGTACCGGTGGTGTACGACGGCGTCGGCAAGGACACCTGGCTGACCTCGCTGGACAGCGTCGCGCCACGGGGGCTGGTGGTGAGTTTCGGCAATGCGTCAGGCGCGGTGGACGGGGTGAACTTGGGGATTCTGTCGGCCAAAGGTTCGCTGTACGTCACCCGGCCGACCCTGGCGACCTATGCCAACAACCCGCAAAACCTGCAGGCGATGGCGGATGACCTGTTTTCGATGATCCAGAGCGGCAAGGTGCGCATTGATATCAACCAGCGGTATGCGCTGGCGGAGGCGGCGAAGGCGCAGACGGAGTTGTCGGGGCGCAGGACGACTGGGTCGACTATTTTGTTGCCGTAAGGCTATAGATTTTCGGCGATTTTAAGGACCTCTTCGCGAGCAAGCCCGCTCCCACATTTTGACCGCATTCCTTCGGTTGGAACTCGATCAAAATGTGGGAGCGGGCTTGCTCGCGAAGGCCGCACCTCGGTCTCAGGAAGGCCGCACCACTTCACCGGTCACCAGGTCGCGAATCAAGCTCGGGTTCTTGCGTCCACCCAAGGCGCCACCCAACACCAGGTCCACCTGGCCACGAAAGTATTGCTCCACGCGAATCCGCGTGCGCGCCGCCGGGCGTCCTTGCGGGTTGGCTGATGTGGAAATCAACGGCCCTACCAGCGAGCACAAATCCCGCACCAGCGGATGATCAGTCACCCGCAGGGCAACGGTGTCGTGCATACCCGTCACCCACTCCGGCAACAAATCCTGATGGGGCACCAGCCAGGTGTTCGGCCCTGGCCAAGTGCTGGCCATGCGGTCGATCCAGTCCTGCGGGAAGTCTTCGAACAGAAAGTCGAACTGACGGATGTTGTCCGCCACCAGGATCAGGCCCTTGTCCACCGAACGGTTCTTGATGGCGAGCAAACGGTCCACTGCTTCTTCGTTCCACGGGTCGCAGCCCAAGCCCCAAACCGCTTCGGTTGGATAGGCAATCACCGCGCCTGCGCGAATTTCTCGTGCGGTTTCCAGCACACGCCACCGGTTGACCATTGTTCACTCTCCAGACTAAAGCTCTGCGCAGTTTACCGATCTTCTTTACAAAACCTAGCAGCGCGCAAGCCAGCGCCCGCTTTCGCAGATGACCTGACCTTCGAGCTCAAGCTCCGTAAGGCTCGCCAGTACCTGGGACAACGGCCGTCCACTGGCAATCGCCAGGGCTTCGCTGGTGTGAGGCGCCGCGTGCAGCAACGCCAGCAACGGATGCACAACCGGCATCGGCGCTGGGCGGGACAATGCCTGCCAGCCACGTAAACCTTCCAGGATGTGTTCGATAGTCTCCACCAGCACCGCACCATCACGGATCAACTGATGACAGCCCTTGGCGCCGGGATGATGGATGGAGCCCGGAATCGCATACACCTCGCGCCCTTGCTCGGCCGCCAGTTTCGCCGTGATCAGCGAACCGCTGGCCATGCTGGCTTCCACCACCAGCACGCCCAGGGACAAGCCACTGATGATCCGATTGCGTCGGGGAAAATTACCCGCCTGGGGCGGCGCATCCAAGGGGAACTCGGAAACCACCGCGCTACCTTGGTCAATCATCGCCGCTGCCAGCCGGCGGTGGCGCTGTGGATAAAAATTTTCAAGCCCGGTGCCGAGCACGCCAATTGTCTGGCCGCCCACATCCAATGCCGCCTGATGCGCTGCACCGTCAATGCCTAACGCAAGGCCACTGGTGATGACAAAACCGGCGCTCGCCAAGGTGCGCGAAAACGCCGCCGCCGTGTCCATGCCGGGACGCGATGCACGGCGGCTGCCGACTATCGCCAGTTGCGGTTTTTCCAGGATTGCAGGGTCACCGGCGACGAATAACAGCGGCGGCGCATCATCAATCTGGGCAAGCAGTGCAGGGTAGTCCGGCTGGTCCCACATCAGCAAATGCTGGGCCGGGCAGGCCAGCCAGGCCAAAGCCTCGCTGGCAGCATCGCGAATTTCATGACTGCGCCGGGCATCGGCGCTGATGGCCGGCAGCCCGAGTGAACGCCAGGCGCTGGCAGGCGCACTGATGGCTTTTGAGGCAGAGCCGAACGCTTCGATCAACAAGCGAAAACGTTTCTGACCCAGTTCCGGCAGCCTGTGCAAGCGTAGACGCGCTTCCAGTTCTGAGGGGGAAATTTCGTGGCTATTTGTCGGATACATCTGATCATCCTTGACCGGAACAAGTTGTGGATAACTCTGTTGGTAACTTATTTAGCAGGCTATTTATTGTGTTTGATGAGCAGTCTCGAAACGGTCCATCACCGCCAACGGTCGTGAGGCATTGAGCACCAGGCCGTAACTGAGCTTTTCGTAGGTGCGAAACACCAGCAGGGTGCCGGCGCGCTCGTCGGGCAGTTTCGTCGGCGCGCCGGTCAGGCGGTCGCGCACCGTGGCGCCGGTCTTGATCACGCTGAGGAGTTGGCCTTCGACCAGGCCGTCACGACGGCCTTTGTTCAGGGTTACGGCATCCAGCACGCCGATCTGGGTCACGCCCTTGGGAATATCGATGATCTGCCCTTCGATAAAGGCGGCCGTTGGCGTGACAGCAAGAGCGGCCGGGTCGACGGGTGTTTGCGCACGCAGCAGGCGATCACCGGGTCGCACCTCCTGGGTAACGCGTTGCACGGCCAGGGTGGTGAGGTCGCCTGCGGTGACAAAACGGGCGGTGCCGATGTCGTCGGCATTGATCCCCAACAGCTCTCGGGTCTGTGGGTCGGTGTAGGCCTTGCCGCGTCGGAATATGCCGTAATTGGGCTGGGAAGGGTCCAGGTTGCCCCTGGCATACACGCGCTCGCCATCGGCGCCGAGCACGCGGCCAGCTTCGGCAGCGATGATGTACGGTGCGTTGTCCAGGTCCTGGGGTGTATCAAGGATGCGGTTATGCAGCAGGAAGCGCTGGATAGCCTGTTGCGTCGGTTGTTCCAGGCGCTGGACGGGCGAGGGCAGCAGGGCCATGGAAAACGGGGCCCACAGCAGCAAGACGAGTAGCGATTTCCTCATGGGGTGAATCTCCTTTATTATGTGCGTTCGCGTGAAATGCCTTGGCCTTCGCGGCTTTTAAGGGTTTCACACCGGTCGTGTGGGTCCATCCCAACGCCGATTTGCCTCTACCTCACATGTGCAGCAATTACGCTTATGGCTATTTTGAACATCCTCGAATTCCCCGACTCGCGCCTGCGCACGATCGCCAAACCGGTGGCCGTAGTGGACGACAAGGTTCGTCAGTTGGTCGATGACATGTTTGAAACAATGTATGAAGCCCCGGGTATCGGCCTCGCCGCGACCCAGGTCAACGTGCATCAGCGCGTCGTGGTCATGGACCTGTCGGAAGATCGCAGCGAACCGATGGTTTACATCAACCCCGAGTTCGAACCGCTGACCGACGAAATGGGCGAATACCAGGAAGGCTGCCTCTCCGTGCCGGAGTTCTACGAGAACGTCGAACGCCCGCTGCGCGTAAAGATCAAGGCCCTGGACCGCGACGGCAAGCCGTTCGAGCTGATTGCCGAAGGCCTGCTGGCGGTGTGCATCCAGCACGAATGCGACCACCTCAACGGCAAGCTGTTTGTCGATTACCTGTCCACGCTCAAGCGCGACCGGATCAAGAAGAAGCTGGAAAAAAAGCATCGCCAGCAAGCTTGATGCCCCCTTCCAAAGGCTTGCTGCGGCAAGCCTTTTTCTTTTGTGACTGCTTTTAACCGAGACCTCCCATGACCGAGCCACTGCGCATTGTTTTTGCCGGCACGCCTGAATTTGCCGCCGAACACCTCAAGGCCCTGCTTGCCAGCCCTTATGACATCGTCGCGGTGTACACCCAGCCGGATCGCCCGGCCGGTCGTGGGCAAAAACTGATGCCGAGCCCGGTCAAGCAGCTGGCGCTGGAGCACAACATTCCCGTGCTGCAACCGCCGACCCTGCGTAATGCCGAGGCCCAGGCCGAACTGGCGGCGCTGAAGCCGGACCTGTTGGTGGTGGTGGCCTACGGCCTGATCCTGCCGCAAGTGGTGCTGGATATCCCACGCCTGGGCTGCATCAACAGCCATGCCTCGCTGTTGCCTCGCTGGCGCGGTGCGGCACCGATCCAGCGTGCGGTGGAAGCCGGTGACAGCGAAAGCGGCGTGACCGTGATGCGCATGGAAGCAGGGCTGGACACCGGCCCGATGCTGCTCAAGGTCACTACGCCGATCACTGGCGAAGACACAGGCGGCAGCCTGCACGACCGCCTTGCCGAACTGGGCCCGCCCGCTGTGATACAGGCCATCGCTGGCCTGGCTGCGGGCACCCTGGAAGGTGAAGTGCAGGACGACAGCCTGGCCACTTACGCCCACAAACTGAATAAAGACGAAGCGCGCATCGACTGGAGCCGCCCGGCCGTGGAGCTGGAGCGCCTGGTGCGCGCCTTCAACCCGTGGCCGATCTGCCACAGCACCCTCAACGGCGAAGCCTTGAAAGTCTTGGCCGCCACCTTGACCGAGGGCAAAGGCGCTCCCGGTGAGATCATCGGCGCCAGCAAGGACGGCCTGTTGGTCGCCTGCGGTGAACAAGCGTTGTGCCTGACCCGTCTGCAATTACCCGGTGGCAAGGCGCTCAATTTCAGCGATTTGTTCAACAGCCGTCGTGAGAAATTTGCCGTGGGTACTCTCCTCGGGGCCGCCCAATGAACCCACGTCTGGCTGCCGCCAAGGCTCTCGCTGCCGTCCTCCAAGGCAAGGCTTCGCTGAACAGTTCGTTGCCGACCCAACTGGACAAGGTCGAAGACCGCGATCGCGGTTTCACCCAGGACCTGGCCTTTGGCACGGCCCGCTGGCAGCCACGCTTGTCGGCGTTGGCAACCAAGTTGCTGCAAAAACCGTTCAAGACGGCCGATGCGGATGTCGAGGCGCTGCTGCTGGTGGGCCTCTATCAGTTGCTCTACACCCGCGTGCCCGCCCACGCCGCCATCGGTGAAACCGTCGGTTGCGCCGACAAGCTGAAAAAACCTTGGGCCAAGGCCCTGCTCAACGCCGTGCTGCGCCGAGCCCAGCGAGAAAGCGAAGCGCTGCTGGCCGAGCTGGAACATGACCCGGTGGTGCGCACCGCCCACCCGCGCTGGCTGCAAAAGTCCCTGAAAGCCTTCTGGCCGGAGCAATGGGAAGCTATTTGCGCGGCGAACAATGCGCATCCGCCGATGATCCTGCGGGTCAATCGTCGTCATCACAGCCGTGACGCCTACCTGCAATTGCTCACCGAGGCCGGTATCAACGCCACGCCGTGCGTGTACAGCGTCGACGGCATCGTGCTCGAAGCCGCCGCCGATGTACGCAGCCTGCCGGGCTTTGCCGAAGGCTGGATCAGCGTGCAGGATGAAGCCGCGCAACTGGCTGCCGACCTGCTCGACCTGGCACCCGGTCAACGCGTGCTCGACGCGTGCTGCGCGCCAGGCGGTAAGACCTGTCACATCCTGGAAGTCGAAAAGGACCTGGCCGGTGTCGTCGCCGTCGACCTGGAAGCCAAGCGCCTGGTGCGCGTGCGCGAGAACCTCGCTCGTCTGGGCCTCAGCGCTGAGCTGATCGCCGCCGACGGCCGTGACACCGCCACCTGGTGGGACGGCAAGCCGTTCCAGCGCATCCTGCTCGATGCACCCTGTTCCGCCACCGGCGTGATCCGCCGCCACCCGGACATCAAGCTCACCCGCCAACCCGACGACATCGCCGCCCTGGCCGTGCTGCAAGGCGAACTGCTCGACGCAATGTGGCCGACCCTGGACGTTGGCGGCATCCTGCTCTACGCCACCTGTTCCACCTTGCCGACGGAAAACACCGAGGTGATCGAAGCCTTCCTCGCCCGCACCAGCGGCGCCCGGGAGCTCGACCTCGCCACCACGGCTGGCATCAAGCAGCCCCACGGCCGCCAATTGCTCGCGCAAGAAGGCGGACACGATGGCTTCTACTACGCCAAACTGATCAAGATCGCCGCCGCGCGCGGCTGAATGGTTTTAAGGGAGTGACCGGATGAAAATCATCATCCTTGGGGCAGGGCAAGTCGGTGGCACGCTGGCCGAACATTTGGCCAGCGAAGCCAACGACATCACGGTGGTCGACACCGACAGCGAGCGCCTGCGCAACCTGGGCGACCGCCTCGATATCCGCACCGTACAAGGCCGTGCATCGTTCCCGACGGTGCTGCGCCAGGCCGGTGCCGACGATGCCGACATGCTGGTGGCCGTGACCAACAGCGACGAAACCAACATGGTCGCCTGCCAGGTCGCCCATACCCTGTTCCACACCCCGACCAAAATTGCCCGTGTACGCGAAGCGGCCTACCTGACCCGCGCCGGGCTGTTCGACAACGATGCGATTCCGGTCGACGTGCTGATCAGCCCGGAACAAGTGGTGACCCACTACATCAAGCGCCTGATCGAGATTCCGGGCGCCTTGCAGGTGATCGACTTCGCCGGCGGCAAGGCGCAACTGGTCGCGGTGAAGGCCTACTACGGCGGCCCGCTGGTGGGCCAGCAACTGCGCCAGTTGCGCGAGCACATGCCGAATGTGGAAACCCGCGTCGCGGCGATTTTCCGGCGCGACCGCCCGATCCTGCCCCAAGGCGACACGGTGATCGAGGCCGACGACGAAGTGTTTTTCATCGCCGCCAAGGCGAATATTCGTGCCGTCATGAGCGAAATGCGCCGCCTCGACGAGACCTATAAACGCATCGTCATCGCCGGCGGCGGGCAGATCGGCGAGCGTTTGGCCGAAGCCATCGAAAGCCGCTACCAGGTGAAAATCATCGAGATGAGTCCGGCACGTTGCCGGCATTTATCCGACACCCTCGACAGCACCGTCGTACTGCAAGGCAGTGCCTCGGACCGCGACCTGCTGATGGAAGAGAACATCGCCGACGCGGATATCTTCCTGGCCCTGACCAACGACGACGAAGCCAACATCATGTCATCGCTGCTGGCCAAGCGCCTGGGCGCGAAGAAGGTGATGACCATCATCAACAACCCGGCTTATGTGGACCTGATCCAGGGCGGCGATATCGACATCGCCATCAGCCCGCAGTTGGCGACCATCGGCACGTTGCTGGCCCACGTGCGTCGTGGCGATATCGTCAGCGTGCACTCCCTGCGCCGGGGTGCGGCGGAAGCCATCGAGGCGATTGCTCACGGTGATTCCAAGTCGAGCAAGGTGATCGGCAAGGCCATCCGCGATATCGGCTTGCCGCCGGGCACCACCATTGGCGCGATCATTCGCGACGAAGAGGTGATCATTGCCCACGACGACACAGTGATCGAAACCGGGGACCATGTGATCTTGTTCCTGGTAGACAAGAAACATATCCGCGATGTGGAGAAACTGTTCCACGTGGGCCTGAGCTTTTTCTGACACAACGGAGTACGCCTGCATGCTCGAATCCCTGGAAAAAATGCTCGCCAAGGGTGTGGATAATTCCCTGCTGCGTTTTGGTTTGGGCAAGGGTTATCTGGATTTGAAAGACAACGCCAAGGCGGCGGAGCATCTGCAGAAATGTGTGGAGTTCGACCCCAAGTATTCGGCGGCGTGGAAGTTGTTGGGTAAGGCGCAGTTGGGGTTGGAAGATCGTGCGGCGGCGCGGCTGGCGTGGGAGAAGGGCATCGAAGCGGCCCAGGCCCATGGCGACAAACAGGCCGAAAAAGAAATGGCGGTGTTCCTGAAGAAACTCGACCGCGTGTAAACGCGTGCTTTTGTAGTGAGCGGGCTTGCCCCGCGCGAGGCAAGCTCGCTCACTACAAGTGTCAAGCCGGCATCAATACCAGCGCGCTTCGCCCGGCGGGCGTTTCTTGAAGCGCTTCATGCTCCACATGTACTGGCTCGGATAAGCGCCGACATACCGCTCCACCACCTTGCTCATCGCCGCACAGGACGTAGCAGTGTCGGTGCTGTACATGTCTTCCGGCGCCGCTTCCAGAATCACTTTGTAACCCGAACCGTCCGGCAGCCGCAGCGCGTGCAGGAACACGCCGACGGCCTTGTGACCGGCAAGCATGTTCGGCACGAACTTGCTGGTCAGCGCCTGGGTGGCAAAGAACGGCACGAAGATCCCTGCGGATTCCGCCGGCTCAGGATCCGCCGGAATGCCCACCTGGCCGCCTTTGCGAACTTCCTTGATCACGCTGAGGATGCCTTCCTTGGTCGACGCCGCCACGCGGTTGCCCAGTTGCACGCGCTGCTTGCGCAGCAACTCATCCACCGCCTTGAGCTTGGGCGGGCGGTAGAAAATGATCGGTTTGCACTGGCTGCAATAGAAATGGTTCAGCACTTCCCAATTGCCCAAGTGGCTGGTGATGCCGACCACGCCTTTGCCCGAAGCCAGGGCTTCGTGCAGCACCTCCAGGCCTTCGACTTCACGCACCAGGTCGATGGAACGCTGGGCCGGCCAGATCCAGGCGCAGGCGCTTTCGGTCAGGGACTTGCCGATGTCCATCAGGCTGCGGCCGACTAAAGCTTCACGCTCGACGGGGTCCATGTCCGGGAAGCATTTGGACAGGTTGATCCGCACCGTGTCGCGGGAGCGGTTGGGGGTTTTCCACATGATCCAGCCAATCGCCGTGCCGACGGCCTGGACAGCGCGCCAGGGCAGCAGGGCAAACAACCGGAGAGCGCCTACCAGCAAGGCGCCTTTCAACTTTTCCACAGGTCACTCCTGATCGTGTGTGGTGCGCAAAGCCGGCATTCTAACCGGCGTTGGCCAAGTCCGCGTAACGGTCGCAGTCCTGAGTGTGATCCATGACCATGCCTGAGGCCTGCATGAACGCGTAGCAAATGGTCGGCCCGACGAAGGTGAAACCGGCTTTTTTCAGGGCTTTGCTCATGGCTTCAGCCTCGGGTGTAATCGCCGGCACTTCGCTGCGGTCCTTGAAGTGATTGACCTTGGGATGGCCACCAACAAAGGACCAGAGCAACCCCACCGGGTCCTCCAGCGCCAGCCAGGCTGCGGCATTGCGGCGGGTGGCGTTGAGCTTCAGACGATTGCGCACAATGCCCGGATCCTGCATCAGCGCTTCGATCTCAGCATCGGTCAACCGCGCCAACCGCTGCGCATCAAAACCAAACAAGACCTTTCGATAATGCTCGCGTTTGCGTAAAACGGTGATCCAGGAAAGGCCCGCCTGGAACCCTTCGAGTAAAAGCAACTCGAACAAACCCTGCGCATCGCGCAGCGGCGTTCCCCACTCCTGATCGTGATAAGCCATGTACAGCGGATCTTCAGAACACCAAAAGCAGCGTGGCATAAGGCTCCAGGGGATGGTGGCGCGGCCGAATCGGGTATACTCCCGCTCTTTAAATCGCAGCCCAAGTAACAGGTGAATTTCGTGAGCCAGCCTACGCCAGCCGTGCGTACCTTCCAAGACTTGATCCTCGCCCTCCAGCAATACTGGGCCGAGCAAGGTTGTGTGGTACTTCAGCCCTACGATATGGAAGTAGGCGCCGGCACTTTCCACACCGCTACATTCCTGCGGGCCATCGGCCCGGAAACCTGGAACGCCGCTTATGTGCAGCCCAGTCGTCGCCCGACTGACGGCCGCTACGGCGAAAACCCGAACCGCCTGCAGCACTACTACCAGTTCCAGGTGGTACTGAAGCCGAACCCGGACAACTTCCAGGAACTGTACCTGGGCTCGCTCAAGCATGTGGGCCTGGACCCGCTGGTCCACGATATCCGTTTTGTCGAAGACAACTGGGAATCGCCGACCCTGGGCGCCTGGGGCCTGGGCTGGGAAGTCTGGCTCAACGGCATGGAAGTGACGCAGTTCACTTACTTCCAGCAAGCCGGTGGCATCGAGTGCTACCCGGTGACCGGCGAAATCACCTACGGCCTCGAGCGCCTGGCCATGTACCTGCAAGGCGTGGACTCGGTCTACGACCTGGTGTGGGCTGACGGCCCGTTCGGCAAAGTGACCTACGGCGACGTGTTCCACCAGAACGAGGTGGAGCAGTCCACCTACAACTTCGAACACGCCAACGTCGACAAACTGTTCGAACTGTTCGACTTCTATGAAAGCGAAGCCAAGCGCCTGATCGAGCTCGACCAGCCGCTGCCGTTGCCAAGCTATGAAATGGTGTTGAAGGCCTCCCATACCTTCAACCTGCTGGATGCCCGCCGTGCCATCTCGGTCACCGCGCGCCAGCAATACATCCTGCGTGTACGCACCCTGGCGCGTTCCGTCGCCCAAGCCTACCTGCTGGCTCGCGCCAAGCTGGGCTTCCCGATGGCAACCCCGGACCTGCGTGATGAAGTGTTGGCTAAGCTGGAGGCTGCACAATGAGTGCTCAAGATTTCCTGGTTGAACTGGGCACCGAAGAGCTGCCACCCAAGGCACTGAACACCCTGGCCGACGCGTTCCTGGCCGGTATCGAAAAAGGCCTGCAGACCGCGGGTCTTAAATTCGCCGCGAAGAAAGTCTACGCCGCGCCACGTCGCCTGGCCGTGTTGCTGACCGCGCTGGAAACCCAGCAGCCGGACCGCAACATCAACCTCGACGGCCCACCACGCCAGGCCGCTTTCGATGCCGAAGGCAACCCGACTCAAGCCGCCCTTGGTTTTGCCAAGAAGTGTGGCGTCGAGCTGAGCGAGATCGACCAGAGCGGCCCGAAACTGCGTTTCAGCCAGGTCATCACCGGCAAGCCGACCGCCAGCCTGTTGCCGACCATCGTTGAAGACTCGCTGAACGACCTGCCGATCCCGAAGCGCATGCGCTGGGGCGCTCGCAAGGAAGAGTTCGTACGTCCGACCCAGTGGCTGGTGATGCTGCTCGGTGACCAGGTCATCGATTGCACCCTCCTTGCCCAGAAAGCCGGTCGTGATTCCCGTGGTCACCGCTTCCATCACCCTGAAGCTGTACGCATCACCTCGCCGGCCAACTACGCTGCCGACCTGCGTGCCGCCTACGTGCTGGCCGACGCCAACGAGCGTCGCGAGCTGATCAGCAAGCGTACCGAAGAGCTGGCCCGCCTGCAGGAAGGCACCGCCATCGTGCCGCCAAGCCTGCTCGACGAAGTGACCGCGCTGGTTGAATGGCCGGTGCCGCTGGTGTGTTCGTTCGAAGAGCGTTTCCTCGACGTGCCGCAAGAAGCGCTGATCACCACCATGCAGGACAACCAGAAGTATTTCTGCCTGCTGGACGTGGACGGCAAGTTGCTGCCGCGCTTCATCACCGTGGCCAATATCGAAAGCAAGGACCCGCAGCAGATTATCGCCGGTAACGAAAAAGTCGTTCGCCCGCGCCTGACTGACGCCGAGTTCTTCTTCAAACAAGACAAGAAGCAGAAGCTGGAAGACTTCAACCTGCGCCTGCAGAACGTGGTGTTCCAGGAAAAACTCGGCAGCGTCTACGACAAGGCCGTGCGCGTTTCCAAGCTGGCCGCCTACATTGCGCCACGCATTGGTGGCGATTCCGCCTGGGCTGCGCGTGCAGGCCTGCTGTCAAAGTGCGACCTGGCCACCGAGATGGTCGGCGAGTTCCCGGAGATGCAAGGCGTTGCCGGCTACTACTACGCCCTCAACGACGGCGAGCCGGACGATGTAGCCCTGGCGCTGAACGAGCAGTACATGCCGCGCGGTGCCGGTGCTGAACTGCCAAGCACCTTGACCGGCGCTGCGGTGGCCATCGCCGACAAGCTGGATACCCTTGTGGGTATCTTCGGTATCGGCATGCTGCCCACCGGCAGCAAAGACCCGTATGCCCTGCGCCGTGCGGCCCTGGGCGTGCTGCGTATCCTGATCGACAAGAAGCTGGACCTCGACCTGACCCAGGCCGTGGTGTTTGCCGTCGGCCAGTTCGGTGCCAAGGTCAAGCAAGCCGGCCTGGCCGAGCAAGTGCTGGAGTTCGTGTTCGACCGCCTGCGTGCGCGTTACGAAGACGAAGGCGTGGACGTGTCGGTGTACCTGGCGGTACGTGCCCTGCAACCGGGTTCGGCGCTGGACTTCGACCAGCGCGTACAAGCTGTGCAGGCCTTCCGCAAACTGCCGGAAGCCGACGCCCTGGCCGCTGTGAACAAACGTGTGTCGAACCTGCTGAGCAAGGCCGAAGGCCTGGGCAATGCTGACGTCGACCCAGGCCTGTTTGCCGACGCCAAGGAGTTCTCGCTGAACTCGGCCATCGCCAAAGCGGAGACGGCAGTGAAACCGCTGATCGCCGAGCGTAACTACGCCGAAGCGCTCGCGCGCCTGGCCACCTTGCGTGACCCGGTGGATGCGTTCTTCGAAGCCGTGATGATCAATGCCGACGATGCCGGCGTGCGCAAAAACCGCTACGCCATGCTGGCGCGCCTGCGTGGTCTGTTCGTCAACATTGCTGACATTTCGACGCTGAGCTGACCATGTTGAAACTGCTGATTCTTGATCGGGACGGGGTGATCAATGTCGACTCCGACGCTTACATCAAGTCGGTGGCGGAATGGATTCCACTGCCCGGCTCGATCGAGGCCATCGCGCAGTTGAGCAAAGCCGGCTGGACGGTGGCCATCGCCACCAACCAGTCCGGCATCGCCCGTGGTTACTACGACATCGCCACCCTGGACGCCATGCACGCGCGCTTGCGCACGTTAGTGGCCGAGCAGGGCGGTGAGGTGGGGTTGGTGGTGTACTGCCCCCACGGGCCGGATGAGGGCTGCGATTGCCGCAAACCCAAGCCTGGCATGTTGAAAACCATTGCAGAACATTACAAGGTGCCGTTAGCTGGGATATGGTTCGTCGGGGACAGCCTCGGTGACCTGGAGGCGGCCAAAGCCGTCGACTCTCAGCCAGTTTTGGTTAAGACCGGAAAAGGCGAAAAGACCCAGGCGAAAAACCTGCCGGTAGGCACCTTGATTTTTGACGATCTGGCGGCCGTTGCCGCAGAACTTATCAACAACTAGCCACCCTCGACTTCCTGAACAAGGATTGCTCGGGAGTGCGCTTTTAGCAGGCGGGCCGCGTCCCGCAACGGTAAATGCCGCCATGTCGATTTTGCAGGCCATCAGAACCTTTTTCTTTTACCTGCTGCTGGGCACCAGTTCGTTCCTCTGGTGCACCCTGAGCTTTTTTATTGCGCCCTTTTTGCCATTCAAGGCGCGCTATCGCTTTATCAACGTCTATTGGTGCCGCTGCGCGTTGTGGCTGTCCAAGGTGTTCCTGAACATCCGCTTCGAGGTCAAGGGCGCGGAAAACGTCCCGGACCAGCCCTGCGTGATTCTGTCGAACCACCAGAGCACCTGGGAGACGTTCTTCCTGTCGGCGTACTTCTCGCCGCTGAGCCAGGTACTCAAGCGCGAGCTGTTGTACGTACCGTTCTTTGGCTGGGCCATGGCGATGCTGCGCCCGATCGCCATCGACCGTGACAACCCCAAGGCCGCACTCAAGCACGTGGCCAAGAAAGGCGATGAGCTGCTCAAGGACGGTGTTTGGGTGCTGATCTTCCCCGAAGGCACGCGTGTGCCCTACGGCACGGTAGGCAAGTTCTCACGCGGTGGTACGGCTTTGGCGGTCAATGCGCATCTGCCGGTACTGCCGATTGCGCATAACGCCGGTAAGTTCTGGCCAAAGACCGGCTGGGCGAAACGCGCAGGCACCATCACCGTGGTGATCGGCGAACCGATGTACGCCGAAGGTGAAGGACCCCGTGCCATCGCCGCGCTGAATGACCGCGCCCAGGCGTGGAACGAAGCCCAGCAACGGGCCATGGGGTCGTTGCCGCCGGAGCCGGTTGTAGTCGACACGCCGGTCATCTGAGCATCTGTGGATAACCTGTGTACGGTTTGTTGGCGAATCGCCTTTTTCGTCTTATAAGAGGCTGATTTACTTATATATTTCTCAAGGTCATAAAATCAGGGAAAAGGTGCATAAGTTTTTTCCGCATAAAAAAACCGGTCCTTGTGACCGGTTTTTTATGCACAGCAGAAAAGTACGTTTTTTCAGTCGTCCAGCAGCGGCAGTTGAAGGCTGAATGTGGTGCCTTTGCCCACCACGCTTTCGCAACTGATGCGCCCGCCATGACGTTCTACCACGGCCTTGACCATCGTCAATCCCAACCCCAGGCCTTCGCTGCCTTGGGACGAATCGAAGCGGCGGTATTGGCTGAACAGCTCCGGCAAGTCCTGTGCGGCAATCCCTGGACCCTGGTCGCTGATACGGCATTCCAACCAGCCTTCTGCGCTGCTGTGCCTCAACCTCACGGTCGTTCCGGAAGGCGAATACTTGATGGCGTTCTCCAGCACGTTGAACAACGCGCGGGTTAGCAGTGATTGGTCAGCTGACACCATGCCTTCATCGGCCTCGTCCAAGTCGTGAACCAGATGAATCCCCTTGAGCTGGGCGATCAGCGCCACTTGGTCAAAGGCATCCATGACCAACATGGCGAACAGCGTCGGTTGGAACTGGTAACCATCAGCCTCGGCT
The DNA here is from genome assembly GCF_013386445.1 of Pseudomonas sp. P7759. Taxonomy (NCBI): domain Bacteria; kingdom Pseudomonadati; phylum Pseudomonadota; class Gammaproteobacteria; order Pseudomonadales; family Pseudomonadaceae; genus Pseudomonas; species Pseudomonas sp. P7759. The sequence goes on from NZ_JACART010000021.1 coordinate 111,934, forward strand.
TTCGCCAGTTGCACGAAGGACTCGGTGAGGCCCAAGGCACGGCGAACTTGTTGTTCGATCTGGGCAAACACCGGGGACTCGCCGTTATGCACATCCAGCAGTGCAAGGATCGCTGAATGGGGTGCGCGCAGGTCGTGAGAGAGGAACCGCAACATGGTCTCGCGGTGTTGCTGGGCTTCGCGCTCCTTGCTCAAATCCGTCAGGCTCAGCAGCCAACCAAGGGCAACGTCGCCTTCAGCCGGCAGCAAGGGCGCGAGCTCCATGCGCAGGCTGCGTTGGTGGATGTCCCGGAACTCCACAAGCTCCAGCGCCGACAGGGCAGGGCGCACGCCATTGTGCAGCGGTGGGTAGCCCAAGTCCGCCAGCTGCTCCAACAGGTTTTCGTTGACCAGATCATTGCCGAACACTTGCCGGGAGATGCGGTTGGCCAGCAGGATATTGCCCTTGGGATCGGTAATCAGGGTTGCCACCGGCAGGCACTCCAGGCCATCGGCCATAAAGCGCCGTGTGTCACGTGTGCGGCTTACGGCTTGTTCCAGGGCAAAGATACGCGCCTGCAACACATCGCCTTTGCTGGCGGGTGCACGACGACGTTCGGGCAGGACTTTGGGTTCGTTGTCCAGGCGTGCCAGTTCCCAACCGAAATAGGCGAGGATCACACTGAGGCGGCGCCAGTTCCAGATCAGGTAGCTGAGCAGCAAACCAATCAGACAGGCCGCAGGCGACCACCAGTGGCCCAGGCGCAACAGGGCCAGGGAACCGAGTACCGCGACAGCCATGCAGCCCAGGGTCATCCACAGTGCGTAGCGCGGGCGATAGAGCAGCAGGCCCAATAACAATGCCACCAATGAGGTCGCCATCAAGGCCGCAAGCCAGCCTGGCAGATCAACGATGCTGCGGCCTTGAAGCAAGCCATTGAGCACGTTGGCCTGGATCTCCACGCCTGCCGTGGTGCCCACCGTCGAAGACAGAGGCGTGACGAAACGATCGCCCATCCCGGAGGCGGTCGACCCCACCAGGATCAGGCGACCACGCAGTTGCTCGGGAGCCACTTCACCGCGCAATACGCTGGCGTAGGACACGCTAGGAAAATGCGTATGAGGGGCAATAAACGGGATGCGAATAGCGTGCTCCCGATGCCAGTGCTGAGTGAGCGATTGCAGAGGCTCGCCCGGCATTTCAGACAACTCGCCACTCATCTCGTAGGCCAGCCACGCCAATTGCAACGCCGTGGCATCGGGCGGGCCTTCACGCAGATAGAGGCTGCGGACCACGCCATCGCTGTCTGCTTCAACATTGATGTGGCCCAGACCTTTGGCGCATTTGAGTAAGGGCATCATCTGCGTGTCCGGTTGGCTGTAGCTCGCAGCACCTTCACGGAGGAGGGGTAGCAAGACATTGCCGGCGTTGCAGACCGACTCGGCCAGGCGTTTGTCATTGGCGGGGTCGCCGCGCTCACTGAAGATCACATCGAACAGAATGCCCGCCGGTTGCGCGGCACTCAGGCGGTCGATCAGGTCGGCGTGCAGGCTGCGTGGCCAAGGCCATCGTCCGAGCTTCTTAAGGCTGGAATCATCGATCGTCACCAGCAGGATCCGTGGATCGACGGGTAGGGGTGTGAGGCGACGCAGGCTGTCGTATAACGGATTGTTCAAGGCCAGGCCCGGGCTCAGCGACAGGTAGGCGGTGATGGGCAACAACAGTAAACCTATCCACAACCACTCGCGCACCAGGCCGTGGAACAGGCGCTGGGCATGGGTGGGTTGACGTTTTTCGGCCTTGCCCCAGAGCATCATTGGTCAATGTACCTGAGCAGTGGGCGGGTAGTAGAAAATGTCATAGACCCCGGTTTCTCCCTCCAGGCCGTTTTCGTCGTAAGCCGACAAGCGCACGTGATAGAACGAAGCTTTGAGCCCAGTGAAGCTCATTTTCGGCGTGCTGGAAAAGTTTTCCTGCTTGATGTTCATAAAGGTTTTGTCAGTGGCGACCTGGGCACGGTAGCGCTGGGCGCCGGGCAATGGCCGAAGGTATAAGCTCCAGATCGGTGCGTCGCCTTTCTGGCCGTCCTGCCCGATGAGCTTCGGTGCGGCCAGCAGTTCTACGGGATTGAGGTCGCCCTGTTTCTTGAAGAGCAGGCCTTGGCGTGCAGCCACTTTGATCTCGCCTGTCCGATCCCGGCTGGCGGCGACCTGACCATCCAATACTTCCAACAACGATCGCTCAGCCTCATTGCGCACCCGAAAGTGCGTGCCTCGCACACCCAGCACACCGACCGGCGTTACGATCTGGAAGCGATCATGATCGCTGGCACGCTTGATCACATACGCCTCGGCCTGGCCTTGTTCGAGTACCACTTGGGGAATCGACAGCTTCTTCTCCAAGCGCAGCCGCACCTGAGAATCAGAGGGCAATACCACGCGGGATCCATCACCCAGCAACAGGCTGACGAACGCCGACGCCGAGGTCTTCACACCTTCCTGTTCATCAATAGACATGCCTTCGAGCAAGGGAATCGTCTTGCCCTGAGTATCGAGTTTCCAGGCTTCACCGGTGAGATGCTGGACTACGGCAGGCAGAGGTTGGACCCGGCATAAAAAGTCATCGTCGATGTATGGTGTACGAATCTTTGTAGCAGCGCCCGCCGAGCCCACCATCATGATCAACAAAGAGGGAAGGGCGCAGCGCAGGCAATTAGGAGAAAGAAACATGGCGCTCATACAAGTCAGGGTTCCAGAGGGCAACAGACATCAGCGCACAGGAGTTTACGGCAGCGCATGCGTCGGCTGATCCTTTTCCTTAGGGTCAGGAGCCGGTATCTTTCCCACATTGGTATCGAGGACTTTCAATGGGTTAACCGCTCATTGATCCCAGCGTATAGAGAGATCCGAGGGGTCGATGAATCTGCGCACAATTCTTCAGATTCAAAAACCGGCCGACGGCTGTCGCACTCTTCAAATGAAAGGACCCACCCATGCGTGTCGCAATACTGGATGACGAACCCGCCGAACTGCGCCGGGTGGAACAGACACTGCGACAAATCCCCAGCACCGCCGAACAGCCTTGGTCCTTGCATTGCTTCGAACGCGGTGAAGACCTGTTACGCCAACTGCGCCGGGAAACCTTCGACCTGCTGATACTCGACTGGCAATTGCCGGACATCACCGGCATCGCGTTGCTGCGCTGGACCCGCGAACACATGGAGTCGCCACCTGCCGTCATCATGCTCACCAGCCGTGATGCCGAGAGCGACATCGTCACCGCGCTCAACAGCGGCGCGGACGATTACGTCAGCAAACCTTTCCGCCCCAATGAATTGAAAGCACGGGTCACTGCCGTTCTGCGTCGGCATGGCCTGCAGAAGTCTGCCACCCATGAAGTGCAGAGCTTCAATGACCTGACCTTTGATGACGCCGAATTGACAGTGACCCGAGCGGGAAAACCGATCAACCTCACGGAACGGGAGTATCGTCTGGCCAGCTGTCTGTTCGCTAACTTGGCCCGACCACTGTCTCGCGAGTACCTCTACGAGCGGTTCTGGACCCATGAAGAAATGGTGTCGTCACGGCCGCTGGATACGCATATCTACCGGCTACGAAACAAGCTGGGGCTGACGGCGGATCGGGGTTGGCAGTTGCTGACGATCTATGGGTATGGGTATCGATTGGAGAGTGTGGCGGCAGCTTCTCAAGGCTGATTACGCTGATGTTCCACGTGGAGCATTTTCAAATTCGCTGATTTTCACCCAATAAAAAAGGCCAACGCTAAGCGTTGGCCTTTTTAGTTTGGCAGGCTTACCGGGATCAGAAGTCCAGGTTGGAAACCGCCAGGGCATTGCTTTCGATGAAGTCACGACGAGGCTCAACCGCATCACCCATCAGGGTGTTGAAGATCTGGTCCGCGCCAATGGCGTCTTCGATGGTCACGCGCAGCATACGACGCTGGGCTGGGTCCATGGTGGTTTCCCACAGCTGATCCGGGTTCATTTCACCCAGACCTTTGTATCGCTGGATGGTGTGGCGCTTGGTGCTTTCCGCCATCAGCCAGTCGAGGGCTTCCTTGAATTCCTTGACCTGCTTCTTGCGTTCGCCACGCTGAATATAAGCGCCGTCGTCCAACAGGGTGCTCAATTGAGCGCCCAAGGTAACCACGGTCTTGTAGTCATTGCTGCCGAAGAAGTCGCGGTTGAAGGTGACGTAGTTCGACAGGCCGTGGGAGATCAGTTCGACCTCTGGCAGCCACACGTTACGTTCACGGTCTTCACGCAGGCTGGCTTTGTACACCAAGCCAGACTTCTCGACGGTGCGCAGGCGCACTTCGTACTGAGCCAGCCAATCCTGCATCGCTGCATGATCACCCAACTGTTCCAGGCTGACGGCCGGCAGGTAGATGAAGTGCTCGGTCAGTTCCTGAGGGTACAGGCGCGACAGACGCTTGAGGGTCTTCATCACCATGCGGAAGTCGTTTACCAGACGCTCCAACGACTCACCGGAAATGCCCGGTGCTTCGTCGTTCAAGTGCAAGCTGGCATCTTCAAGGGCCGACTGCGTCATGTACTCTTCCATGGCGTCGTCGTCTTTGATGTATTGCTCTTGCTTGCCCTTTTTCACTTTGTACAACGGCGGCTGAGCGATGTAGATGTAGCCACGCTCGATCAGCTCCGGCAACTGACGGAAGAAGAAGGTCAGCAGCAGGGTACGAATGTGCGAACCGTCGACGTCAGCATCGGTCATGATAATGATGTTGTGGTAGCGCAGCTTGTCGATGTTGTACTCGTCACGGCCAATACCGCAGCCCAACGCCGTGATCAAGGTGCCGACTTCCTGGGAGGAAATCATCTTGTCGAAGCGGGCCTTCTCGACGTTGAGGATCTTACCCTTCAACGGCAGGATGGCCTGGGTGCGACGGTTACGACCCTGCTTGGCGGAACCGCCAGCAGAGTCACCTTCCACCAGATACAGTTCGGAGAGGGCAGGGTCCTTCTCCTGGCAGTCAGCCAGTTTGCCTGGCAAGCCGGCGATATCCAGCGCGCCTTTACGGCGCGTCATCTCACGGGCTTTACGCGCGGCTTCACGGGCACGGGCGGCGTCGATCATCTTGCCGACGACCAGCTTGGCTTCGTTCGGGTTCTCCAGCAGGAAGTCGGAGAAGTACTTGCCCATCTCCTGTTCCACGGCGGTCTTCACTTCGGAAGACACCAGCTTGTCTTTGGTCTGGGAGCTGAACTTAGGATCCGGTACTTTTACCGAGATAATTGCGGTCAGGCCTTCACGCGCATCGTCACCGGTGGTGGCAACTTTGTGCTTCTTGGCCAAGCCTTCGGCCTCGATGTAGGTATTCAGGTTACGCGTCAGTGCGGAACGGAAACCCACCAAGTGAGTACCGCCGTCGCGCTGAGGAATGTTGTTGGTGAAGCACAACAGATTCTCGTTGAAGCTGTCGTTCCACTGCAGGGCGATTTCCACGCCGATGCCGTCTTCACGCTGGATGTTGAAGTGGAACACCTGGTTGACCGCAGTCTTGTTGGTGTTCAGGTATTCAACGAACGCACGCAGGCCGCCTTCGTACTTGAACAGCTCTTCCTTGCCGCTGCGCTCGTCCTTGAGGACGATACCGACACCGGAGTTGAGGAAGGACAGTTCGCGAATCCGCTTGGCCAGGATGTCCCAGCTGAAGTGGATATTCTTGAAGGTTTCAGCCGATGGCTTGAAGTGGATCTGCGTACCGGTGGTTTCGCTGTCACCGACGATTTTCATCGGTTCTTGTGGAACACCGTGGACGTAGGTCTGCTCCCAGATCTTGCCGCTGCGGCGAACTGTCAGGATCAGCTCTTCGGAAAGTGCGTTCACCACGGACACACCTACACCGTGCAAACCACCGGAGACTTTGTAGGAGTTGTCATCGAACTTACCGCCAGCGTGGAGCACGGTCATGATGACCTCTGCCGCCGAAACGCCTTCTTCTTTGTGTACGTCTACCGGAATGCCGCGACCGTTGTCGCGCACGGTGATCGACTCATCCGGGTGGATGATGATGCTGATGTCGTCGCAGTGACCGGCCAGAGCTTCGTCGATGGAGTTGTCGACCACCTCGAACACCATGTGGTGCAGACCGCTACCGTCATCAGTGTCGCCAATGTACATACCGGGACGTTTGCGTACGGCATCCAAACCTTTCAGCACTTTAATGCTGGTCGAGTCGTACGTGTTTTCTTCGCTCATGCCTTCACTCCCGATGGTCGTGGGTCTGGGTGATACGGCCTTGTTCCACGTGGAACAAAGCGACTGGCGTTTCCGTCTGCCAGCCTTCCCTCAATAATTCGTGGTCTACACAGGTGATAAACACCTGGCAGCGTAATTCTTCCAACAAGCGGCATAGCGCGCGGCGGTGTTGCTCGTCGAGTTCCGACGGCAAGTCATCCACCAGATAAATACATTGTCCGCGTCGGGCCTGGCTAACCAGGTGGCCCTGGGCGATACGCAGCGCACACACCACCAACTTCTGCTGACCACGGGACAAGATGTCCGCGGCATTATGAGCGCCTAACCTAAGACGCAAATCAGCCCGTTGGGGTCCGGCCTGGGTATGGCCAATTTGCTGATCCCGCTGCAAGGATGTCGCGAGCACTGCACTCAGCTCACGTTCTTTATCCCAACCACGGTAATAACTCAGCGTCAGCCCCTCGAGATCCAACAACTCACTCAAGGTCTGCTCAAAGACTGGTTTCAAGGCTTTGATATAGGCACGGCGGTATTCATCAATTTCGTCGCTGGCCAGGCACAGTTCCCGGTCCCAGGCCGCTTGCGAAGCGGCGTCAAGTGTACCATGCCGCAGCCATGAGTTCCGCTGCCGCAGGGCCTTCTGCAGGCGCTGCCATGTGGCCATGAAACGCGGTTCCACGTGGAACACTCCCCAATCGAGGAACTGCCTGCGGATTTTTGGTGCACCTTCCAACAGACGGAAACTGTCGGGGTTGATCAATTGCAGCGGCAGGATCTCTGCCAACTGCGCAGCACTGCGCGCGTTTTGCCCGTCAATGCGAATCTGGAACTCCCCGCCGCGATCACGGGATATCCCCAGGCTGCTGTGCCCACCTTCAGCGAGTTCGACCTGGCCAAACACGGTGCACGCCAATTGCTCGTACTGAATCACCGGTAACAAGCGAGCGCTGCGAAAGGAACGAGCGAGCCCCAGCAGGTGAATGGCTTCCAGCACGCTGGTTTTGCCACTGCCGTTGGCGCCGTGGAGGATATTGATGCGGGGAGAGGGGGAGAAGGTCACCGGGTGCAGATTGCGCACCGCGGTGACCGAGACGCGACTGAGGGACATCTAGCTTCTGCTGAGCATGATTACAGGCGCATCGGCATGACAACATACGCCGAGTCGTCGTTATCGGATTCCTGTACCAGGGCGCTGCTGTTGGAGTCCGACAGAATCAGGCGAACCTGTTCGGTGGTCATTACACCCAGTACATCCAACAGGTAGCTCACGTTGAAGCCGATTTCCAGAGAGCCACCGTTGTAGTCGACGCCCACTTCTTCTTCCGCTTCTTCCTGCTCCGGGTTGTTCGCCTGGATTTTCAGCTGACCATTGGCCAGTTGCAGACGAATGCCACGGTACTTCTCGTTGGACAGAATCGCGGTACGGCTGAACGCTTCACGCAACGCCTGACGATCACCCAATACCAGCTTGTCGCCACCTTTAGGCAGCACGCGCTCGTAATCCGGGAACTTGCCGTCAACCAGCTTGGAGGTGAAGGTGAACTCGCCGGTGGTCGCACGTATATGGTGTTGACCCAACACGATGCTGACGTTGCCTTCCGGCTCGGTGAGCAGACGCGCCAATTCAAGGATACCTTTGCGCGGTACGATCACCTGGTGACGGTCCGGCTGACCGATATCGGCGCGCATCGAGCACATGGCCAGACGGTGACCGTCGGTAGCCACGGCGCGGATGATGCCTTCCGACACCTCCAGCAGCATGCCGTTGAGGTAGTAACGCACGTCCTGCTGAGCCATGGCGAAGCTGGTGCGCTCGATCAAACGACGCAGTTTGCTCTGCTCCAGACTGCAAGTCAGCGAGCCAGGGCCTTCTTCCACTGTCGGGAAATCATTGGCCGGCAAAGTGGACAAGGTAAAGCGGCTGCGACCGGCCTTGACCACCAACTTCGCGTCATCAACCTTGATGTCGATCAGCGCGTCGTTCGGCAGGCTTTTGCAGATGTCCATCAGCTTGCGCGCCGGGACGGTGATCTCGCCGGGTTCGGCGGGCTCTTCCAGCTGCACACGACCGACCAGCTCGACTTCCAGGTCAGTACCGGTCAAGGACAATTGCTGGCCTTCGACTACCAGCAATACGTTGGAAAGCACCGGCAAGGTCTGTCGGCGCTCGACGACGCCTGCGACCAGTTGCAGGGGTTTCAACAGGGCTTCGCGTTGAATGGTGAAATGCATGGTCTAGTCCCTTGCCTTAATAAGCTGCGCTGGTGTCATCAAGTGGTCAGTGTACGCAGCAGGTTCTTGTAGTCCTCGCGAATATCCGCGTCGGATTCCTTAAGTTCATTGATCTTGCGGCACGCATGCAAGACCGTGGTGTGGTCGCGTCCGCCAAACACATCACCGATTTCCGGCAGGCTGTGGTTGGTCAGCTCCTTGGAGAGCGCCATGGCCACCTGACGGGGACGTGCCACCGAGCGCGACCGGCGCTTGGACAGCAGGTCGGAAATCTTGATCTTGTAGTACTCGGCAACGGTGCGCTGGATGTTATCCACACTCACCAGTTTGTCCTGCAGTGCCAACAAGTCCTTCAAGGATTCACGAATCAGCTCGATGGTGATGTCGCGGCCCATAAAGTGAGAGTGCGCGATAACCCGCTTGAGCGCGCCTTCCAACTCTCGCACGTTGGAGCGGATGCGTTGAGCGATGAAGAACGCCGCATCGTGGGGCAGGTCGACTTTGGCCTGGTCGGCCTTTTTCATCAGGATCGCAACGCGGGTTTCCAGCTCCGGCGGCTCTACCGCAACGGTCAGGCCCCAGCCGAAGCGAGATTTCAGACGTTCTTCCAGGCCTTCGATTTCTTTCGGGTAACGGTCACTGGTCAAGATGACTTGTTGGCCACCTTCGAGCAGGGCGTTAAAGGTGTGGAAGAACTCTTCCTGGGAACGCTCTTTGCGGGCAAAGAATTGAATGTCATCGATCAGCAACGCATCAACCGAGCGGTAGAACCGCTTGAACTCGTTGATGGCATTGAGCTGCAAGGCCTTGACCATGTCAGCCACGAAGCGCTCCGAGTGCAGGTACACGACCTTGGCATTCGGGTTCTTCTTTAATAGGTGGTTACCCACAGCGTGCATCAAGTGGGTCTTACCCAAGCCAACACCGCCATAAAGGAAGAGCGGGTTGTAACCGTGCTTGGGGTTGTCAGCAACCTGCCAGGCCGCTGCGCGAGCCAGTTGGTTGGATTTACCTTCGACGAAGTTCTCGAAGGTGAAGGTGCGGTTCAGGTAGCTGGTGTGCTTGAGCGCGCCCTCGACCTGCACGGTGCGCTGTTCGGCGCGGATCGGGGCCTGTTGGGAGGCAGCGCCTGCCATCGGGTCAAAGCTGTCGCGGGACGGCTCTTCATTCTCTGCTGCATTTTTTTGCGCAGAGGATTTGGAGGGCGCAGGTGCAGGCGTCGGCGCGCTGACAGCAGGTGCTGCTGCCGCCTGGGCTTGCGACGCAGCCGCGGCCAATGGCGCATTCGGCGCAGCGCGAGGCGCCGAGCTACGTTTGCTGCCTATTAATAAGGAGAGAACAGGCGCGAGGCCGTTGCCATGTTCATCGAGCAATTCGAGAACGCGGCTCAGGTACTTCTCGTTGACCCAGTCGAGAACAAAACGATTGGGCGCGTAGACACGCAACTCGTCGCCTTCGGCTTCGACCTGTAGCGGACGGATCCAGGTGTTGAATTGCTGGGCAGGCAGCTCTTCGCGCAAAAGCTCCACGCACTGCTGCCAAAGTTCCACTGACACGGATATCCCCTAAGTTGAAAGCCGGTGAGGCAAAAACAGCCGCCATTGTAGCGGCGAGCCGCCCACTTATCCACATGTAGGTTGATCACAGGCCAGCCAAAATCAACGCCTTAACGGTAAAAAAGGCGACCAATGGTCTGTGCATAAGCTCTGTGGATAAACGCCCCTGAGCTCGTTGCACAAGTGGGGTCGAAAGTCTGTGGGTAACTGGCCTGTGGATAACAACCCATTCCACCCACAGCTTATCCGACAGCGCAGCACAGGCAGAGCACCGTTTCTCCCCCGTGTTGTCATTCTCTGTACAGCACGTGGAATATGGTCTTAAGGTAGTTATCCACAGATGAATGGCTGCCTAGCTTTTATAAGCTTTACAGAAAAGCTTTAAATAACTTCCTTCTTTATTTTTATATCTATGCCCTGACTAGGGAAAGCCGAGCGGACAGAAAAGGCAGATGGGCGGTAGATATCTAATTAAAGGAAAAGCTGGTTGGAAATTGACCTAGAGGCTTGCTTTCTCTAGAATCGCCGGTCTCTTAAAACGGGGGCCATTCCGGCCCGTTGTGGACGAACCAGGTAACAACGCCATGAAACGTACTTTCCAACCAAGCACCATCAAACGCGCCCGTACCCACGGCTTCCGTGCTCGCATGGCCACCAAGAACGGCCGTGCTGTCCTGTCGCGTCGCCGCGCCAAAGGTCGTGCGCGTCTGGCAGTTTGATAATCCGGTACTGGTGGTGAGTCAGGACTTCAGTCGGGAAAAGCGTCTGCTAACCCCCCGGCATTTCAAGGCAGTCTTTGACTCCCCCACCGGCAAGGTTCCGGGGAAAAATCTCCTGCTCCTTGCGCGTAACAACGATCTTGATCACCCCCGTCTCGGGTTGGTGATCGGCAAGAAGAGCGTAAAGCTCTCCGTTGAGCGCAATCGCCTCAAGCGTCTGATGCGCGAATCGTTTCGCCTCCACCAGGACACTCTGGTTGGTTGGGATATTGTTATCGTCGCGCGCAAAGGCTTGGGTGATGTAGAAAACCCCGAATTGATTCAGCATTTCGGCAAGCTCTGGAAACGTCTGGCGCGTACCAACAAACCAGCTCCAGTAGCCAACACCGAAACTGTAGGGGTAGACAGTACCGATGCGTAAACTGGCCCTCGTTCCGATCCAGTTTTATCGCTATGCCATTAGTCCTCTGATGGCCAACCACTGTCGTTTCTACCCCAGTTGTTCCTGCTACGCGTTAGAGGCCATAGAAAATCATGGTCTTCTGCGCGGTGGCTGGCTGACCTTTCGTCGTTTAGGTCGCTGTCATCCGTGGAATCCCGGTGGTTATGACCCGGTTCCGCCTATCCCTACCTCCCGTTCTTCTTCGATGGCCGAGTAATCATGGATATTAAACGCACGATCCTGATCGTCGCCCTGGCAATCGTGTCCTACGTCATGGTTCTTAACTGGAACCAGGACTACGGCCAGGCTGCCCTGCCGACTCAGAATGTTGCTACCAATCAGGCTGCGCCGGCTATTCCGGACACCCCGCTGGGTAACAATGCGTCCGCGAGTGCCGATGTTCCCAGCGCGAATGGCGAGACAAGCGCCCCTTTAGAAACGCCAGTGGTCACCAATAAAGACCTCATCCACGTCAAAACGGATGTGCTCGACCTGGCTATCGATCCACAAGGTGGTGATATCGCGCAGTTGAAACTGCCGCTGTATCCACGTCGCCAAGACCATCCGGATGTTCCGTTCCAACTGTTCGATAACGGTGGTGAACGTACTTATCTGGCGCAAAGTGGCCTGACCGGCACCAACGGTCCGGATGCGCGTGCTACCGGTCGTCCGGTTTATTCGACCGAACAGAAGACTTATCAACTGGCTGATGGCCAGAACCAGTTGAACGTTGACCTGAAATTCAGCCTCGACGGCGTCAACTACATCAAGCGTTTCAGCTTTACCCGTGGTCTGTACGACTTGAAGGTCACTTACCTGATCGACAACGAAAGCGACAAACCATGGAGCGGCAACCTGTTTGCCCAACTCAAGCGTGACGCCAGTTCCGATCCTTCTTCCAGCACTGCCACCGGCACCGCGACTTACCTGGGCGCTGCCCTGTGGACAAGTAGCGAACCGTACAAAAAAGTGTCGATGAAAGATATCGACAAGGGCTCGCTGAAAGAAACCGTCCAAGGTGGCTGGGTTGCGTGGCTGCAACACTACTTTGTGACCGCCTGGATCCCGAGCAAGGGTGACGCGAACCTGGTTCAAACCCGCAAGGACAGCCAAGGTAACTACATCATTGGCTTCACTGGCCCGGCGTTGACCGTCGCACCAGGTGCCAAGGCTGAAACCAGCGCCACCCTGTATGCCGGCCCAAAAAGCCAGGCTGTGCTGAAAGAGTTGTCCCCAGGTCTGGAACTGACTGTGGATTACGGCTTCCTGTGGTTCATCGCCCAGCCGATTTTCTGGTTGCTGCAACATATCCACAGCATTGTGGGTAACTGGGGCTTCTCGATCATCTTCCTGACCATGCTGATCAAGGGGATCTTCTTCCCACTGTCGGCAGCCAGCTACAAGTCGATGGCACGCATGCGCGCCGTGGCCCCGAAACTGGCAGCGCTGAAAGAACAACATGGCGATGACCGGCAGAAAATGTCGCAGGCCATGATGGAGCTGTACAAGAAAGAGAAGATCAACCCGCTGGGTGGTTGCTTGCCGATTCTGGTACAGATGCCGGTATTCCTGTCGCTGTACTGGGTACTCCTGGAAAGCGTGGAAATGCGCCAGGCACCGTTCATGCTGTGGATAACTGACCTGTCGATCAAAGACCCGTTCTTTATCCTGCCGATCATCATGGGCGCGACCATGTTCATCCAGCAGCGTTTGAACCCGACTCCGCCGGATCCGATGCAGGCCAAGGTGATGAAAATGATGCCAATCATCTTCACCTTCTTCTTCCTGTGGTTCCCAGCGGGCCTGGTGCTGTACTGGGTGGTCAACAACGTGTTGTCGATCTCTCAACAGTGGTACATCACACGTAAAATCGAAGCGGCTACCGCAAAAGCCTCTGCGTAATTTACTCTGTGGATAACCACTCAAGACGCCCCCTAGTGGGGCGTTTTGCTTTCCGTCACTTTAGTTCTGGAACCTGCTGATGAGCGCTCCTCGTGAAACCATCGCTGCTGTCGCTACCGCTCAAGGTCGCGGCGGTGTCGGTATCGTTCGTATCTCCGGACCGCTCGCCGGTAAGGCGGCCGAGGCTATCAGCGGCCGCGAGTTGAAGCCGCGATATGCCCATTACGGGCCATTCCTCGATGCCGATAAAAGTGTGTTGGATGAGGGGCTGGCGATTTACTTCCCGGGGCCAAACTCATTCACCGGCGAAGATGTCCTGGAATTGCAGGGGCATGGCGGCCCGGTTGTGCTGGATATGTTGTTGCAGCGCTGCCTGCAATTGGGCTGCCGCTTGGCTCGCCCAGGAGAGTTCAGTGAACGCGCCTTCCTGAACGACAAACTCGACCTGGCTCAGGCCGAAGCCATCGCTGACTTGATCGAAGCCAGTTCTGCACAGGCGGCACGCAATGCACTGCGCTCCCTGCAGGGCGCGTTTTCCACGCGTGTGCATAACTTGACCGAGCAGCTGATCAGCCTGCGTATCTACGTGGAGGCGGCGATTGATTTCCCGGAGGAAGAAATCGACTTTCTCGCCGATGGCCTTGTCTTGGCGATGCTGGATAAAGTCCGCGACGAGTTATCCACAGTACTGCGTGAAGCCGGGCAGGGCGCTTTGTTGCGCGATGGCATGACCGTGGTGATTGCCGGTCGGCCCAATGCCGGCAAATCCAGCCTGCTCAACGCGCTGGCTGGGCGTGAAGCGGCGATCGTCACCGAGATTGCTGGCACGACGCGGGATATCTTGCGTGAACATATCCACATCGACGGCATGCCACTGCACGTGGTCGACACCGCTGGCTTGCGCGATACCGATGACCAAGTGGAAAAGATTGGCGTAGAGCGAGCGCTCAAAGCCATCAGTGAAGCGGATCGGGTGCTGTTGGTGGTGGATGCCACCGCGCCTGAGGCTGTGGATCCTTTTGCACTGTGGCCGGAATTCCTTGAGCAACGGCCAGACCCGGCCAAAGTCACCTTGATCCGTAACAAGGCCGACCTGACCGGTGAAGCCATTGCCATGGAAACCAGCGCGGATGGCCATGTCACCATCAGCCTGAGCGCGAAAGCGGCAGGGGATGGCCTGGAGCTGCTACGCGAGCACCTCAAGGCCTGCATGGGCTACGAGCAGACCTCGGAAAGCAGCTTCAGCGCACGCCGCAGGCATCTGGAGGCGTTGCGCCATGCGAGAGCAGCGTTGGAACACGGCCGGGCGCAGTTGACCTTGGCAGGCGCAGGGGAGCTGCTGGCTGAGGATTTACGTCAGGCACAGCAACTGTTGGGTGAGATCACCGGTGCATTCAGCTCCGATGATTTGCTGGGACGGATTTTTTCCAGCTTCTGTATCGGTAAATAACCGAGTTATCCACAACGCCTTACCAGTTGTAAGACACCGTACCGAGCAAGGTACGGCTGTCACCCCAATAGCAGCGGCCCGCATCGTTGCATCCAGAAACATATTCCTTGTCGAACAGGTTCTTGGCGTTCACGTCCACGGACCAGTGTTTGTCGATCTGATAGCCAATGGCTGCATCCACCAAGGTGACGCTGCCGGCGTCCAACTTCCCGTAGAGCGTGGGTGCGGTGTAGGAAAAGGTACTGTCGAAGTAACGCACACCGCCGCCCAGGGACAAACCTTTGAGTTGGCCATCGAGGAAACGGTACTTGCCCCACACCGACGCCTGGTTGCGCGGAACCCCCGTCATCTGACGCCCCTCGACCAGCGATGTTGCTGAATCCTTGGTAATCCGCGCATCAGTGTAGGTATAGGCCGCCGTCACATTCAGGTTGGGCGTGAGGTTGCTGTTCACCTCGACTTCCGCACCTTTGGCCCGGCTTTCGCCCACCTGGCGGTAACTATTGGTGGTGGCGTCGAGGTAGGTATCGTCTTGCTTGCGCAAGTCATACACCGACACGGTCATCGCCGTATCCCAGCCGATCGGCTCGTACTTCACGCCCAGTTCGTACTGGCTGCTGGTGATTGGCTTCAGCGGTGATCCGGCGTTGGAGATCTGCTGCACAGGGACAAACGCAGTGGAATAGCTCACATACGGTGTCAGGCCGTTGTCGAACTGGTACATCACCCCGCCCTGGTAGGTGAACTTACGGTCTTGCGATCCCGTGTTGCTGGCTTTGTTCACCTTGTCACGGAAATCACTGTCGACCCAATCCTGACGACCGCCGAGCAAAAACAACCAGTGGTCATATTTGCTCTGGACCTGTGCATAAACGCCTTTCATCTGCTGTTCGAGCAACGTGTTTTGCACCGCCACCGGGGTCAACGGATCCCGCAGGTACACCGGGTTATACACATTGATGGTGCCGGCAAACCCGGCGTCCCAATCCTGATTGAATGAGGTGCGGTCATAGCTGGCGCCGAACAGCACGGTGCTTTCCAGCCCACCGACCTGGAATTTGCCTTCCAGCTGGTTATCCAGCGAGTAGACCATCGACTTGTTGTAGCGATCGTAGCCGGTCATGTTCAGTTGAGTGCCGAAGCCGCGGTTGTTCAGCGCACCGGGCCAGGTTTCATGACGGTTGATGCGCGACTGCATGTAGCGTGAGTTCTGCCGGAATTGCCAATCGTCGTTAAAACTGTGGCTAAATTCATAGCCGGTGCTCCAGGCTTCGCGCTCGAACGTATTCCAGTCCGGATCACCGAGCATGGTGTGTTTGGACAACTTGCCATTGGGGTTTGTAAGCAAGGTGCCAGCGGCTGGCAGGCCGAGTTCCAGGTTGGTGTGATCCTTCTGGTAATTGGCCAACAAGGTAAGGCTGTTGTAATCGTCGAAGTTCAAGGTCAGGGATGGCGCGATGTAGAGGCGATCGTCCGGGACATGATCGGTCTGTGTGTCGGACTTGCGACCGAGCATCACTACCCGACCAAGAATAGTGTCGCTGTCGTTGAGCGGACCCGAGATATCCACACCCACTTGGCGTCGGTTGTTCGAGCCATAGCCCAACTGCACCTCGCCCTGTGGCGTGGCCGTGGGGTGTTTACTGACCAGGTTCACCAAGCCCCCAGGAGCATTTTCGCCGTAGAGCAGGGAGGAAGGACCCCGGAAGATTTCAACCCGCTCCAGGCCATAAGGCTCGCTGGTCGTGTCGTACCTATTACCTTGAACGCGTAGGCCATCACGCAGCAGGCCGTAGCCGTAATCCGTTGCGTTGAAACCGCGAATGAAGAACAGGTCACCCGCCAGACCATCGCCGGCGGCGAAGGGCGGCGCGAAGATACCTGGCACGTAGCCAAGGACTTCAGTCAGGCTCTGGGATTTCTGGTCCTTGATGCGCTGGCCGGTGACGATCGACACCGAACGGGGCGTTTCCGACAGAGGTGTGCTGGTCTTGGTGCCGATCCGGCTGTTTTGTGCCTTGTAGCCCACGTCCCCAGCAATCTCTTGATTGAAACCAACCTGTTGATAAGTACTGACAGTGGTCGGCGCAAGTGTGAGTTCGCCAGCAGGAACAGCCTGTAAGACATAGCTGCCGGGGGCCTGGACGACCGCCTGTAACCCCGAGTTTTGCAGCAACAATGCAAAACCTTGGTCCACCGAATAGTTACCCTCCAGCCCCGACGTATTCAAGCGCGCGGTCTGCTGGGGCGAAAAAGACAGGATCACGTTCGCCCTGGCCGCAAATTGGCTTAAGGCGTTGTCGAGAGGACCGGCGCCAATGGCGTAGTGTTGCACCGCGCTGGCGGCCATGACGCCTGTGGATAGCAAGACACCGGCGACGGCAGCCGTGCCGAGCAGCAGGCTGCAGGTCATGCCATGGAGGGAAAGTCGCTGGCGGAACTGGATGGGGAGGCGCATAAGTGGGTTAGCCCTGAAGGTTGCATCGTGATTACCTGTAGGGCCGATCCAGGCAAAAAAAAGATAACCCCCTTGTGGATAATTTTTTCGGTCAACTGCTTCGCTTCACCGAAACCCAATATCGCGTTAAATACCTCACCTGAATCGGCAAGGTGGCTTGCAGGTTGGCCAGTACCGCGTCGGTAGCGTCCAGACGGAACGTCCCGGAAACACGCAGTCGAGCGCAGGCCTGATCACATTGCAGGACACCCGGTCTATAGCGTGAAAGTTCGTCGATCACCTCCCCCAGTCGAGCATCCAACACGATCAACTGGCCTTCGACCCAGGCAGCCTGGGACCTTCGATAGTCGTGGTTCGGTCCTACGTTCTGACGATCAAAGTCGACGCATTCACCTGCACTGAGCAATCGCAGATGATCGGGCTGATCACCGGGCGACACCCTTACCCGGTCCTCCAGCACCCCGACACGCGTGGTGTCTGGCAATTGGCGTACGGTAAACCGGGTCCCCAGTGCCTGGATCCGGCCTTGGCGGGTGTCGACATAAAAGGGGGGCTGCCCGTCCGACTTACCCGTGTGGATAAGTACTTCACCTTCGCGAAGTCGGATCAAACGCCGGCGCCCGTCGAAGACCACGTCAATCGCCGTGCGGGTATTGAGGTGGATCCGCGTGCCGTCGGCCAACTCGATACGCCGGCGTTCGCCTACAGATGTGCGGTAGTCGGCGCCTACATTGCTGTATTGCTGAACATTCCAACCCAGATAACCCGTACTGCCCAATACGAGCACCCACTTCAATACCTGGCGACGTTGTTGAGTAGCCGACAAGGCGCGCAGGGTGAGGTCTTGGGGCAGGGCGCCAAGGCTGCGCTGCAACTGTTCCATCTGGTTCCACGCGACCTGATGGGAGGGATCGCCGTTGAGCCACTGTTGCCAGGCCAAGCGTTCCGCAGCCGTAGGTGGCTGGGATTGAAACTGCACATACCAACTGGCGGCGGCTTCGAAGGTCTTGCGATCAGACGTCGCCATTACAGGCTGGCCATGATCAGCGAACACTCGGTCAACGCTCGGATCATGTGCTTCTTCACTGTAGTCAGTGACACCTGCAATTGGTCGGCGATCTGTTGATAAGTCAGTCCCTCAATCTGCGACAGCAAGAAGATCCGCCGCGCTCGCTCGCCGAGTCCGCACAAGGCTTTATCCACTGCCACCAGGGTTTCGATGATGATGGCTTTATCTTCTTCACTGATAGCTGTGGCTTCAGGCCGTTCGGCCAAGGTTTGCTTGTAAGCCTGCTCAATGGCGTGCCGACGGTAGCGATCAATCACCAGGCCCCGCGCGATAGTCGCCAAATAGTCCCGTGGTTCAAGGATCTGCGCCGCATGACGTCCGCCCAAGATGCGCACAAACGTATCGTGAGCTACGTCGGCCGCATCGCAGGCGTTATGCAACTTACCTTTGAGCCACCCATGCAACCAGGAATGGTGTTGCTCATAAATGTGCTGGACTGCGGACGTGTGCGAAGGAGGGGACATAGGGCATGACAAGGCGGGTTAATGATAATCGCTATTATTAACTGCGCTGCCGTTTTCTCACAATAGCTCTCTTTTTGCAGTGCTCATCGCCGAGTCGGACGATTCTGCGGGCTTGGCCGTAGGCGAAATACACACCAAGTGACCGCTTTCTGTGGATTAAGCCCTGTGAATAACCGCCTCTGTGCCCAGTTGATAACAGGGCCTGAAACCTGAGTAAAAACCCACCTGTGGATAAGCACCTGTTTAATCCACAGGCTTAAAGCACTTATCCAAGCCCCTCATTGGTACATGACCACAGACTTTTGAATCTCTGTACACAACGTAATTAAAGGCCTGTAGAGATCTATCCACAGAAAGGTAGCTGCATAGAAATAAACATAAAAACAAAGATTTAATAAATTTCTCTCTTTTAATTTCTATTGTCTGTGATTCATCCACAGCTGGTTAAATTTTGTGCAAAGGGTTCTTTAGGAAGGGCTAAGTCCCTATACTTGCAGCCATTGCTCCAAAACCCTTTCAACAGACAATTCCTGATTACCTACATAAGCAGGCACGAGGTGCGTGGTGGATTTCCCTTCCCGTTTTGAAGTGATCGTCATCGGCGGCGGTCATGCCGGTACCGAGGCAGCACTGGCGTCAGCACGCATGGGCGTAAAAACCCTGTTGCTCACGCACAACGTGGAGACCCTCGGTGCAATGAGTTGCAACCCCGCCATTGGTGGGATCGGCAAAAGCCATCTGGTCAAGGAAATCGATGCCCTTGGCGGCGTGATGGCCATGGCTACCGATAAGGGTGGTATTCAATTTCGCGTGCTCAACAGCCGCAAAGGCCCAGCCGTAAGGGCTACCCGGGCTCAAGCCGACCGTATCCTGTACAAGGCGGCGGTGCGCGAAACCCTGGAAAACCAGCCGAACCTGTGGATATTTCAACAAGCCGCAGATGACCTGATCGTCGAACAAGACCAGGTACGCGGTGTTGTCACGCAAATGGGCCTGCGTTTCTTCGCAGAATCCGTGGTGTTGACCACCGGGACTTTCCTTGGCGGACTTATCCACATCGGTATGCAGAACTATTCCGGTGGTCGCGCCGGTGATCCGCCGTCGATTGCCCTGGCAAAACGCCTGCGTGAATTGCCGCTGCGTGTTGGCCGCCTGAAAACCGGGACCCCGCCGCGTATCGACGGGCGTTCTGTGGATTTCTCGGTGATGACCGAACAGGCCGGCGACACGCCGATTCCGGTCATGTCGTTCATGGGCTCCAAAGAACAGCACCCGAAACAGGTGAGCTGCTGGATCACCCACACCAATGCCCGCACCCACGAAATCATTGCCGCGAACCTCGACCGTTCGCCGATGTACTCCGGGGTGATCGAAGGGATCGGCCCGCGTTATTGCCCATCGATCGAAGACAAGATCCACCGCTTTGCCGACAAGGAAAGCCACCAGGTCTTCATCGAGCCCGAAGGCTTGACCACCCATGAGCTGTACCCGAACGGGATTTCCACTTCCCTGCCGTTCGACGTGCAAATCCAGATCGTGCAATCGATCCGTGGCATGGAAAACGCACACATCGTGCGTCCGGGCTACGCCATCGAATACGACTACTTCGACCCGCGCGACCTGAAGTACAGCCTGGAAACCAAAGTGATTGGCGGTCTGTTCTTCGCCGGCCAAATCAACGGCACCACCGGTTACGAAGAAGCCGGTGCCCAAGGTTTGCTGGCCGGAACCAACGCAGCACTGCGTGCACAAGGCAAAGACAGCTGGTGCCCGCGTCGCGACGAAGCGTATATCGGCGTACTGGTCGATGACCTGATTACCCTGGGCACCCAGGAACCGTACCGGATGTTCACTTCCCGGGCGGAATACCGTTTGATCCTGCGCGAAGACAACGCCGACCTGCGCCTGACCGAAAAGGGTCGCGAACTCGGCCTGGTCGATGATGTGCGTTGGGAAGCCTTCTGCAAAAAACGCGAAAGCATTGCGTTGGAAGAACAGCGTCTGAAAAGCACCTGGGTTCGTCCTGGCACCGAACAAGGCGACGCGATCGCTGAAAAATTCGGCACGCCGCTGACCCACGAATACAACTTGCTCAACCTGCTGTCGCGTCCGGAAATCGACTACGCTGGTCTGGTCGAAGTGACCGGCCAGGGCGCAGAAGATCCACAGGTCGCCGAGCAGGTTGAAATCAAGACCAAATACGCCGGATACATTGACCGTCAACAGGACGAGATCGCTCGCCTGCGCGCCAGTGAAGACACCAAGCTGCCTGCGGATATCGATTACACCGGGATTTCCGGGCTGTCGAAAGAAATCCAAAGCAAGCTGGGGATAACTCGTCCCGAGACATTGGGCCAGGCTTCACGTATCCCCGGCGTCACTCCGGCAGCGATTTCGCTGTTGATGATTCATTTGAAAAAACGCGGCGCGGGCCGTCAGTTGGAGCAAAGCGCTTGAGTTCGTTGGTCACCTTGCAACACGCAGAAGAGTTATCCACAGGTGCACGCCAGTTGGGCGTCGACCTGACCGAAACCCAGCATGAGTTGCTGTTGGGGTATTTGGCGTTGTTGATCAAATGGAACAAGGCTTACAACCTGACCGCGGTGCGTGATCCCGACGAAATGGTGTCCCGTCACTTGCTCGACAGCTTGAGCGTGATGCCCTTCATCGAAAACGGCCGCTGGTTGGACGTGGGCAGTGGTGGCGGTATGCCTGGCATTCCGTTGGCCATCCTGTTTCCCGAGTCCCAAGTGACCTGCCTGGACAGCAATGGCAAGAAAACCCGCTTCCTGACCCAGGTCAAACTCGAACTCAAGTTGGATAACCTGCACGTTATCCACAGTCGCGTCGAAGCCTTCACGCCTGAACAGCCTTTCAACGGAATTGTTTCCAGGGCCTTCAGCAGCATGGAGAACTTCAGCAACTGGACCCGCCACCTCGGCGACCGCGATACGCGCTGGCTGGCAATGAAGGGCGTCCATCCAAGCGATGAGCTGTTAGCATTGCCGGCAGACTTCCACCTCGATAGCGAACACGCCTTGGCCGTACCCGGTTGCCAAGGCCAACGCCATCTGCTGATACTGCGCCGCACGGCATGATTGGGAACACAAGCAAGAATGGCTAAGGTATTCGCGATAGCGAACCAGAAAGGTGGCGTGGGCAAAACCACCACCTGCATCAACCTCGCAGCATCCCTGGTCGCCACCAAGCGCCGGGTGCTGTTGATCGATCTCGATCCACAGGGCAACGCCACCATGGGTAGCGGTGTGGATAAACACGGCCTGGAAAACTCGGTCTACGACTTGCTGATTGGCGAGTGTGACCTGGCCCAGGCCATGCACTACTCCGAACACGGTGGTTATCAACTGCTGCCGGCCAACCGCGATTTGACCGCGGCGGAAGTGGTGCTGCTGGAAATGCAGATGAAGGAAAGCCGTCTGCGTAGCGCCTTGGCGCCGATCCGCGAGAATTACGACTACATTTTGATCGACTGCCCGCCGTCACTGTCGATGCTCACGCTGAACGCGTTGGTGGCAGCTGATGGGGTGATTATCCCCATGCAGTGCGAGTACTACGCACTGGAAGGCTTGAGCGACCTTGTGGATAACATCAAGCGTATCGCTGAGTTGCTCAACCCGAACCTGCAGATCGAAGGCTTGCTGCGGACCATGTTCGATCCGCGCCTGAGCCTGATGAACGATGTGTCGGCGCAGCTCAAGGAACATTTCGGTGATCAGCTTTACGACACGGTGATCCCGCGCAACATCCGTCTGGCCGAAGCGCCAAGCTACGGCATGCCCGCGCTGGCGTACGACAAGTCCTCGCGTGGCGCCATTGCCTACCTGGCGCTGGCCGGCGAGATGGTTCGCCGCCAACGCCGCAACTCACGCACCGCTGCAGCCCAGCCAACTTAAGGAATCCCCATGGCCGTCAAGAAACGAGGTCTCGGACGTGGACTGGATGCACTGTTGAGTGGTCCGACCGTCACATCGCTTGAGGAACAAGCGGTGCAGGCCGACGAGCGCGAGCTGCAACACCTGCCGCTGGATCTGATCCAGCGCGGCAAATACCAGCCACGCCGGGACATGGACCCCCAGGCGCTGGAAGAACTGGCCAATTCGATCAAGGCCCAGGGCGTTATGCAGCCGATCGTGGTGCGCCCGATTGGCGGCGGCCGCTTTGAAATCATCGCCGGTGAGCGGCGCTGGCGCGCGAGCCAGCAGGCCGGCAAGGAAACCATCCCGGCGATGGTGCGCGATGTACCGGATGAAACCGCCATCGCCATGGCGTTGATCGAGAACATCCAGCGCGAAGACCTAAACCCGATCGAAGAAGCGATCGCGTTGCAGCGTTTGCAACAGGAATTCCAGCTGACCCAGCAACAAGTGGCCGAGGCGGTGGGTAAATCCCGCGTGACCGTGTCCAACTTGCTGCGCCTGATTGCGCTGCCGGAAGTCATCAAGACCATGTTGTCCCATGGCGACCTGGAGATGGGGCACGCCCGTGCTTTGCTCGGTTTGCCGGAAAATCAACAGGTTGAAGGGGCGCGACACGTTGTCGCACGGGGGCTCACCGTTCGCCAGACCGAGGCCTTGGTTCGCCAGTGGCTCAGCGGCAAACCTGCACCGGTCGAAACGACCAAACCTGATCCGGATATTGCCCGTCTCGAGCAGCGCCTGGCCGAGCGCCTGGGCTCTGCGGTGCAAATTCGCCACGGCAAGAAAGGTAAAGGGCAATTGGTCATCGGTTATAACTCGCTTGATGAGCTCCAGGGCGTCCTTGCCCACATCCGCTGAAACATTTGCTTATGTAGCGTGTGATCGGAAATCACTACCCGACAGTTGAATAGGGGCAGAACCGCCCCTATACTCTGCGCGCATTTTGTCGGCACAAATTATGCCAAGTTATTGATTTCCGGCAGCCGACCATTGAGGAGCAAGAGTGATGGAAACCCGCACGCCAAACACGTTGCCGTTCCATCGCTTGGCCGTTTTTCCGGTTTTATTGGCTCAATTTGTCATTTTGCTGATCGCCGCATTGGCGCTTTGGTATTGGCATGGAGTCGTTGCCGGATATTCAGGACTCTGCGGAGGCCTGATAGCCTTGCTGCCCAATATGTATTTTGCTCACAGGGCCTTTCGGTTTTCCGGCGCCCGAGCAGCCCAGGCTATCGTCCGGTCATTTTATGCCGGCGAGGCAGGGAAACTGATTTTGACGGCAGTGCTGTTTGCACTGACCTTTGCAGGTGTGAAGCCATTGGCGCCGCTGGCTGTATTCGGCGTCTTCGTGTTGACCCAACTGGTCAGCTGGTTCGCTCCCCTGCTAATGAAAACAAGACTTTCGAAACCTTAGGGCGTTTGAGGCAACCATGGCAGAAACAACCGCTTCGGGCTATATCCAGCACCACTTGCAGAACCTGACCTTCGGTCAGCTTCCTAATGGCGGCTGGGGCTTTGCCCACTCCGCAGCAGAGGCCAAAGAAATGGGCTTCTGGGCTTTCCACCTGGACACTCTGGGCTGGTCGGTCGCATTGGGTCTGATCTTCGTCTTCATTTTCCGCATGGCGGCAAAAAAGGCGACTTCCGGTCAACCAGGTGCTTTGCAGAACTTCGTTGAAGTACTGGTCGAATTCGTCGATGGCAGCGTGAAAGACAGCTTCCATGGCCGTAGCCCGGTGATCGCACCGCTGGCACTGACCATCTTCGTCTGGGTGTTCCTGATGAACGCCGTCGACCTGATCCCGGTTGACTGGATTCCTCAGCTGGCCATGGCGATCAGCGGCGACCCGCACATCCCATTCCGTGCCGTATCGACCACTGACCCGAACGCTACCCTGGGCATGGCCCTGTCGGTCTTCGCGTTGATCATTTTCTACAGCATCAAGATCAAGGGCATCGGCGGCTTCATCGGCGAACTGACACTGCACCCGTTCGGCAGCAAGAACATCTTCGTTCAAGCCCTGCTGATCCCGGTGAACTTCCTGCTGGAATTCGTGACCCTGATCGCCAAGCCGATTTCCCTGGCTCTGCGACTGTTCGGCAACATGTATGCCGGCGAGCTGGTGTTCATTCTGATCGCTGTGATGTTCGGCAGCGGCCTGCTCTGGCTTAGCGGCCTGGGCATTGTTCTGCAGTGGGCGTGGGCTGTGTTCCACATCCTGATCATCACCCTGCAGGCCTTCATCTTCATGATGCTGACCATCGTCTACCTGTCGATGGCGCACGAAGAGAACCATTAAGACCAGTCTCGACTAGTCTGATGTCCTTCCCGGTCAAACGGGAAGGTAGGCCCTACCGGGCTATGAAACGATTTGTTTTACCGCTTTAAAATCTAAAAAACCTAAACCATACGACGTAAAAGTCGGGAGGAAAGATGGAAACTGTAGTTGGTCTAACCGCTATCGCTGTTGCACTGTTGATCGGCCTGGGCGCCCTGGGTACTGCCATTGGTTTCGGCCTGCTGGGCGGCAAGTTCCTGGAAGGCGCAGCGCGTCAGCCAGAAATGGTTCCAATGCTGCAAGTTAAAATGTTCATCGTCGCCGGCCTGCTCGACGCCGTGACCATGATCGGTGTTGGTATCGCTCTGTTCTTCACCTTCGCGAACCCTTTCGTTGGTCAACTCGCCGGTTAATCACTCGTCTTTTCGAGTGATTGGTGTGTTGTGCAACGAATGAGCGAGGTATTGGCGTGAACATTAATGCAACCATTATTGGTCAGTCCTTAGCGTTCTTGATTTTTGTCGTTTTCTGCATGAAGTTCGTATGGCCTCCGGTCATCGCAGCTCTGCACGAACGTCAGAAGAAGATCGCGGATGGGCTGGACGCTGCAGCACGAGCAGCTCGCGACCTGGAGTTGGCCCAAGATAAAGCGGGTCAGCAACTGCGCGAAGCGAAAGCTCAAGCAGCCGAAATCATTGAGCAAGCCAAGAAACGCGGTAACCAGATCGTTGAAGAGGCTGTTGAAAAAGCCCGTATCGACGCTGACCGTGTGAAGGTTCAGGCTCAGGCCGAGATCGAGCAGGAACTGAACGGTGTCAAAGATGCGCTGCGTGCCCAACTGGGTGCCCTGGCCGTCGGCGGTGCTGAGAAGATCCTGGGTGCCACAATCGATCAAAACGCGCACGCGGAGCTGGTAAACAAACTGGCTGCTGAAATTTAAGCGAGGGCGATCATGGCAGAATTGACCACGTTGGCCCGACCTTACGCTAAGGCAGCCTTCGAGCACGCCCAGGCCCACCAGCAGCTGGCCTCTTGGTCAGCCATGCTCGGCCTGGCTGCAGCAGTGTCGCAAGACGACACCATGCAGCGCGTGCTCAAGGCCCCGCGACTGACGAGCGCAGACAAGGCCGCCACTTTTATTGAAGTGTGCGGCGACAAGTTCGATGTGAAGGTACAGAACTTCATCCACGTCGTTGCCGAAAACGACCGTCTCCTGCTTCTGCCGGAGATTGCCGCTCTGTTCGACCTGTACAAGGCCGAGCAAGAGAAGTCGGTAGACGTTGAAGTGACCAGTGCTTTTGCATTGAACCAAGAACAGCAAGACAAACTCGCCAAGGTTCTCAGTGCACGACTCGACCGGGAAGTGCGCCTGCAAGTTGCGGAAGACAAGTCCCTCATTGGGGGCATTGTCATTCGCGCCGGCGACCTGGTTATCGATGGCTCGATTCGCGGCAAACTCGCGAATCTTGCCGAAGCATTGAAATCTTGAGTTTGAAGGGGCAGCAGAGCAATGCAGCAACTCAATCCTTCCGAAATAAGTGAAATTATCAAGGGCCGCATCGACAAGCTCGATGTGACCTCCCAAGCCCGTAACGAAGGCACTGTCGTCAGCGTATCTGACGGTATCGTGCGGATTCACGGTCTGGCCGACGTAATGTCCGGCGAGATGATCGAGTTTCCGGGCGGCGTCTTCGGTATGGCCCTCAACCTGGAGCAGGACTCCGTAGGTGCCGTAATCCTGGGCGCTTACCAGTCTCTGGCTGAAGGCATGAGCGCCAAGTGCACCGGCCGCATCCTGGAGGTTCCGGTTGGTAAGGAACTGCTGGGTCGCGTAGTCGACGCACTGGGTAACCCTGTTGACGGCAAAGGTCCACTGGGCAACACCGAGACCGACGCGGTCGAGAAAGTTGCTCCAGGCGTGATCTGGCGTAAGTCGGTAGACCAGCCTGTACAGACTGGCTACAAGGCTGTCGATGCCATGATCCCTGTCGGCCGTGGCCAGCGTGAGCTGATCATCGGTGACCGTCAGATCGGTAAAACCGCTCTGGCGATCGACGCGATCATCAACCAGAAAGACAGCGGCATTTTCTGCGTCTACGTAGCCATTGGTCAGAAGCAATCGACCATCGCCAACGTGGTTCGCAAGCTGGAAGAGAACGGCGCACTGAAAAACACGATCATCGTGGCTGCCAGTGCTTCGGAATCGCCTGCACTGCAATACCTAGCACCGTATGCCGGTTGCACCATGGGTGAATTCTTCCGCGACCGCGGTGAAGACGCGCTGATCGTTTATGACGATCTGTCCAAGCAAGCAGTGGCTTACCGCCAGATTTCCCTGCTGCTGCGCCGTCCACCAGGCCGTGAAGCTTACCCAGGCGACGTGTTCTATCTCCACTCCCGTCTGCTGGAGCGCGCATCCCGCGTTTCGGAAGAGTACGTAGAGAAGTTCACCAACGGCGCAGTGACCGGCAAAACCGGTTCCCTGACCGCACTGCCGATCATCGAAACCCAGGCTGGCGACGTTTCCGCGTTCGTTCCGACCAACGTGATTTCCATCACCGACGGTCAGATCTTCCTGGAATCGGCCATGTTCAACTCAGGGATTCGTCCTGCAGTGAACGCCGGTGTTTCGGTATCCCGTGTGGGTGGTGCCGCTCAGACCAAGATCATCAAGAAGCTCTCCGGTGGTATCCGTACCGCTCTGGCTCAGTACCGTGAACTGGCGGCATTCGCCCAGTTCGCTTCTGACCTGGACGAAGCGACCCGTAAGCAACTTGAGCATGGTCAGCGCGTTACCGAGCTGATGAAGCAGAAGCAATACGCCCCAATGTCGATCGCTGACATGGCGTTGTCGCTGTATGCCGCTGAGCGTGGGTTCCTGACTGACGTCGAAATCGCCAAGGTCGGCAGCTTTGAACAAGCGCTGATTGCTTACTTCAACCGCGATCACGCCGACTTGTTGGCCAAGATCAACGTGAAGGGTGACTTCAATGACGAAATCGACGCTGGCCTCAAAGCCGGTATCGAGAAGTTCAAGGCCACCCAAACCTGGTAAGCCGCAGCGGGAGCCGCAAGGCTCCCGCTTGCTAACCTGATAGGTGTTACATGGCAGGCGCAAAAGAGATTCGCAGTAAGATTGCGAGCATCAAAAGCACGCAAAAAATTACCAGCGCCATGGAAAAAGTGGCGGTCAGCAAAATGCGCAAGGCACAAATGCGCATGGCTGCTAGCCGTCCTTATGCGGAGCGTATCCGCCAGGTAATTGGGCATCTGGCCAACGCCAACCCGGAATACCGCCACCCATTCATGATCGAGCGCGAAGTAAAGCGTGTGGGTTATGTGGTTGTGAGCAGTGACCGTGGTTTGTGCGGTGGTTTGAATACCAACCTGTTCAAGGCCCTGGTCAAGGACATGGCGGTAAACCGCGAAAAGGGCGTCGAGATCGATCTGTGTGTTGTTGGTAGCAAGGGTGCGGCCTTTTTCCGCAACTTCGGCGGCAACGTCGTAGCAGCTATCAGCCACCTGGGTGAAGAGCCGTCGATCAATGATTTGATCGGCAGTGTGAAGGTGATGCTGGATGCATACCTGGAAGGCCGGATTGACCGCCTCTCCGTGGTATCCAACAAGTTCATCAACACCATGACCCAGCAGCCAACCGTGGAGCAATTGATTCCACTGGTGGCGACTCCGGATCAGGAACTCAAGCACCACTGGGACTACCTCTACGAACCGGACGCCAAAGAGCTGCTTGACGGCTTGATGGTGCGCTACGTGGAGTCGCAGGTGTACCAGGCGGTGGTCGAGAACAACGCAGCTGAACAAGCGGCGCGGATGATCGCGATGAAAAACGCTACCGATAACGCCGGTGATCTGATCAGCGATTTGCAGCTGATCTACAACAAGGCGCGTCAGGCTGCGATCACCCAAGAGATCTCGGAAATCGTCGGCGGCGCTGCCGCGGTTTAACGGTTCAAATATTCAGAGGATCCAGCTATGAGTAGCGGACGTATCGTTCAAATCATCGGCGCCGTTATCGACGTGGAATTTCCACGCGACAGCGTACCGAGCATCTACAACGCGCTGAAAGTACAAGGCGCGGACACTACTCTGGAAGTTCAGCAGCAGCTGGGCGACGGCGTAGTTCGTACCATTGCGATGGGTTCCACCGAAGGCTTGAAGCGCGGTCTGGACGTTGTCGACTCTGGCGCAGCCATCTCCGTACCGGTCGGTAAAGCGACCCTGGGCCGGATCATGGACGTACTGGGCAACCCGATTGACGAAGCTGGTCCGATCGACACCGAAGAGCGTTGGGGCATTCACCGTCCAGCACCTTCGTTCGCGGAACAAGCTGGCGGCAACGACCTGCTGGAAACCGGCATCAAGGTTATCGACCTGGTCTGCCCGTTCGCCAAAGGCGGTAAAGTCGGTCTGTTCGGTGGTGCCGGTGTAGGCAAGACCGTAAACATGATGGAACTGATCCGTAACATCGCCATCGAGCACAGCGGTTATTCCGTGTTCGCCGGTGTGGGTGAGCGTACCCGTGAGGGTAACGACTTCTACCACGAGATGAAGGACTCCAACGTTCTGGACAAAGTGGCACTGGTTTACGGTCAGATGAACGAGCCGCCGGGTAACCGTCTGCGCGTAGCACTGACTGGCCTGACCATGGCCGAGAAGTTCCGTGACGAAGGTAACGACGTTCTGCTGTTCGTCGACAACATCTACCGTTACACCCTGGCCGGTACTGAAGTATCCGCACTGCTGGGCCGTATGCCTTCGGCAGTAGGTTACCAGCCGACCCTGGCTGAAGAGATGGGCGTTCTGCAAGAACGTATCACTTCGACCAAGGAAGGTTCGATCACTTCGATCCAAGCGGTATACGTACCTGCGGATGACTTGACCGACCCGTCGCCAGCGACCACCTTCGCCCACTTGGACGCCACCGTCGTACTGTCCCGTGACATCGCTTCCCTGGGTATCTACCCAGCGGTCGATCCACTCGACTCGACTTCGCGCCAGCTGGACCCGAACGTGATCGGCCAGGAGCACTACGACACCGCTCGCGGCGTTCAGTACGTGCTGCAGCGTTACAAAGAACTGAAGGACATCATTGCGATCCTGGGTATGGACGAGCTGTCGGAAGCCGACAAGCAGCTGGTAAACCGTGCTCGTAAGATCCAGCGTTTCTTGTCGCAGCCGTTCTTCGTGGCTGAAGTCTTCACCGGTGCATCGGGTAAATACGTTTCCCTGAAAGACACCATTGCTGGCTTCAAAGGCATCCTCAACGGTGACTACGACCACCTGCCAGAACAAGCGTTCTACATGGTCGGCGGCATCGAAGAAGCGATCGAGAAAGCCAAGAAACTGTAATCCAGGCGCCCGGAAACGGGCGCTCATCAGGTTGAGGCAATCAGATGGCTATGACAGTCCATTGCGATATCGTCAGCGCGGAAGGGGAAATTTTCTCCGGTCTGGTAGAGATGGTGATTGCACACGGCGAACTCGGTGACCTTGGTATTGCCATGGGTCACGCGCCGTTGATCACCAGCTTGAAGCCAGGTCCGATCACTCTGACCAAGCAAGGCGGGGAAAAAGAGGTGTTTTACATCTCTGGTGGTTTCCTCGAGGTTCAGCCGAACATGGTCAAGGTACTTGCCGACACCGTGCAACGTGCTGGCGACCTGGATGAAGCCTCCGCTCAGGAAGCCGTCAAGGCTGCTGAGAAGGCCCTGAACGAAAAGGGTGCGGACTTCGACTACAGCGCTGCTGCTGTACGTCTGGCCGAGGCTGCAGCTCAGCTGCGCACGCTCCAGCAGATCCGCAAGAAGTAAGCGGCCATGCCGTCATGCTTCAAGCGCGATTGATTAAAAAGGGTAGCCTCGGCTACCCTTTTTCTTTTTTTGCAAAACACTTCTCTGGTCTGAAGCCGGACCGCCCAGGATTGGTAGCCACTCATGTCTCTTGAAATCGTCATTCTCGCCGCAGGCCAGGGCACCCGTATGCGTTCGGCCCTGCCCAAGGTGCTGCACCCGGTTGCCGGCAATTCCATGCTGGGCCATGTTATCGACAGCGCCCGGCAACTCGATCCGCAGCGCATTCACGTGGTGATTGGCCATGGTGCCGATGCGGTGCGTGAACGCCTCGCCGCGGACGATCTGAATTTCGTATTGCAAGACAAACAACTGGGCACCGGCCACGCCACCGCTCAAGCCGTGCCCTTCATCAGCGCCGACACTGTGCTGATTCTCTACGGTGACGTGCCGCTGATCGAAGTCGAAACCCTGCAGCGCCTGCTCAAGCACGTCGTGCCTGGCCAGATGGGCCTGCTGACGGTTGAACTGGATGATCCCACCGGTTACGGGCGCATCGTGCGCAACGCCGATGGCAAGGTTGCCGCTATCGTTGAGCACAAAGATGCCAGCGAAGCCCAGCGCGCCATTACCGAGGGCAACACCGGGATCCTGGCGGTCCCTGCCGATAAGCTCGGCGATTGGATGAGCCGTCTGTCCAACAACAACGCCCAGGGCGAGTACTACCTCACCGACGTCATCGAGATGGCGGTAAGCGATGGCCTGTTGGTCGCCACCGAGCAACCCCACGACCCGATGGAAGTGCAGGGCGCCAACGACCGCAAGCAACTCGCCGAACTGGAACGTCACTACCAATTGCGCGAAGGCCGTCGCCTGATGGCCCAAGGCGTGACGTTGCGTGACCCGGCACGCTTCGACGTACGCGGTGAAGTGACCGTCGGCCGCGATGTGCTGATCGACATCAACGTGATCCTCGAAGGCCGCGTGATCATCGAAGACGACGTGGTGATTGGCCCGAACTGTGTGATCAAGGACAGCACCCTGCGCAAAGGTGTGGTGGTCAAGGCCAACAGTCACCTGGACGGCGCGGTGATGGGGGAGGGCAGCGATGCGGGTCCGTTTGCGCGACTGCGTCCAGGTAGCGTGCTGGGAGCCAAGGCCCATGTGGGTAACTTTGTTGAACTGAAAAATGCCAAGTTGGATGCCGAAGCCAAAGTCGGACACCTGACCTACTTGGGGGATGCTACGGTCGGCGCGCGAACCAATATCGGCGCCGGCACCATCACGTGCAACTACGATGGCGCCAATAAGCACCAGACCACCATTGGTGCGGACGTGTTTATCGGTTCCAATAATTCGCTGGTCGCCCCGGTTACCCTCGACGATGGCGCCAGTACCGCCGCCGGCTCAACCATCAACCAGGATGTGGATAAGTCTCAACTGGCGGTAGCCCGCGCCCGCCAACGCAACATTGACGGCTGGAAGCGCCCGGTCAAAATCAAAAAGACCTGAGTTATCCACACTCACTGAAACCTGTTGGCTAACCACCCACAGGTTTTTTTATACCCGCATATTGACGATTTTCTCCGAATAGGTTTTGATTGCCTTCGTTATCTTTCGAAACGAAACTTAAAGCCAAAATGTCGAAACGAAATACCCCCCAACGACGCCACAATATCCTGACCTTGCTCAATGAACAGGGCGAAGTCAGCGTGGACGAGTTGGCCAAGCGTTTCGAAACCTCGGAAGTTACGATCCGCAAGGACCTGGCCGCCCTCGAAAGCAATGGCCTGCTGCTGCGCCGTTACGGTGGCGCCATCACCATGCCCCAGGAACTGGTGGGCGACGCGACCCAACCCATCTCGGTGTACAAGCGCGCCATCGCCCGTGCCGCCGTGATGCGTCTGCGTGAACATGCGCGCATCATCATCGACAGCGGCAGTACTACGGCCGCCATGATCCCCGAGTTGGGCCACCAGCCCGGCCTGGTGGTGATGACCAACTCCCTGCACGTCGCCCGTGCGTTGAGCGAACTGGAACACGAACCGGTGCTGCTGATGACCGGCGGCACCTGGGACCCGCATTCGGACTCGTTCCAGGGCCAGGTCGCCGAGCAAGTGCTGCGTTCCTATGACTTTGACCAACTGTTTATCGGCGCCGATGGCATCGATTTACTGCGCGGCACCACCACCTTCAACGAATTGCTGGGCCTGAGCCGCGTCATGGCCGAGGTCGCCCGGGAAGTGGTGGTCATGGTCGAATCCGACAAGATCGGCCGCAAGATTCCCAACCTGGAACTGCCCTGGAGCAGCGTCCATACCCTTATCACCGATGATCGCCTGCCGCTTGAGGCCCGCGACCAGATCCAAGCCCGCGGCATTACGCTGATATGCGCGGCAATCATCTAGGAGAAACACCATGTGTGGCATCGTAGGCGCAGTCGCTGAACGCAACATCACCCCGATCCTGATCGAAGGCCTCAAGCGCCTGGAATACCGTGGCTATGACAGCGCCGGTGTGGCCGTCTTCACCAACGCCGGCAAGCTGGAGCGCATGCGCCGTCCGGGCAAGGTCAGCGAGTTGGAGCAGGCCCTGGCCGGCGAGCCGCTGGTTGGCCGTCTGGGCATTGCCCACACCCGTTGGGCGACCCACGGTGCGCCGTGCGAACGCAACGCTCACCCGCACTTTTCCGGCGACCTGGCCGTGGTGCACAACGGCATCATCGAAAACCACGAAGTGTTGCGCGAACAACTGAAAGGCCTGGGCTACGTGTTCACCTCGGACACCGACACCGAAGTCATCGCCCACTTGCTCAATCACAAGCTCAAGGACCACAGCGACTTGACCACCGCCCTCAAGGCCACGGTCAAGGAACTGCACGGCGCCTATGGCCTGGCCGTGGTCAGTGCGAGCCAACCGGACCGCGTGGTTGCCGCTCGCAGTGGCAGCCCGTTGGTGATCGGCCTGGGCCTGGGCGAAAACTTCCTTGCCTCCGACCAACTGGCCCTGCGCCAGGTCACCGACCGCTTCATGTACCTGGAAGAAGGCGATATCGCTGACATCCGCCGTGAAAGCGTGCAAATCTGGGACATTAACGGTCAGTCCGTCGAGCGTGAAGCCGTGCAGTACCGCGACGGCGCTGAAGCCGCCGACAAAGGCGAATACCGCCACTTCATGCTCAAGGAAATCCACGAGCAACCGGCTGTGGTGCAACGCACCCTGGAAGGTCGCCTGAGCCAGAACCAAGTGCTGGTCAACGCCTTCGGCCCACAGGCTGCCGAGCTGTTCGCCAAAGTGCGCAACGTGCAGATCGTCGCCTGCGGCACCAGCTACCACGCCGGCATGGTTGCGCGTTACTGGTTGGAAGAACTGGCCGGCATCCCGTGCCAGGTCGAAGTCGCCAGCGAATTCCGCTACCGCAAGGTGGTGGTACAGCCCGACACCCTATTCGTGACCATCTCCCAGTCCGGCGAAACCGCCGACACCCTGGCCGCCTTGCGCAACGCCAAGGAACTGGGCTTCCTGGCCAGCCTGGCGATCTGCAACGTCAGCATCAGCTCCCTGGTGCGTGAATCCGACCTGACCCTGTTGACCCAAGCCGGTCGCGAAATCGGCGTGGCATCCACCAAAGCCTTCACCACCCAGTTGGTGGGCCTGCTGCTGCTGACCCTGTCCCTGGGTCAAGTGCGCGGCACCCTGGCCGAAGGCGTCGAGGCCACGCTGGTTGAAGAACTGCGCCGCCTGCCAACCCGCCTCGGCGAAGCGCTGGCCATGGACAGCACCGTGGAAAAAGTCGCCGAACTGTTCGCCGACAAGAACCACACCCTGTTCCTCGGCCGTGGCGCGCAATACCCGGTGGCGATGGAAGGTTCGCTCAAGCTCAAGGAAATCTCGTACATCCATGCCGAAGCCTACCCGGCCGGCGAACTCAAGCATGGCCCATTGGCCCTGGTGGATGACGACATGCCGGTGGTCACCGTGGCGCCGAACAACGAACTGCTGGAAAAGCTCAAGTCCAACCTGCAGGAAGTCCGCGCCCGTGGCGGCCAACTGGTGGTGTTCGCTGACGAAAAGGCTGGCATGACCAACGGCGAAGGCACCCACGTCATCAACATGCCGCACATCAACGACACCCTGTCGCCGATCCTCTACACCATCCCGCTGCAGTTGCTGTCGTACTACGTGGCCGTGCTCAAGGGCACTGACGTCGACCAGCCGCGCAACCTGGCGAAGTCGGTAACCGTGGAGTAACCCGCCACATCCTGGAGGCCCGCCCGGGTCTCCAGGCTCTCGCGAAAGGACGCGCCCTCGATGCAAACCCCCTCCCAGCTCCACCAGCGCTTGAACAACCGCCGCTTCACCGTCGCCAACAACGCCCAGGGGCTTTCCGGCTCGGACACGGTGTTTCATTACCTTGTCGAGGGTGATGCCATTTCCAGCACTTACCAGGGCGGACGCATTCGCCTGGGCACGCAAGTGGGCCGAGTGACAGGTCCAGACACTATCGAATTGCTGTTTCAGTGCCTGACCTTGGACGGTGAGCTGTTGTCCGGTTGGTCGCGTGGCACGGTCGGTTTGGATGCTGCCGGGGTAACCACGCTGAGCTTTGTTTGGGGTTGGTTGTCGGGGGCGACGGGTGGAGGGGAGTCCAGCTATGTAGAGCTCATTGAGGCAGTTGAAAAAATCAGAAAATAAATCGGAAAGTCTTCCCTGAAATAGTTGTATAAAACTGTCTGTATATCCCGTTAATATTGGGCTCAAAGGAAAAATAGATCCGAAAATAAATCGGAAAAAGGTGCGGAAAATGACGCAGCAATTCATCTCCGGAAACCACTAGTTGGAACCTGTCTGGCCATCTCCTGGTTTCCCTGCGTCAATTTTACGTACGGCTGAAACGCTTTCGTTTCGTGCAGGGAAACTCACGGGTCTACTTCCCGAAAATACCGCCATCCGGATCGGCGGCCTGATGCGAATCACCAACAGCTATTACAGCAATCTCATTGAAGGCCAATTCACTGAGCCTGCAACGTTGTCTGCGCGAGTCCCCCGGCGTGACTCTAAACACCTGCGTGAGCTGGCCGAAAGTCATATCGGTGTTCAGGAGTTGTTGGAACGCGCGGTACGTCGGCCAAAATCAATCGAAGCCTCTTGGGGTGATTTCTTTGCCCCTAAGCTCATATCTGTCATTCATCGCCATCTTTTTGCTAATGCCAGTGATGAAGATTTGCGGCTCAGTGATGGCCGGCTACTTGTACCCGGTCAGTTGCGGGATGTAGCACAACGCAACGTGCTGGTAGGTGACCATGCTGCGCCTGCTTGGGAGTCCGTCACGCCAATGCTCAAACGCCTGCAGCAGGTATACGGCGGGCAACCCGACCTGACCTCCCGAGTTCTCAGCGCACTGGCTTACCACCATCGTCTCGCATTTGTTCATCCATTTGAGGATGGCAATGGCCGGGTGGTCCGCATGGTCACGCATTTGCAGTTGATGCGACTTGGGCTTGCGTCGCCTCTTTGGTCGCTTTCTCGAGGGCTGGCACGAAAACAGGATGAATACTATGGGCGCCTGCGAGCTGCTGATCAGCCTCGTCGAGGTGATCTCGATGGTCGAGGTCAGTTGACCCAACGCGGGTTGTTCGAGTTTGTAGAGTTCATGCTGCAAGTATGTATCGACCAAATGGATTACGTAGAGCAATCCATGGGGCTTGTCAGCTTGCGCCAGCGACTTGAAAGAGTGATTGGACTCGAGAGTCGCTTTCTAGAGTCCGGGGTAAAGCAGGATATGGCCAAGGCTATTCATATCTTGCTGACTCAAGGCGAGGTTGCCCGAGCAGATTTCAAGACCTTTTCTGGGCTTCATGATCGAGTGGCGAGTGATCAGCTCAAAAAATTGATTGACA
Source organism: Pseudomonas sp. P7759 (assembly GCF_013386445.1). Taxonomy (NCBI): domain Bacteria; kingdom Pseudomonadati; phylum Pseudomonadota; class Gammaproteobacteria; order Pseudomonadales; family Pseudomonadaceae; genus Pseudomonas; species Pseudomonas sp. P7759. The sequence continues at coordinate 148,371 of NZ_JACART010000021.1, forward strand.
TGGGCGTCGTCGAGGCGCCGTCGGCCAAGTCACGTTCGATCTATCCTGGGCTTCCCGTGTGGTTTGCGCAGATGATCTTTCCGGACCTTCACCGGCGCTTTTATTAAGAGGCAAAAGCCTGCGTGGTGGCGTGTCGGCAGTTGCTACGGCGCGCTGGTAGCGATGCTGGGGGTACGCCAGTGTTCTCACTGTTTGAGCAGCGCAAAATGGGGGTTGCGTACAGGCATTTTGCCAAACGGGTGAGCAAGGGCAGTTTCAGCGATGAAGATGCCTGATCAGGGCACAAACTCCACCTTCAACCCTCGACTCGTACTGCGCCCCTGATCATCACTGACCCGCAACCGGTACTCCCCCGACTTGCCCGGTCGCCAGTTCAGTGTGGTTTGCGGCGGGCCCTGGCCGATCAAGGTTTGATCGGCAAACCAGTACAGCGTCGCTGCATCGCTGGCGGCGTTGGCATTCAGCGGGATGCTTTCCTGGGGTTGGGACAGGCGCAATTGATAGCTCACCTGGGTCAGAGGCGAGCGGATCTGCGGGGCTTCGCTCTGGTCACTGAGGCGGTTGGGCTGGCAGTTTTTCATCACGTTGGGCGGCGTACGGCGCGGCAGGCCGGCGGCGCGGTACAGGCGTTGTACGTCGCTGGGCCAGAACTCAAAGACTTCTTCGCGGGTGTATTGCGCATCGAACGGCGGGCAGGCGGCTTTGCCAGTGCGGGTGTCGATCAGCACCGGGCGGTGCAGGTTGGACACGCGAATTGGCGATACGCCGGGGATGTACCAGGTCTTGCGGGTTTGCGGGCACCAGCGGTTGGGTAACTCGCCGGACGCGGCGCAGACATCGATGCGCACCAGCCCTACGGGCGCTTTGTCAGCCTTGATGACCACGTTGGGCAACGCCAGGGGCAGGGCGTCTGCGATGCGAAAGAATAAGGGCGCGGCAGTCTTGGCACCGATAAATGCTGGGTTCGGCCGGCCATCGAAATTACCCACCCACACCACCAGCACGTAGGGGCCCACCAGTCCTGCACTCCACGCATCATGAAAACCCCAGGAAGTGCCGGTTTTCCAGGCGGTACGCCAGTGGCGTCCGGGCAGACCATCCGGGCGAGGGTTTCGGCGCAGCATATCGCGCACCATGAACGCGGCCTGGGGCGTCAGCAGTGGGACGCCGGTGGTCTGGGGCTGTTCCTGCAAGTAGCGCAAAGGCCGCAGATGCCCGTCCCCGGCCAACATCACGTACAGACGCGCCAATTCTTCCGGGGTCATTTCACCGCCACCGAGGGCCAGGGCCAGGCCGTAATGGCTTTCGTCATGCAGGCCTTTGATCCCGGCGCGTTGTAATAGTCCATACAGGGAGGGCGACTTGACCTGGCTGGCGAGCCACACCGCCGGGATGTTGCGACTACGGATCAGGGCGTCCCGCGCCGTCAGTGGCCCGACAAAACTACCGTCGAAATTTTCCGGCTGGAAGTAGCCGAAGTTACTCGGCAGGTCCTTGAGGATGCTCATGGGGTGAATCACCCCTTGGTCCAGCGCCAGCCCGTACAGGAACGGCTTGAGTGTCGACCCTGGTGAGCGCCGCGACAGCACGCCATTGACCTGGCCGTGAAGGCTTGTGGATAAGTAGTCCGCCGACCCGACCAATGCCTTGACGCTCTGGTCGCGGCTGTCGATCAGGATCGCCGTGGCGTTTTCCACACCCGTGCTGCGCCGTTCGGCGATGAAGCCGGTGATCAGGCGTTCGAGCAATTTTTGCAGCGGCAGGCTGAGGGTGCTGTTCAGCTCATTGCCGGGCTGGGACGCCAGCAGTTGTTCACTCAAATGCGGCGCCAGGAACGGAATCTGCTGGCGGCTGCGTGCTTCCAGAGGCAAGTCCAACAAGCTGGCGTTGCGCGGGTCTTGTGGATAAGTCTCGCGCCAGTCATCCATCAAGCGCTGTCGCGCCTGTTGCAGCGACGGGCCGAAGCGCGCGCGTCGCCCCGGTTGTTGTGGGATCACCGCCAGCGCCAACGCCTCGGAAAGCGACAACTGCGTCGCCGACTTGCCGAAGTAGATACGGCTGGCCGCCTCGGCACCTTCGATATTGCCGCCCATCGGCGCCAGGTTCAGGTAGGCCTCAAGGATGTCGTGCTTGCTGTAGCGCGCCTCCAGCCACAGCGCCAAGGCCATCTGCTGCAACTTGCCCGGCACTTGGCGGGTGTTCAAGTCCCATAGGCGCCGTGCCAATTGCATGCTCAAGGTCGAGCCACCCTGGCGCTGGCCACCGCTGTAGGTGGCCATGGCCGCGCGCAGTAACGCCGGGGGATTGATCCCCGGGTGCCAGTAGAAATTGCGGTCTTCCTTGAGCAGCAAGGCTTCGACCAATGAAGGAGAAATCCGCTCCAGCGGTAGCCAAAGACGGTATTGCCCGTCATCCGCCAAGGTCATGCGCAGCAGCGAGCCGTCATCGGCCAACACCACACGTGATGACGTGACGGTCTGCTCCAGCGGCGCATGGGGCCACATTCGCAGCCCCACCAGGATCACCGCCGCTGCGAACAGCGGCAGTGTCAGGCGCTTAAGGCTTGGTAATTTCAAGCTGGCCTACTTTGCCGCGCCCTTGCAGCGTGGTTTCGTACATGCCTTCGGCGTAGGCCGGTGGCGTATTGAACGTGCCGGCATTGGTAGCGCGCACGCGGTACACGAAAGTGCCTACGTCACGCAGCGCGGTGCCGTACAACACCACTCGATCATCACGTACGTCCACGTACTCCGGCTGCCAGTTACTCAGTTCGGTTTCGCCGATGGGGGCTTGCCAGCTTTCTTCTTCCTGGCTGTCCTCTTCCACGTACTCGGACTCTTCGCCTTCACCTTCCTCGCTGCTGGCGGCTTCCGGCTCCGGCGGCAAGTTATACACAGGCTCGACGCCACCCGGCAGCAGGTCGACCACGGCCACTTGCTGCACCTGGTCACGGTCGGTCGCGCGCAGACGCAGACGCACCAGGAACTCATCACCTACCACGACCTTGCTCACCGGCTCGCCCTTGAGGTCGAGGTATTCGTGGATGATCTCCAGGCCATTGGTGATCGGCTTGAGCTTGGTGCCCTTGTCGAAACCGGCTTCGCTGAGCATGAAGAACGCCGCCGGGCCGTCGGATTTTTCCATCACCAGCTTCTGCGTCGCACCCGGCACGGCGGCACGGGGTGGCTGACCGGCCATCTCCAGCAATTGCTGCTGCTTGTCCCCCAGCCAGGCCGTGGCCTTGAGGGTCATGTCGCTTTGCGCACGCTGGCCGTAGTTGTCCAGGGCGCGCAGCAGCAGGGCTGCCGACAGCGAGTTGTAACGCTGCTCGTTGAGGCGCTTACCGAGTTTATCCAGCAGCGCTGTAGGCACATCGTCCATCAGCTCTGGGAAATGTCGCGCCAACAGGTGCAGGTGTTCGGCGTCGTGCACCAGCGGGTCGTAGTACAAACCGTCGCTGTCCCACTTATCCACAAGCGAGCGCCAGGGGATTTTGCGGAACAGCGTGTCAGCCTGGCGATCCTGCTTGAGCAGCTTGTAGCTGGCCGCCAGGTAGGCGGCGCCCAAGTCGTTCTGCCAGCTGTCCTTGAAGTAGCCTTCGTAGCGCTCGCGGATATCGCTCAAGGCGCCGCTTACCAGAATCCCCTGACGGCTTAGCAGGTAACTGGCGTAGGCGCGGTTACGCAATTCCGACAGGCCCTCGCTAGGGCCATTGGCCAGGTCGGTCAGGTACGCATTCGAGCGCACCAACAGGTCTTCCGGCACCGGTAGGCCACGCTCCTTGGCTTCGATCAGGAAGTCGGTGGCGTACAGGCTGGCGTACGGCGCCACGTCCGGGTTGGCCGCCCACAAACCAAAGCCGCCGGCCTGGTTCTGGCGCTGGCGCAGCATGCGCACCGCACTGCCGAAGGCCTGTTCGGCCTCAGGTGCGTTGCCGCCCCAGATCAACGCCGGCATGGCCTTGGACACCAGTTGCTCGGTGCAGGCGTAGCCGTAGTCGTCCAGGTAATGCTTGAGGCCGTTGGCCCACACCAGTGGCGAGGCCGCCACGCCCAACTGTACGTCGCGCAGTTGGCTGAACAATTCGCGGGTCGGCTTGAGCTCTTTGCTGGCGCTCTCAAAGCGGCCCAGGCTCAGGGCGACGCGATGTTCGCTCAGTGGGCGGATCGAAGTGGTTTCGGCCACCTGGATGCGTTTGCCATCCGGCAGCACTGCGACAAACCGCAGGTCCGCCGAACCCAGGGTCTCGCCAACCTTGATCTTGAACTCGGCGGTGCCTTCCTTGCGCGGTTGCAGGGACAAGGTGCTGCCCTTGTCGCCCTGTACCTTCAGGCCATCGCTGGTCTGCAGTTCAAACTTCACCTCTGCCGCCGCGTCGAGGTTGCTGAACACCCCGGCGCTGACGTTGAACACATCTCCCGGCGCCACAAAGGCCGGCACGTTGGGCGTGATTACTATCGGGCCGCGGACTTCGGTATTGGCCTCGCTGACGCCCACACTGTCATTGTCCACCGCGACTGCAAACAGGTGCAGCTTGCCGTTGAAGCTGTCCGGCACCTGGTAATGCAGCACGGTTTCGCCAGCGGGCAGGTCGACCAGTCCAGACCACCACGCCACCGGCGGCTGGTGTTTTCGCTTGAACGGGTTGAGGTGATTGGCCAGGGCGCCTTCCGTATCGCCACCGGGCGCTGCCCCACTAAGCAGGCGGCTGAATTCCGGCAGGATCAGGTCAAGGATCTGACTGGTGCCGACCTCCAGCGCACGCTTCTGGAAGAAGAAGCCCAGCGGATCCGGCGTCTGGTAGCGCGCCACTTGCAGGATGCCTTCGTCCACCGCATAAACCACTGCTCGGCCTGGGCGGTCGGCGTTGACCTTGATGTCGAGCATCTGCCCCGGCTCGATCTTCGCCGGGCCTTCAACCTTCAACGCCATGCGCCGCGCATCCAGGTTGATGCTGAAGGGCACCACGCCATAGGACAGCGGGCTCATGTACACCTCGGCCGAGCCCATGTCGCGCACAAACTGCACGTTGACGTAGGCATTGCCCTCAAGCCCCGCCGGCACGCGGATATGTTGCACGCTGTTGGTGCTGTCGGCCTTGAACCATTGCTGGGTGTAGACCTTGTCCCGCTCGATGGTGATCAAGCCGGCACCGGTATACGGCGCGCGAATGCTGATGGCGATTTCATCACTGGTGGCGTAGCTGCGTTTATCCAGGCGCAGTTGCAGCTCGGCATTGCGTTCCAGCGAGCGCGACGTGTTGCCACGCCCTGCCACGCTGTAGTCGATCTGGTTGAGCAGGTTGCCGTTGGCGTCTTTCAATTGCAGGGTGAAGTCACCCGGTGTGCCGGTGTTCAGGGCCTGCTTGGCGCCTTCCTGGGTCATCACCAGCGGTGAGGCCGGCTGGCTGATGTTCTTGATACGCGACTCGTACTTGTAGGTGCCGTTGGATTGTTTCACCAGCACCGACACATAACGGTGCTCGACCACCTCAGTGGTCAGGCCGTCCACCGCCAGCGGCGAAAGGTCCGGCGCGACGGCCAGCCATTGCACTTGGCGCGGCGCATCCTTGGCGACGTACGACAGCGAGTCCTGACTTTTCACACCCACAAGGTAGGGCGCGGACGACACCAGCAAGGCGCTTTGCGCCGCTACATTGCGACCGCCTTCGGCTTCGAACACCTGGCTCATCACCTGCAGGCGATAGGTGCTGTTGGCGAAGCGTTGCAGGTTGAGGTCGAGCACGGCCTGGCCGTTATCGTCGACGGTGGTTTCGGCCAGGTCTTCCGTGGTGGCGTCTTCCAGGGAGTCGTTGAGGCGGAAACGGTAATCCGGGTAACGATCAAACGCCGCGAGCGTCGGGCTCAGGGACATTTTGGCGGTCACGCGACGGCCGGACGCCGGGGCGCCAAACAGATGCATCGCGGTGACCTTGGCCACCACCTGGTCCGGTGGGATCCAGCCCTGCACAGGCGTGTCGTGCAGGCTCAGGCTGACCTTCATGCGGTCCGGCTCGAAGTCGCGAACCTTGAAGCTCACGCTGCCCAGGTCGGTGCGGGTCTGCTTCTGGCCGATCAGCTGTAAGGTCGCGGTGTATTCTCCGGCGGGGGCGACTTCGCTGCTGGGGAAATCAAAGGTTTCAAAACCGCTGGCGGACAGCTTCAACGGCTGGCGAATCACTTCCAGGCCACGGGGGTCGGTGATTTGCAGTTCCACCGGCAGGCCCAGCAAGGCGCCTTTCCAGTTGCCGCTGCGCACGATCATGCCCAGGTGCGCGGTTTCGCCAGGACGGTACAGGCCGCGATCGGTAAACAGGTAGGCGCTGAGGCGATCGATCGCACCGTCTTCTTCCAAACCGCCTACATCGAAGCGCGACAGATCCAGTTGCTGGGACTGACGGGCGATCGGCAAAAACGACTGGTCATTGCCGCGAGTGACCACATACATCAGCGGCGTTTTCTCACGGCGCAACTCATCCAGCTTGGCGAAGTGCGCGTGGCCTTCGGCATCGGTGCGGCCGCTGCTCACCGGCAGACCGTTACGCCCAATGATGTCGACTTGCGCGTCGGACACCGGCGAACCGTTGCCGATGGACTGCACATACACGTCATGGCTGCCATCGCTGGAGCGCTTGGCGATGATGCCCAGGTCTGTCACCACGATAAAACGCAGGTCGCTGGTGCTGCTGCGGTCGTACTCGAAAGTGCGTTGGGCCGGGTCATCCTGCGGGCTCAGCTTGAGCACGAAAATGCCGCGCCGGCCGCCATTGGCGGTGAGGTAGTGGCTGAGGTCCACGTTGTCGTAGACGGTTTTCGCCGGGTCATTGGATGACAGCGGGATATCCAGCGACTGACGCTCGACCATGCGATCGAAATATTCGTTGCCGAAGTTCGGCCGGGCAAAGCTGCCGCTGCTTTGGTCCACCAGGTGTTGCAACTGGTTGGGCAGCAGGCGGGCGATTTCCACATGGGCGCCAGGCACACCGCGAGCCATGAAGCCCAGGCGTTTTTCGCCATTGAGGCTGAGCAAGGCGCCGTCAGACAGGAACTGCAAGGTGCGTGGGTAAGCCGGCATGCTGATCAGTGAAGCCGTAGGATTCTTCGCCAGGTAGCCGCCGATGGCTTCCAGGTTGGCGGGGACGCGCACGTACACCGCGCGCCCGGCCGGGGCCTTGAATTTGAAGGCGTGCAGGGTATTCAGCGGTTCGACGCTGGGCACATGGGTCAGGTTGAGCCTGGTGCTGCGGGCGAGCAGGACGTCGTCGATGTCGTTGCTGCTGTAGGGGCGCGTGTCGTCCTGGGCTTTTTCCGGCAACAACCAGGCCTGGACCTTACCGGCGATGGTCTCGTCGGCGACAGCGCTGGAACTGCTGAACATTAACACCGGCTCTGGTTCACCCCGTGCGTTGTCGACAAAACTCACTTCGGCGCCGGTGAAGGTCAGGCGATAGCGGCCGGGCACGGTGACTTCCGACACCAGCGGCGCGGTGCTGGCGTTGCCACCGTCGCGGGCCTTGATGCCTTCGTCGAGCTTGGCGCTGACCGGCGTGCTTTCCAGTGGCGTGGCCAGGGCGGCGGAGCGCACGTACGCGTTGAGTTTTTTCTCGTCGAAGGTGATTTCCGGGCGGTTGGGCAACTGGGCGTCGCGGTAGGCCAGGCCTTTACCTAGGGTTACCGTGACGCGCTTGCGTAGGTTGTCTTCATCCACCGGGTGGGAAAAATGGAAGGTCGCCACCAGCTGTTTCAGCGTCGGGTTGGACGGGTCCTGGTACAGCTCGTTTTGCGCCAGGGTGGCGCGGAACGGTTGGGTGGAAAACTGCGTGCTGTACTGGTCGAGCAACACGCCGTCGGCGAGCAGGTTTTTCTTCGCCATGTCCAGGGTGTAATGGGCGTCGATGGGCCAGTCTTTTTCCGGCACGAACAACAGGCTGCGGTCATCCGCCCAGCGCCAGGTGCCCGCCACCGCAGGTTTGAGGGTAATACCCTCGGTGACCGGTTTGCCGATGGCCGACAATGGAGCCACGGATTCGCCAAAGCGCACCTGCAAGTTATCCACAACCGGCGTTTGCTGGGTGTAGTCGGTAAGGTTGGGTTTGTGCAGCGAGTAGCTCGCGGTATGCGGCTGTGGCAGGTTGGAGTACCAATGCCAGCCGTAGAAACCGGCGGCGGCCAGCAATACCAGGCCCACTAAGCCGGCACCGGTTTGACGCGGATAAGCGCGCGCCTTGCTGCCCAGGTTCGCCAGCCCACGCCCGACTGCACGCAGCCAGAGCGGCGGATGCCACTGACCAAAGACGGCCCCCACCACAGTCAACAACGCACCGACAATACGGCGGCTGATCGCTTTGAACGAATCGAACATGGTGAGCATCCCTGGCTAAGTGCGGCGTATCTTACACGCGTCTTTGATACAAAAGATGACGCCGATACGCTGCACCGCTAGGCGTGTTGCACAAAAGTGAGACGCACCGCAAAACCGATCAAAAGACTGCCGAATAGCCATTGCTGCACACGCTGCGCCGAGCGATTGCGTGCCAGCCACTGGCCAATGCGCGCGCCGGCCAGGGCATAGCAACAGTCGAAGGCGAAACCGACCGCGACCAGGATCACCCCCAGCAGCGCGAATTGCGCCGCCACGGGGCCGGCTTGCGGGTCGATGAATTGCGGCAGCAGTACCGAACAGAACAGCAGCGCCTTGGGATTGAGCAGATTGGTCAGCAAGCCGCGTTGCAGCGCGGCACGCCAGGCACGTGTTGTCAGCGTGGCGTTGGCCGTATCGAGCGTCGGTAGCATATTTGCCCGCAGGCACTGCACCCCCAGCCACAACAGATAGGCCGCACCACCCAGCCGCACTGCATCAAAGGTCCAGGGCGCCACCTTGAACAAGGTCGCCAAGCCCATGCCCGCCAGGGCCACATGGCAGGCGCGGGCCAGTCCCAGGCCAATCGCCGTGGTCAGCGCCAAGGCCCTGCCCTGGCGCGCGCCGGTCTGCAGCAGCAGGATCATGTCCGGCCCTGGCAGCAGATACGCCACCGAAAGAGCCACCAGAAACAACCAGAGTTCCGCCATGTTCCACCCCCTTGTGTGTCGGCCAATTCTAGGGCCGAAGGGCGGGGCAGGTGCTTGCGTAGTCAGCCAGAAAAGCGTCTAGTCTTGGCACTATCTGCCACTTATTGCTCTATAAGCCATCCACTTATGCCAAATCTGAAACTCGATGCTTTTGACCGCAAGATTCTCGAAGCCCTGCAACGCGACGGCCGCCTGAGCAATGTGCAGCTGGCGGACGAAATTGGGCTGTCTGCCTCACCCTGCCTGCGGCGCGTGCGCCTGCTGGAAGAAGCCGGCGTGATTCGCGGCTACCAGGCCACGCTGGATCGCGATGAAGTGGGCCTGGGGATGATGGTGTTCGTGGGCGTGAAAGTGGAGCGGCATAACGACACCGAGGCCAACGCCTTTCGCGAGGCAGTGACGGCGCTGCCAGAGGTGATCTCGGCGTTCCTGGTGTCGGGGGAGTCTGACTTTCTGTTGCAGGTGGTGGTGCCGGATTTGCGCGGCTATGAGCGGTTCGTCACGGGTAGTTTGCTGAAGCTGCCGGGGGTGAGGGATATCCGCAGCAACTTCGCGATCCAGACCGTGAAAACCCCAGGGGCGTTGCCGCTGGGGCATTTGCCGGGTTAATGACTGTAGGAGCCGGCTTGTTCAGGTCCACCAATACCGCACAAGATGAAAGAAAATCGGCGCCGCAAAGCACACCGAATCCAACCGATCCAGCATCCCGCCGTGCCCTTCGATCATATGGCCCCAATCCTTCACGCCGCGATCGCGTTTGATCGCCGACATGACGATGCCGCCGGCAAACCCGAGCAGGTTGATCAGCAGTGCAATCAAGAACGACTGCCACGGGTTGAACGGCGTGGTCCACCACAGCGCCGCGCCGATCAGGGATGAGAGCAGGATGCCGCCGACAAAGCCTTCCACGGTTTTCGACGGTGACAGGTTCGGCGCGATCTTGTGCTTGCCGAACAATTTCCCACACACGTACTGCAAGACGTCCGACAGTTGCACCACGATCACCAGGTAGGCAATCAGCAGCAGGTTGCGGCCTTCGTAGCCGGGGATGTCGAGGGTGAGCAGGGCGGGCACGAAGGATACGCAGAACACTGCGATCATCAGGCCCCACTGCACTTTCGACGCGCGTTCCAGGAAGTGCGTGCTGTCGCCACCCAGGGAGGCAAGGATCGGCAGCAGCAGGAATACGTACACCGGGATGAAGATCGAGAACAGCCCGTACCAGTCCGAGTAAATCAGCAGGTATTGCAGCGGCAGCGCCAGGTAGAACGCGGCCACCAGCGCCGGGTAGTCGCTGCGGCGGGTGGGTGTGAGGGTGAGGAATTCGCGCAGGGCGTAGAACGACACCGCGTAGAACAGCAGGATCACCGCACCGGTGCCGAGCCAGAAGGCGATGCCGATGACCACCACCATGACCCACCAGGCGTTGATGCGCGCATTGAGGTTGTCGATGACGGCATTGGGGCTGCCACGGGTGCGCAGCTTGAGGATCAGGCCGATCAGCGAGGCGAGCACCAGGATGGCGCCGATGCCGCCGAACAACATCAGGGTTTGGCTATCCATGTCAGACAGGCTCCGGGGCAAGGGCGAGCAGGGCGTCGCGGGCGCGGGTGAGAAAGGCAGTTTTGTCTTCGCCTTCTTCCAGTTGCAGCGGCGCGCCGAAGCTGGTGGTGCACAGCAGGGGCAGCGGCAGGACGCGGCCCTTGGGCATGACCCGGTTGAGATTGGCGATCCACACCGGGACCAATTCGGCCTGTGGGTAACTTTTCGCCAGGTGATACAAGCCACTTTTGAACGGCAACAGGCCGTCTTCAAGGTTGCGTGTGCCTTCGGGGAAGATGATCAGCGAATCGCCGCTTTCCAGAGCGTTGAGCATGGGTTGCAAAGGGTTATCCACAGGGTCCTTGCGTTCGCGGTCGATCAGCACGCCGTTGAACACGCGGTTGATGATGTAGCGACGCAGGGCGCTGGTATTCCAGTAATCGCTGCCGGCCACCGGGCGCGTGAATTTGCGCAGGTTCTGTGGCAGCGAGGCCCACAGCAACACGAAGTCTCCGTGGCTGCTGTGGTTGGCGAAGTAGATGCGTTGCACCGGCACCGGCGCGCACCCCAGCCACAGGCTGCGGGCGCCGGTGACGGTGCGGGCCATGGAGGTAATCAGCGTGGCGATCACGGGTTCGAACATGGGGATTCCTTATCCGGCGAAAGGCAGCCAAGGGCTGGCGAGGATCACGCCCAGGGTCAGCAGCGCTTGCGCGCCCAGCAGCCAGGCTTGTTTGCGCAACAGTTTGAGCGCGCCACGACGGCGCTCGGTCCAGGGCCGGCCAATGCGCTTGGCCGATTGCAGGCCAAGGGTTTGCAAAGCCTGGTCGAGGTCCGGGGTGCGGTCGATGTCCCGGGCCAGCAGCGCGAACAGGTCGGCGTCGAAGGCCACGCGCAGCGCCCAGTACTTTTGCAGCAGCCCGAGGATGATCATCCACAGGCTTAGCAGCAGGCAGATCGGCGCAATACTCGCCATCAGCAGTTGAGCCAGGCCGAACAGTACGCCAACCAGGGTCAGCCCTGTGGATAACTGATCCAGCGAGCGACCACGACGCAACAAGCTGGCGACAACCTGCAGTTCCATATCAGCGGGCATGGGGTAAACCCTCCAAAGCTTCACGGTGTGCGGGGTGCAGGACCACATCGGCCCGCGCTGTACGAATGATAGTCAGCGCATCCTCTATCGTCGCGGCGCGCCCGGTGTGCAGTAGCCAGGCCGCGACGGCGGTGGCGCTGCGCGAATAGCCGAGGGCGCAGCAGACCAGCAAAGGGCCGCTAGTGCGCAAGCGTTCGATGGCTTGCGCGGCTTGCAGGCATTCGGCGGGACTCGGGGCAATCAGGTCCAGCACGGGAATGGCGTGGTAAGCGCGGCCCTGTGGATTAATCGGCAATTCGGCACAGAGATCGACGATGGCCTTGAAGGGTTCTTGCTCACTTGTTGTAGGAATACGCCCGAGCCACACGTTATCCACAATCAGGTCAGGTTGTGGATGCTTGCGTGTCCACAGGCGTGAGTTGATCCATGCGGCGGCAAGATAAGGGGCATACAGCCAACGCGCGGCGGGTGTCAGTTGGCCGTCCGCGCGTTTCTGGAAGCCCGCAGCGCCGAGCACGAAGTAATTGGCCTTGATCAAGGCGAGGGAAACCGCTGGCCAAAGTATCCACAACCCGCCACCGCCCAGTACAAACGCAAGAATCGCCAACAGCAACGCGCCAAGGCCATACCGCACCCCCAACCGCCAGCGCTTGGGATCCCGCGTCAGCCGTGCATTCAACAACGGGCTCGGATGTTCCACCGGCCACAACCACACACACAGCCACCCGGCGAGGGCGCCTGTGGGTAAGTCGATAAAGTGATGTTGATAAGTGGTCAGTACCGAAATGCCGATCAGCGCGAACCAGCCATGCACCAGCCAGCGCCAGAATCCCTGGGTATGGCGTTGGTACATGACCCACAGGATCACCAGCAACGCGATATGCAGGGACGGCGCCTGGTTGAACGGCTTGTCGAACCCCGCCAGCACCGCAAACAGCCAGCCAAATACGCCGTCCAACTCCGGCCGTTCGAAGGTGAAGCGCAGCGGCCAGATCAGGAAGCAGCTCACGGCGATCACCTGGGCACTCAGCAAACGCAGCGCATGTTGCTTCAGTTCATGCCGGGTGTTGGGCAGCAGCAGGGAAAACCCGTAGAGCAGGTCGATGGACCAGTAGGGCACGATGGTCCAGGCCCAGAACGGCATATGGGTTTCCCAGCTGAACACCAGCGTGCCGACGTCGCTGCGCTGGCTGGTGACCCAGGTGGCAAAGCCGTAGGTGCTGAAAAACAGCGGCGCCAACAGCAGCAGCCACAGGACTGCGGGTTTCAATAAGCCGGGTTCGCGCATGCTCAGATCTTCTGTGCCAGGGACACGGTGAAAATGCCCCACTCATCCACTCGCTGGGTGATCTTGCGGAAACCGGCGGCTTCTACCAGTTGGTCCATTTCCGCCTGGCTGCGGCGGCGCATCACCCAGGCCTGGCCCTGGCGGTGACTGGTCAGCGCACGGGCGATCAGCTCCAGTTGCGGGTGCCATGGCTGGCCGGTGTAGACCAGATAGCCGCCGGGCTCTACGGCCTCAGCGAGGCCCGCCAGCGAGCCGCCGACCATGCCGTTATCGGCAAACAGCTCATACAGCCCGGACACCACCGCCAGCGTTGGCTTGGGTTCCAGCGCGGCCAGATCCAGACGGTCGAATGCATCACCTTTGACGAACTGCGCAATGTCCCCCAGGCCTTTCTCGCGAATCAGCGCACCCCCGTCGCGCACGTTGATGTCGCTATAGTCGCGCAGCAGGATCGATTCCGGCAGCGGCGACACGCCCTGCAAGGCTTCGAGGATGTAGCGGCCATGACCGGCGGCGATATCCACGATACGCACTTCGCGATCTTCTCCACGCAACTTGGCCATCGCCAGGCGCAGGAGTTCCTCCACATTCAGCTTGCGCTGGCGAATGCCGCGCCAGCCGATGGAGTTGAGGTAGTTGGTGTCGATCATCCGTCCCAGCCCGCCCTTGCCGGTGGGCGTGTTGCGGTACACGTAATCGAGGGTGCTACCGGAGTCGAAACCGGTGTCGAAGCCCAGCTTCACGCCGTCCGACAGGTTCTTGCCCAGGCCCATGCTGGCGCGGGTCATGCGCCAGTACAGGTCGCGCAAAGAGTTGCGCGGTAGCGGCGCAGCGAGGGCTTCGGACTCGGCGCAAGTAGCGCCCAGCTTGTCGGCATCCAGCAGCGAGGCGCGGTCCAGCGGGTGTTCGAAGTTCTGCAGGATGAAACGCCGGGCGCTGCTTACAGCGGAGGCGCGGTCACGTTCGCCCAGGGTGTCGTGGAAGAAACCGGGGAGAATGTGCAGCTCTTTTTTCAGGCTGCCGAGGCGGTCGAAAAATTGCTGTTGGGGTTTGCGGTGCACCACGAAGTCGGAACCCGAGACCAGCAATTGGGTCGGCACCTGGATCGCCTGGGCATCGGCGACAACCCGGTCGGCCGCTTCGTACAGGCCGAGCAGCACATTCACCGAAATGGCCTTGGTGATCAGCGGATCGCTGTCGTAGGAGGCGACGCGCTCCGGGTCATGGCTGAGGAACTTGGCCTTGACGTAACTGTTGACGAAAAAGTTGCCACGCAACTTGCGCATCAACGCCAGGCCCGGTCGCGCGAATGGCACGTAGAGCTTGACCTTGAACGCCGGGGAGGCGAGCACCAGCGCGCGAATCTTCGGCGCGTAGTCATGCACCCACGTCGCAGCAATCACCGCGCCGACGCTTTGCGCAATGACGGCGAAGTTGTCTTCCTCGATGCCATAGGTGGCGCCGATGTGGTCGCAGAAGGTCTGCACATCACGGGCGCTGGTGGCGAAGCTGGGACTGTCACCGCGCTCGCCGGGGGATTGGCCGTGGCCACGGGCGTCCCAGGCGAAGAAATCAAACTGCGGCAGGTTCAGCTCATCCACCAGGTGGGCGATACGCCCCGAATGCTCATGGCCGCGATGGAACAACACGATTGCCTTGCGCGGCCCGGTCGTTTGCGTGGCCGGCCAGTGCCGGTAGAAAAGCTCGACGCCGTCGTGGGTACTGAAGGTGTGCTGTTGCTGTTCGCGCATCGCAAAAATCCTTATGCAATCGGTGAGGTTTCTTGTTGTTCTTTGAGGCCCTGACGCACGCGGTTGACCAAGGTGTAGGCGAGCAGGGCGGCCACCAGCCACATCACCGCGTCGACCCAACCCGCGCCCAGCCAGCCCAGAGCGACGCCGGTGGCCAGTACCCCGAGTACAAACGCGCGATCGCTTTTGCCCATCGGCCCGTCATAGCGCCGCGATGCGCCCACCATCGGCCCCAGCACGCCGGCGTATTCGCTGAACACCGCCAGCAACGCCACCAGCAGCACCGGCGCCAGGCTCACGCCTTGGATCAGCGCAAACGGCAGGATCAGCGCACTGTCGGCGATTACATCGCACAGTTCATTCAGGTAGGCGCCCAGGCGTGACTGCTGGCCGAATTCACGGGCAAGCATGCCGTCGATGGCGTTGAGGGCCATGCGCAGGATCATCCACAGCGGGATCAGCGCAAACAGCCACAGGTGTTGGGCGAAGCTGGCAATCAACAGGCCGACCAGCAAGGAAATCACGCCGGCCAGCACGGTGATTTGGTTGGCGGTGGTGCCATTGTCATAGAGGCGCTGCACAAGCGGGCGCAGCAAGTTTTGAAAACGCGGCTTGAGCTGATAGATCGAAATCATGGGGAGTGACGCTTCCTTGTCCGTGGACCCGCGAAAAACTGTTCTGGAGTGTGCCCGATTCATCGTGGCCTGCACCAGTGATGGCGCGTGTTTCTGGGGGGTTAGTCACGATATCGAACGCGCTGAAGAACAAATGTGGGAGCGGGCTTGCTCGCGAAAGCGTTGGATCAGCCAACTATCAAATGACTGACACTCTGCATTCGCGAGCAAGCCCGCTCCCACAGGGGATTTGCGTTGTATTCGAACAAAAATTTCACGCTCCGTGTTATATCGTAACGAATTGTGTGCATGTGGACATAAGTGGATGCAAGTGGATCTGGAAGCTGACGGCGCTTCGGTGGAAGGCCTTCCGCGTTTTCAACAGGGGCTGTTCCATGCCCGCCGATTGCGCCAGGCCGGTATCAGCCTGACGGTGTTGGCCGTTGCCGGCTGGGTGCTGGCGCTGTTTGTCGCGTTGTTTGCGCCGCTGTCGATCTGGCCGGTGGTGTTGATCAACTGTGCGTCGGCGTTGTTGTTGTTGGTGGCCGGCTTGCAATCGGCGTGGTGGGTGGCGGATTGGCGTGCGCAGGCGTTGGAAGAACCATCGGTTGATGTGCCGGTTGAAGACGCAAGCCGCTACGCGCGCCTCCTGGAGCGCTTTGGCAAGCAGATCGGTGCGCCAGTGTTGTGGCTCGGCGGCTGGTCGTTGCTGGCACTGGTCAGCATTGTCGAGTTCTGGAACCTGGCGCTGCCCGCCGCAGCGGTCGGTCAATCGGCAAGCATCGGCGCCGCGCTGGCGTTGGGGTTGGCGTTTGGTGTGCTGGTGTTTGAACGCCGCCTTGCCCAGGAGACCACAGCGCAATGGCCGGAAGCCTCGCAACTGGGGCAGTTGAGCCGGGTTGCGATTATTTGCCTGGTGGTCAGTGCGGTGTGCCTGCTGTTTGCCGGGGCCAACGCCGTCTGGCCGCTGAGGTTGGCCGTATTGATCGGCGTGCTGCCGGCGCTCGTCTCGCTGGAGTTTCTATTAAGAGCTGTGTTGTCGCTGTTCAGCCCACGTCAGCCCCACGTGGAACCGCGTTTGATGGCGCAAAGCTTTATCGCCGGATTGTTACGCTGGCCGCCGCAGCCCTTACTCGCGCTGCAACATGAATTGCACAACCGCTTTGGCATCGACCTGCGCCAGATCTGGGCATTTACCTACATGCGTCGGGCGTTCCTGCCGGTGTTGCTGGTGGTGCTGGCGGTAGGCTGGGCGCTTACTGGCGTGCACGAAGTGCCCCTGCAAGGCCGTGGGATCTATGAACGTTTCGGTAAGCCGGTGCAGGTCTTCGGCCCTGGCTTGCATGCGGGATTGCCGTGGCCACTGGGCCGCGTGATCAGTGTGGAAAACGGCGTAGTGCATGAGCTGGCCACCAGCGTCAGCGAAGCCGCCACACCGGAGCTGGCGCCTGCCGAAGGCCCGGCGCCGCTGATTGCCAACCGCTTGTGGGACGCCAGCCATGTGAATGACAAGTCCCAGGTGATCGCCAGCAGCAGCGGCGACAAACAGAGCTTCCAGATCGTCAATATGGATGTGCGGTTCGTCTACCGCATCGGCCTCACCGACCAGGCCGCGCTCGCCGCCACCTATAACAGCGCGGACGTGCCGACCCTGATCCGCAGCACCGCCAGCCGCATCCTTGTGCATGATTTTGCCTCGCGTACCCTCGACGAATTGCTCGGTGAACAACGCACGAGCCTGGCCGACGAAATCGGCCGCGCCGTGCAGGCCGACCTGCAAACACTCGACAGCGGCGTAGAAATTCTCGCCACGGTGGTGGAGGCGATCCATCCACCGGCCGGCGCCGCCAACGCTTACCACGGTGTGCAGGCTGCGCAGATCGGTGCCCAGGCTCTGATTTCTCGCGAACGCGGTGCGGCCAGTGAGCAAACCAACCAGGCGTTGCTGCAAGCCAGCACCGCCCGCGATCAGGCCACAGCCACTGCCCGTGAAGTGAACGCGGGCGCCCAGGCGGCCAACCTGCGTTTTGCCGCCGAACAAAAGGCCTATGCCACGGCCGGCCAGGCGTTCGTTTTGGAACAGTACCTCGGCCAACTCAGCCAGGGCCTGGCCCACGCCAAGCTGCTGATTCTGGATCATCGCCTGGGTGCCGACGGCGCGCCGACGATCGATCTGCGTTCTTTTACCTTGCCGGCCGATCCTTCTGTGCCGCGTAAAGCCGTTCAATAAGGAGTCTGTCTGTTGAGCGCTCATTCTCACGATCACGGTCATCATCACGGCCATCACCACCACCATCATCACGGTGACGAACAAGCGTCCGGCCCGTTCCCCTGGCGGCGTATGGCCTGGGCGCTGTTGCTGGTGCTGTTTGCGGTCGCTGCCGCCAGCCTGGTGCAGGTGCGTTCCGGCGAGGCCACGGTGATTACCCGTTTCGGTAACCCGTCGCGGGTGTTGTTGGAACCGGGCTTGGGCTGGCGTTGGCCGGCGCCGTTCGAAGCGGCGATCCCGGTGGATTTGCGCCTGCGCACCACCTCCAGTGGTTTGCAGGATGTGGGCACCCGCGATGGCCTGCGGATTATCGTGCAGGCCTATGTGGCCTGGCAGGTGCAGGGCGACGCAGACAACGTGCAGCGTTTCATGCGCGCTGTGCAGAACCAGCCGGATGAAGCGGCGCGGCAGATTCGTACCTTCGTGGGTTCGGCGCTGGAAACCACGGCCGCCAGCTTCGACCTGTCCAGCCTGATCAACACCGATGCCAGCCAGGTGCGCATCGCTGATTTCGAAGCGCAGTTGCGCCAGCAGATTGATCAACAATTGCTCACCACCTACGGCGTGCGTGTGGCCCAGGTCGGCATCGAACGGCTGACCTTGCCGTCGGTCACCCTCACCGCCACCGTCGACCGCATGCGCGCCGAGCGTGAAACCATCGCCACCGAACGCACCGCCGTGGGCAAGCGCGAAGCCGCGCAGATCCGTTCAGCCGCCGAGCGTGATGCGCGCATCGTGCAGGCCGATGCCACGGTGAAGGCTGCCGATATCGAGGCCCAGTCGCGGGTCGAAGCGGCGCAGATCTATGGCCGTGCCTATGCGGGTAATCCACAGCTGTACAACCTGCTGCGCTCTCTGGATACCTTGGGCACTGTGGTCACGCCAGGTACCAAGATCATCCTGCGCACCGACGCGGCACCGTTTCGCGCCTTGGTGGACGGGCCGAAGGACGTCCAGCCATGACGATGCATGACAGCCCGGACAGCCCCTGGATACAGGCCGGGCGCCTGACCTTCCTGGCGTTGTACGCGGTGACGGTATTGGCGGCGTTGGCCTGGGCGTTTTCCAATGTGCGCCAGATCGACCCGCAGAACCGGGCGGTGGTCCTGCATTTTGGCGCCCTCGACCGTATTCAGAATGCCGGGCTGTTGCTGGCGTGGCCGCAGCCGTTCGAGCAGGTGGTGTTGCTACCGGCAGCTGATCGGGTGATCGAACGCCGGGTGGAGAACCTGCTGCGCTCCGACGCGGCGGTTCAGGCCGACCGCGTGGCCAGCTTCGCCACGCCCTTGAGTGATGCGCTGGCGGGTTCCGGTTACCTGCTGACTGGCGATGCCGGCGTGGTGCAACTGGATGTGCGGGTGTTCTACAAAGTCACCGAACCCTATGCCTTTGTGTTGCAAGGCGATCATGTGCTGCCGGCACTGGATCGACTGGTGACGCGCAGCGCCGTGGCCCTCACCGCGGCGCGGGACCTGGACACGATTCTGGTGGCGCGACCTGAACTGATCGGCACCGACAACGGCGCCGCCGAGCGCCGTGAGCGGTTACGTGGCGACTTGGTGCAAGGCATCAATAAACGTCTCACGGAATTGGCTTCTACGGGGTTGGGATTGGGCATCGAAGTCACCCGTGTCGATGTGCAATCGAGCCTGCCGGGCCCGGCAGTCAATGCGTTCAACGCCGTGCTGACCGCCAGCCAGCAAGCCGACAAGGCCGTGGCCAACGCGCGCACCGACGCGGAAAAACTCACCCAGACCGCCACCCAGCAGGCCGACCGCCTGGTGCAAGTCGCCCACGCCCAGGCCAGCGAACGCCTGGCCAATGCCCAGGCGCAAACCGCGACCGTCGCCAGCCTGGCCCAAGTGAAAGACCCGGGCTTGCTGTTGCGCCTGTACCGCGAGCGCGTGCCGAAAATTCTCGGCCAAGCCGGCTCTGTGACCACGGTCGATCCGAAAGACGACTCCCGCTTGATCATCCAGGGAGCCGAACAATGAGCGCACCTATGCTGACCTCCGCCGAACAGCGCAGCGCTGCCCGGCAATTGACCCTGGCCATGCTGGCCTTGGGGTTGCTGGTGCTGGGCCTGGTATGGCGTTGGCTCGCGCCCGACCAGACCGGCGTAAGCCAGTTGCTGCTGGGCGTCGCGTCCTTGCTGGTGGCCGTGCCGGTGATGCGTTCGGCCTGGTACAGCCTGCGGTTTCCGAGTTTGCATGGCATCACCGATCAACTGATCGCCCTGGCCATGCTCGGTGCCTGGGCCACAGGGGATCTGCTGACGGCGGCGTTGCTGCCGATCATCATGATCTTCGGCCATGTGCTGGAAGAGCGCAGCGTGATCGGCTCCCAGGAAGCGATCCATGCCTTGGGCAAGCTGACGCGCAGCCACGCGCGCTTGGTGCAGGCCGACGGCAGCATTGTCGAAGTGGATAACGGCACGCTGAACACCGGCGATGTGGTCGAGGTGCGCGCCGGTGACCGGGTGCCGGCCGATGGCGTGGTGCTGTCGGGCCAGGCGAGCCTGGACACCGCGCCGATTACCGGTGAGTCGGTGCCGTTGGAAGCCAGTGTGGGTGTGCAGGTGTTTGGCGGGGCGATCAACCTGGATGGCTTGCTGCGCCTGCAAGTGACGCGCACGGGCAATGAATCCACCTTGGGCAAAGTCATCGCGCTGATGCAGAACGCCGAGCGCTCCAAGCCGCCGATCACACGCCTGCTGGAACGTTATGCCGGCAGCTATATGGTGCTGGTGTTGTTGCTGGCGGCGGTGACCTGGTTTGTGACCAACGACGCCCAGGCGATGCTCGCGGTGCTGGTGGCGGCGTGCCCGTGTGCGTTGGTGCTGTCGGCGCCGGCCACGGCGATTGCCGGGATAGCAGTCGCGGCGCGGCATGGGATTTTGATTCGCAGCTCGGCGTTTCTGGAAGAGCTGGCGGACCTGACCTCGTTGGTGGTCGACAAGACCGGGACGCTGACATTCGGCACCCTGCGCCTGCAATCCATCGAAACCACCGCGCCGGATCGCCAGGTGCTGCTGAATCTGGCGGCCAGCCTGGGCTCTGCGAGCAGCCATCCGGTCAGCCGGGCGTTGGCGGGGTTGGCAACGCAGGAACAACTGCTGGCGTTGACGGATATCCGTGAGCGTCAGGGGCTGGGCGTCGTGGCGCAGACCGATCAGGGTGAAGCGGCCTTGGGTCGGCCGGAATTGTTCGAGCAACTGGGTATCGTCACCACCGTCGTGCCGAACCACGATGGCCCCATCGCCGGGCTGGCGCTGAATGGGCAGTTCCTCGCCTGGCTGCTACTGGCCGACAGCGTCAAGCCGGAGGCTCGCCAGGCGCTGCAAGAACTGCGTGATCTGGGCCTGGGTCGCCAACTGCTGCTTACCGGCGATCGCCAAAGCGTGGCCAACAGCCTGGCGCTGGAGGTGGGCATCAGCGATGTCGAAGCGCAGGCCTTGCCGGAAGACAAGCTCAACCGCGTGTTGGGTGAAATCGGCAGCGGCTTTCGCCCGATGGTGGTGGGGGATGGCATCAACGATTCCCTGGCGCTCAAGGCCGGTGTGGTCGGTGTGGCCATGGGCGCGGGCGGGGCGGATATTGCCCTGGCGTCGGCGGACGTGGTGCTGATCGGCAGCGACCTGCGGCGCCTGGGCACCTGTGTGCGCTTGAGCCGCCAGTGCCGGCAGACCTTGCAGGTCAACGTGATCATCGGCCTGGGTTGGACCTTGGCCATCGTCGTGTTTGCCGCGTTTGGCTGGTTGGGTGCAGCGGGCGCCATGATTGCAGCGGTGTTGCATAACCTCAGCACCTTGTTGGTACTGGGGAACGCCGGGCGTTTGCTACGCTTCCAGGAGCCCCTTTTAAAGCTCGAAGAATAATTTTCAGAAATATTTGCACACGGCTGTAACGCGGCTGAGGGGCCTCACTCTAGTGGTGTGTCGAGACTGAACAATCCGTTCAGACCGACACCCCTACGATCATGAGGAATACAACAATGAACATCAAATCCGCTGCTGCTGGTGCCGCTCTCGCAATGGCCGCTGCCACTATGTTTGCCGGTGTTGTCACTCAGGCTCAAGCCGCTGACACCGCTGTTCACTGCTATGGCATCAATGCGTGCAAAGGCCAGAACGACTGCAAAACCAAGGACCACGCCTGCAAAGGCCAGGGTTCTTGCAAAGGCCAGGGCTTCAAGGCAGTGGCCAGTGCCGATGCGTGCACCAAGGCTGGCGGCAAAGTCGGCGAATAACCGACCGCCAAGTGCACCCGCAGCGGTCGCCCCCACCGCTGCGGACACTTTCCCAGGAGTGTCTTATGCCTTCCTCTCTTCCGAGCCTTGGTTACGGCCTGGGTTTACGCAGTGAGTACTACCAACAGATCCTTGAACAATCACCGGCGGTGGATTGGTTTGAAGTGATCTCCGAGAATTACCTGGTCCAGGGCGGTAAAGCCTTGTATTACCTGGATGCGATAGCCGAGCGTTATCCCCTGGTGATGCACGGGGTGTCCTTGTCCATCGGCGGGCCCCATGCCCTTGATACCGATTACCTGAAGCAGATCAAACAGCTCGCCGAGCGCATCCAGCCGGCGTGGGTTTCCGATCACCTATGCTGGAGCCGCGGCAGCGCCCACCAGTTGCATGACCTGCTGCCGCTGCCTTACACCGAAGAAAGCCTCTACCACGTGGCCGCCCGTGTGCGCCAAGTGCAGGACGTGCTGCAACGCCCGTTGGTGCTGGAAAACGTCTCCAGTTATGTGCGCTCGAAGGCGGACGAATTCACCGAGTGGGAATTTCTCAATGCCCTGGCCCACCTGTCGGGCTGCCAGCTGTTGCTCGACGTCAACAACGTGTACGTCAGCTCGCGCAATCATGGCTTTGACGCCTGGACGTTTATTCGTAACTTGCCGCCGGAAAGCATCCGCCAGCTGCATCTGGCGGGGCATATGGACTACGGCGACTACGTGGTCGACACCCATGACCATCCGGTGTGTGATCCGGTGTGGGCGCTTTATCAACAGACGCTTGAGCATCTGGGGCCCGTGTCGACGCTACTGGAGCGGGACGACCATTTCCCACCCTTTGAAGAACTGCTCACCGAACTGAGCAAGGCCCGTGAACTGGGCGCGACCGCCCTGGCCAGGAGACAGCTATGCGCCTGACGGATTGGCAACTGGCCTTCGAGCAGCACCTGTTATCCGAAACGCCAGTGGCCAACAGTGGTTTCGCCGCCACGTTGCTGGGCGGGCCGACGCTGGATGTGGACACGGGCCTGGCGATTTACCACAACGCCTATCTCTCTCGGTTGCAGGAAGTGTTACGGCATGACTTCAGCGCCCTCCTTTATTGGCTGGGCGATGACGAGTTTGCCGCGTTGACCGAAGCCTACCTGCGGCGCTACCCCTCGGCCCATTACAGCCTGCGCTGGCTGGGCGAACGTTTCCCGGTTTTTATCCTTGAGCATCTGGTGGCGGAGCAGAGTGCGCCATTGGCGGAGCTGGCGCGATTGGAGTGGGCATTCACCCTGGCATTTGATGCGCCGCAGGGCGAACCGCTGACGCTGGGCGACATGGCGTCGTTGCCGCCAGAGGCGTGGCCGGTGTTGCAGGTTTCCCTGGCGCCGACGGTGCAAGCGCTGCTGTGCCAGTTCAACAGTGTAGCGATCTGGCGCGCCAGCAAGGACGAATCCGACTTCCCCGACAGTCACGCACTCGCCCCGGCGCAGACGTGCCTGGTGTGGCGCCATCAGAATGTCTGCCATTACCGCAGCCTGGAACCCGCCGAGGCCTCTGCCCTGACTGGGATGGCGACCACCGGTTGGAGCTTTGCCGAACTGTGCGCCGAGTTGGCAGTCACTCATGCAGAGGGTGCGCCATTGCAGGCCGTTACGTGGCTGAAGCAGTGGGTCCAGGACGGGTTGCTCGAGCGCCGGGCCCCATAGAGGAGCGCTATCAAATCGATAGCCTCCTACTTTGTCTTCGGATGGTCTAACCTCTCAGCAGACGTCTGAAACAAGGGGGGACTACTCATGCTCGCGCAACTTCCACCGGCCTTACAGAATCTTCAGCTACCGCTGCGTCTTCGACTCTGGGACGGCCATGAATTCAACTTGGGCCCCGAGCCCAGTGTGACCATCGTGGTGAAGGACCCCACGGTCGTGACCAAGCTGACTCATCCAACGCTCGATTCACTGGGCGAAGCCTTCGTCGAGGGCAAATTGGAGCTGGAAGGCTCCATCGCCGAGGTCATCCGGGTGTGTGACGAATTGAGTCACGCCCTGATCGAAGACGACGAGGGGAGTCGTCCGGTGCGCTCGATCCACGACAAGGCCACTGACGCAGCGGCCATTTCCTACCATTACGACCTGTCCAACGAGTTCTACCAGCTGTGGCTGGACCAGGACATGGCGTACTCCTGCGGGTATTTCGAAACCGGCAGCGAATCCATCGACCAAGCCCAACAAGACAAATTCCGCCACCTGTGCCGTAAGTTGCGGCTGCAGCCGGGCGAGTATCTGCTGGATGTCGGCTGTGGTTGGGGTGGGCTGGCGCGGTTTGCCGCGCGGGAGTTCGGGGTCAAAGTGTTTGGCATCACCCTGAGCAAGGAGCAGTTGGCGCTGGCGCGGGAACGGGTGAAAGCCGAAGGCCTGGAAGACCAGGTGGACCTGCAACTGCTTGACTACCGCGACCTGCCGCAAGACGGTCGTTTCGACAAAGTGGTCAGCGTGGGCATGTTCGAACACGTCGGCCACGCCAACCTGGCGGAATACTGCAAGACCCTGTTCGGCGCGGTGCGCGAAGGCGGCCTGGTGATGAACCACGGTATTACCGCCAAGCACACCGATGGTCGCCCTGTGGGGCGCGGCGCGGGTGAGTTTATCGAGCGTTATGTGTTCCCCAACGGCGAACTGCCGCACTTGGCGATGATGACGGCCGAGATCAGCGAAGTCGGGCTGGAAGTGGTCGACGTCGAAAGCCTGCGTCTGCACTACGCGCGCACCCTGGACCATTGGAGCGAGCGCCTGGAAGACAACCTGGAAGCAGCGGCCAAGATGGTACCGGAGCAAGCGTTGCGTATCTGGCGGCTGTACCTGGCCGGTTGTGCGTACGCGTTTGCGCGGGGCTGGATAAATCTGCATCAAATTCTTGCAACCAAGCCCCATGCAGATGGCAGCCATGAACTGCCGTGGACTCGTGATGACCTCTATCGAGGTTGAGGGATGATATCCCAAGTCAACGTCGTTGGGTCCGCGACGGTGTTTTTAGAGCGATTGAAAACACCGTACTGCTTCGGTGCGCTTTGATCGTTTTGTATGTAGAGCTGTTGGGTGAATTCGTTGGTGGCTTGGTTGAAGGTCAGGTCATGGCGAGCGAGGTTTATGCCCCAGTCTGTAGATGGCAGGGAAATAAACGAGATGCCCCAAGTGGGATCGTCCAAGTCACCGACCACCACGAATACTCCCCAATGATGTTCGCCGGGTGAGAGGATCAGGTAAATGCCGTTGTCGTAGAGATAAACCGCGGCTAAATCGAATGGCTTGTCCGGGTATAGCACTTTGTAGCGCAAGTGAAGGATATAGGTAGGGCTGCCGATTTCCACCACTATCGATGGCGCTGTTTTGCTGGTTGCAGTTTTCATGATTTCACCAAGACGGTCCTGTCGGAAGTGACAGGAGTAAGCCTAGAGCAGGGAGAATAGGCAGAAATTCCATTCGTCTAGTCGAGCCTTTTCCCCGGAAAATTGCCGCCCTAACCTATAAAATCGGTGAAATAAGCCGCGCAACCCGCATGCCCAGTTGCTGAAGGCGGCGGGTTTCGCGGCTTTCTTCCTGGCTGACTTCATGGGCCAGGGCAAAGTCGTCCAGCAGCATGTGCTCGACTTCCTTGGCGAAGGCCTCGTCGACCGTCAGCAACATCACTTCGAAATTCAGCCGGAACGAACGGTTGTCCATGTTCGCACTGCCGATGGCGCTGATTTCGTTGTCCACCAACACCACCTTCTGATGCAGGAAGCCCGGCGTGTAGCGGAACACGCGCACGCCGGCGCGCACGGCCTCGATCGCGTACAGGCTGGACGCGGCGTAGACGATGCGGTGATCGGGCCGCGAGGGCAGCAGCAGGCGCACGTCGACACCGCGCAGCACGGCCAGGCGCAGGGCGGAGAACACGGCTTCGTCGGGGACGAAGTAGGGGCTGGTGATCCACACGCGCTCGGTGGCTGCATGGATTGCCTCGACAAAGAACAGCGAGCAAGTCTCATAGGGATCGGCCGGACCGCTGGCGAGCAATTGGCAGAGCACGCCGTCCTCGGGGTAGGCGTCCGGCAAGATCAGTGGCGGCAGTTCGCGCGCGGCCCAGAACCAGTCCTCGGCAAACGACTCTTGCAAGCATGCCACCACCGGGCCGGTCACCTGCACATGGGTATCGCGCCACGGCGCCAGCGGCGGTTTCTTGCCCAGGTATTCATCGCCGACGTTATGCCCGCCGACAAACCCGGTGATGCCGTCCACCACCACGATCTTGCGATGGTTGCGAAAGTTGACCTGAAAGCGATTGAGCCAGCCGCTGCGGGTGGCGAAGGCTTTGACGTTCACCCCGGCGTCGCGCAGCGATTGCACATAACGATGGGGCAGGGCGTGGCTGCCGATGCGGTCATACAGCACGTAGAGGGCGACGCCTTCTGCGGCCTTTTCCTTCAACAGGGCGTGCAGTTGGCGGCCGAGTTCGTCGTCATGAATGATGAAGAACTGGAACAACACCGCCGTCCTGGCATTGCGGATCGCCGCGAAGATTGCGCTGAAGGTGGCGTCGCCATTGATCAGTAAACGCACTTCATTGTTGGCCAGGCACGGCATGCGGCCCAGCTTGGGCATGGCGCGCAGCGAGGCGTAGGCGCTGGAGTTGCGCGCGGCCAGGGCTTCTTCGACCCACGGGCGCCAGTTCAGCTCGGTGATGGCGGTGTGCATTTCCTGGTTGGCCTGGCGACGGGCCTGGATGTACGCGTCGAACGTGCTGCGGCCGAAGATCAGGTACGGGATCAGCGTGAGGTAGGGCATGAACATCAGCGACAAGGCCCAGGCGATCGAGCCTTGGGCGGTTCTGACGGTCAGCACCGCGTGGATCGCGGCGAGGGTCCCGAGAAAATGCAGCGTGGCAATGAAGTAGGCGAGCAGGTGCGGGCCAAAGAAATCCATGAACGACGTTACTCCAGGCAATCCAGTGCCTAACAGACCATGTCTGGTCAGGAATGTCGCTATTTTATTTGCCGTGCAACCCTGGCACCTTTGCGGCGTCTAACGCCCAACATTACCCAGGAGTTACCCGATGAATGCTCGTCTGCTGTCTTTGGCCATGATGATTGGTGTGTCGCTGCCGGTGGCGGCGCAGGCGCAGATGCTGGCGCCGGGCTTGTGGGAATTGACCACCAGCAATATGAAAGTCGATAACCAGGACTTGCCGGACCTGTCGCTGATCCTCGGTCAGCTCAAGCAACAGATGACCCCGGAACAACGCGCCATGCTCGAAAAACAGGGCATCACCATGGCCGGTAAAGGCGTGCAGGTGTGCCTCACCCCGGCGCAGGTCGCCTCCGATTCGATCCCGCTGACCGACCCGCAATCGGGCTGCAAGCAGGAAGTGACGGACAAGACCGGCAACCAGTGGAAATTCCGTTTCAGTTGCCCGAAAGCCCAAGGCACGGGTGTAGCCACTTTCCAGAGCCAAAAAGAATTCACCACCACCGTCAACGGCACCTTCAATGCCACCGGCATTCAGCAGAAGGGCAGCCTGGACAGCCATGCCCAGTGGCTGGGCAACGATTGCGGTACGGTCAAACCTCGCGCTTAACGCAAAAAATGCAGGGGCAAACCCTGGCAGCTGTCCACCACTTGGCCGTTGTGCCAGGCCAAGTGGCCGGATACCAGGGTGGTGCTGACGCTGTGGCGAAAGCTGCGCTCGGCGAAGGGCGTCCAGCCGCAGCGGGCCAGGATCGGCTGGCTGCTGACGGGCTTGCCTTCGGGCTCCGGTTTGATCAGCACCAGGTCGGCCCAATAACCCTCACGTAGATAACCTCGATCCGGGATGGCGAACAGGTCGGCCACGCGGTGACTGGTTTTTGCGACCAGCGTGGTCAGCGGCAGCAGCCCATCGGCCACCAACTCCAACAACGCCGGCAGCGCGTGCTGCACCAGGGGCAACCCCGACGGCGCCTCGCGATAACCCAACTGTTTTTGCGCCCAGGTATGCGGCGCATGGTCACTGCCAATCACGTCCAGACGATCACTCAGCAAGGCTTGGCGCAAGGCGTCGCGGTCGGCGCGGGTCTTGATCGCCGGGTTGCATTTGATCTGGTGGCCGAGGCGGTGATAGTCGCGGTCATCGAACAGCAGGTGGTGCAGGCAGACCTCGGCGGTGATGCGTTTTTCGCTCAAGGGTTTGTCTTCGAACAGCGCCAGTTCGCGGGCGCTGGTCAGGTGCAGCACATGCAATCGGGTGCCGTGACGCTTGGCCAATTCCACCGCGAAGGATGACGAGCGATAGCACGCCTCGGCATCGCGGATCAGCGGGTGTGCGACGGCGGGGATGTGCTCGCCGAAGCGTCCGCGCAGGCGCTGTTCGTTGGCCTGGATGCTTGGCGTGTGTTCACAGTGGGCCAGCAAAATCGTGGGCACTTCGGCGAACAGGCGCTCCAGGATCCGAGGGTCGTCCACCAGCATATTGCCGGTCGAAGCGCCCATGAACACTTTGACCCCGGCCACCTCACGTGGGTCGAGGGCGGCGACGGTGTCGAGGTTGTCGTTGCTCACGCCGAAGTGGAAGCCATAGTTGGCCACCGAGTGCAGGGCAGCGCGGCGCTTTTTGTCGGCCAGGGCGTCCAGGTCGAGGGTGGCCGGGTGGGTGTTGGGCATGTCCATGAAGCTGGTGATACCACCGGCTACCGCCGCGCGGGATTCGCTGTAGAAGCTGCCTTTGTCCGGCGCGCCAGGTTCGCGAAAGTGCACTTGGTCATCGATCATGCCGGGCAGCAGCCATTGGCCTTGGGCGTCGATGGCGACCGGCGTGTTGCAGTCCTGGATGCTGCTGGCGATCTTTTCGATACGACCATTGGCGACCAACACATCAGCGTCGAATTCCTGGCCTTCGTTCACCAGGCGGGCGTTGCGGATCAGCAGGCGGCTCATGGTTCAGAACTCGTTTTGCAGGGCTTTGTAGCCGCGCACCAGGTCAACGTTGGTGCGTGCCACGTCTTCGGAAAACTCCGAGGCGCTCACGCTCACCGGCGGGAATTGCGAAAGGTCGGTGTTCGGTCCGATGCGGGTGGTGGAGGGCACGTAGAACGCGGCTGGCAAATCGCGGCCATCGACCACCGAGTTGTGGCGCACCACGCAGCCATCGCCCACGGCGCAGTTGAACAGCACGCTGTTGAAGCCGATGAACACGCGGTCGCCGACGGTGCAGGGGCCATGGACGATGGAGCGGTGCGCAATCGAGGTGAATTCTCCGATGGTCACCGCCGCGCCGGATTTGGAGTGGATGACCACGCCGTCCTGGATGTTGGAGTTGGCGCCGATGATGATCGGGTCCATGCCGCCGCTGGCGTCGACTTCGTCGGCGCGGATGACGGCGTAGGGGCCGACGAACACGTTTTCGCCAATGATGACTTTGCCGCAGATGATGGCGGTCTTGTCGACGTAGGCCGATTCGGCAATCACGGGCAGATCGCCGGACGGGTTTTTGCGGATCATGCTAAGGGCTCCGTAATGATGTGGACGTAGTCGCCGTCGATGGCGTTGTAGAAGCAGGTCGGCCGTCCGGTGTGACAGGCCGGGCCTTGCTGGTCGACGATCAGCAGGACCGCGTCGCCGTCGCAATCCAGGCGTGCTTCCACCAACTGTTGCCAGTGGCCGGAGCTTTCGCCTTTGCGCCACAACCGCTGGCGTGAGCGCGACCAGTAGCAGACCTGCCCGGTGCCCAGGGTTTCCTTGAGGGCCTGGCGGTTCATCCAGGCCAGCATCAACACCTCGCCGCTGCCGTGTTGCTGGGCGATGGCGGCGATCAGGCCATCGCTGTTCCATGGCAGGGCATCGAGCACGGGTCCGAGTGGAAAGCGGCTGCCGACGGCAGCCCCTTCCAGATCGAGCATGCTCAGGGTCATGGCTTGCCCAGAGCCGCGCACAGCGTGTTGAGGTTGTATTCGAACAGCCCGGTAAAGGTGCTGGCCGGGCCTTCTGCGGCAAGGGCGTCGGAGTACAGCGTGCCGCCGATCTGCGCACCGCTTTCGTCAGCGATCTGCTTGAGCAGGCGCGAATCCTTGATGTTTTCCATGAACACGGCTTTGACTTTGTCTTTGCGGATCTGAGTGATCAGCGCAGCCACTTCGGCGGCGGACGGCTCGCGTTCGGTAGACAAGCCTTGTGGCGCGAGGAACTCGATGCCATAAGCCTGGCCCAGGTAGCCGAAGGCGTCGTGGGAGGTAACGATGCGGCGGTTACCAGCGGGCAGTGCGCCGAACTTGGTCTTGGCTTCGGCCAGCAGGCGATAGATTTCTTTCAGGTAGGTTTGGCTGTTGTGCTGGTAGTCGGCTTTGTTGGCCGGGTCGGCAGCGATCAGCGCCTTGGTGATGTTGTTCACGTAGATTTCGGCGTTGGCCAGGTTGTGCCAGGCGTGCGGGTCGGGGATGGTTTCGCCATCCTCTTCCATGGTGTGGGAGATCACGCCTTTGCTGGCGGTCACCACCGTGGCTTTGGTTTCGGTGCTGGTCACCAGGCGGTCCAGCCAGGGTTCGAAGCCCAGGCCGTTCTTGATGATCACCTTGGCCTTGAGCAGGGCCTTGGCATCGTCCGGGGTAGGCTCGTAGGTGTGGGCGTCGGCGTCGGGGCCGACCATGTTGCTGATCTGGATGTGATCACCACCAATCTGGTGAGTAATGTCATCGAGGATGCTGAAGCTGGTAACCACCTGAAGCTTGTCGGCGGCCTGGGCCGTCGACAACGACAGGACGAGACTGAACAGCACGAGTAGAGCGCGCATCGGGAAACACCTCATTGGGATGACAGCAAAGGCGGGCGGCGCAGCAAGCCGTGCACCGGACCAAAGACCACGGACAGCAGATACCCGGCGCCCGCCACCAGCACGATGGCCGGGCCGCTGGGCAACGAGTAGTAGAACGACAGCAACAAACCCAGCCACACCGACAGGCATCCCAGCACTGCCGATACCGCGATCAACACCGGCAGGCGCCGGCTCCAGAAACGTGAAGCGATGGCCGGCAACATCATCAGGCCCACCACCATCAAGGCGCCGATGGCCTGGAAGCCGATGACCAGGTTCAGCACCACCAAGGTCAGAAACAAGCCGTGGGCCAGCGGGCCGAGACGGCTGACGGTTTGCAGGAACAACGGGTCGAGGGTGTCCAGCAGCAGCGGTTTGTAGATCACGGCCATGGCAATCAGGCTGAAGCTGGACACCCACAGCATGCCGGTGAGGGTGGTTTCGTCCACCGCCAGGGCGGAGCCAAACAGCAGGTGCAGCAGGTCGAGGCGTTTGCCGGCGATGCCGAGGATCAGCACGCCCGCGGCCAGGGAGATGGGGTAGATGGCGGCGAGGCTGGCGTCTTCGCGCAGGCCGGTGCGGCGGGTGATCCAGGCGGACAGGCCAGCCATGCTCAGGCCCGCGCCGAGGCCGCCGATGGTCAGGGCGGGCAGGCTGAGGCCGGCGAACCAGAAGCCAAGGGCTGCGCCGGGCAGGATGCCGTGGGCGACAGCGTCACCGATCAGGCTCATGCGCCGCAGGATCAGGAACACGCCCAGCGGCGCGGTGCTGCAGGCGAGCACCAATCCGCCGATGAGGGCGCGGCGCATAAAGACGAAGTCGACGAAGGGCATCCACAGGTGGGCGGCGAAATGCATCAGGCCACCTGCATCTGTGGCTGCGGGCGGATCAGCTCTTTGCTCGTGCCGAACACGCAGCCGGTGCTTTTGATATGCACCACCTGTTGGGTGTGGTGGCGCACGGAGGCGAGGTCATGGCAGACCACGATCAGCGTGCGGCCTTGCTCATGCCAGGCGTGGATGTGTTTCCAGCACAGCGCCTGGCCTTCTTCATCGAGGGCGGCGTGGGGCTCGTCAAGCAGCAGCACCGGCGCTTCGGCCAGGCTCATGCGGGCGAGCAGGGCGCGTTGCAGCTCGCCACCGGACAGTGCCATCAACGGGCGATGCTCAAGGCCGCTGAGGCACCAGTCTTCCAGTACTGCTTCAAGCCGCTGACTGCGCGCTTGCGGGGACAGTTGCGTACCCCAGAAACCGGCGGCGACCAGCTCTTGCAGGCTGATGGGAAACTGGCGGTCCAGGTGTTGCTGCTGGGGCAGAAACGACAGCCCGCCACGGCGTGGAACATCCACCGTGACTTTACCCGCCAGGGGTTTCTGCAGGCCGGCGATGACTTTAAGCAGGCTGCTTTTACCGGTGCCGTTGGCGCCGATGATGCCGGTGAGGCTGCCTTTTTCCAGGGTGAGGTCGATGGCGGGCGTCAGCGGCTGGCCGGGTGCGCCCCAGCGTAAAGCGGTGCAGGTGATCATGCAGGGTGTCTCGTCCAGCGGCTTTCAGCCACGGCATCGTGCGCGTGCAGGCTTTCGGCATGGACCACTTTCAGGTGGAAGGCTTTGACGGCATCCGAGCGTTTCAAGGCGAGGTTCAGGCGGCGGGCGGCGTCTTCGCAGAACATCAGGTTCTGCCCGTTGGCCAGGGCGAAGGCTTGTTCGTCCGCTCGTTTTACGGCGGTTTGTACGGCGGTGCCGAGGGCGGCTTCGACGGTGTCGATTAAGTCTGTCAGTGGCAGTTGCTCGCCTTGCAGCTCGACATGCAATTGCGCACTGCTGCGCTGGCTGTGAGGCGTGGCGACGATGCCGTTGGGGCTGCCGAGCCAGGTCAATACGTCTTCATGCTGCAACGGTGTGTTCGCGAAGTCGTCGAGAAATTGTTGCTGAATCAACTGCCTGGCGAGGGCAGCGGAGCATGGGCACGTTGAGGAATAAGTAACGTCAATTTTTAGTTCCACGTGGAACATCTGGTTTTCCAGGCGCGCTTCAATGCTCACCGGGTAGCCTTTCCAGCCGGCCAGCGGGCTGACCAGCGCCGGGCGTTTGAGCAGCAAATCGGTGTGGATGCGCAGGTAGGCGTTATTAGATAAACCTTCATGACTGTCGAGAAAACGCTGCAGTACATTACGCAGAAGTGCGGGCGTAAGCGGTTGCTGGTCGAGCATCTCCAGGGCCAGGTACAGGCGTGACATATGAATGCCACGGGCGGCGCCATCGTCCAGGCTCACGCCGGCATCGGCGGTGGCGGTCAGGCGCTGGCCGTCGATGAGGATGGGGAGGGCGATGCCGCACATGCCCACCCAGTCGAGTGGCAAGGCTTGGCGTGAAGCCTGCGCGGCGATATCCGGCAGAGTCAGCGCATTCATGAGCAGGTCCATCGTTGGAAATAAAAAGACATGTTATATTATAACTATTGAGTCGACGATGATTTTTCTGCTCCAGCCTTTTTTCAGTCATGTCGAGTAGGGACGCTCCTTTATTTGCGGTATTTTTCATGCACAGACGTCAGCTCCTAAACCTGCTTCTGGCCAGCCCGCTGTTCACCTTGCCGTTTGCCGCCCACGCCACGCAGATCAGCAACGCCCGCCTGTGGCGCTCGGACGACAAGCTGCGCCTGGTGTTCGACCTCAGCGGTCCGGTGCAATACAAGACCTTCACCTTGAGCGCGCCGGAGCGCTTGATCATCGACTTGAGCGGCGCCGGGCTCAGTGGTGATTTCTCTCAGTTGGCGCTGAAGAACAGCGGGATCACCTCGATTCGTTCCGGGCATTTCGGCAAAGGCGACACGCGCATCGTGCTGGACCTGGCCGCACCGATGCAGCTCAACAGCTTTCTATTGCCGCCCCAGGATGGCCAAGGCCATCGACTGGTACTGGACCTGACCAGCGCCACCCAGGCGCCTCGCCAGATTGCGGCCGAGCCAAAGCCACTGGTGGACAAGGCTCACCCCAAGCGCGACATCATTGTGGTGGTCGACCCCGGCCATGGCGGCAAGGATCCAGGCGCTGTCGGTTCCAAAGGCCAGCGCGAAAAAGATGTGGTGCTGTCCATTGCCCAACTGCTGGCTAAACGCTTGAAACGCGAGAAAGGCTTCGACGTGAAGTTGGTGCGCAACGACGATTTCTTCGTACCGCTGCGCAAGCGCGTGGAAATCGCCCACAAACACAATGCCGACATGTTTATCTCGGTGCACGCGGACGCGGCGCCACGCATCACCGCTTCGGGCGCCTCGGTGTATGCCCTGTCCGAAGGCGGCGCCACTTCCGCCACGGCGCGATTCATGGCGCAACGGGAAAACGGCGCCGATCTGCTCGGCGCCACCAGCCTGCTCAATCTGAAAGACAAGGACCCGATGCTCGCCGGGGTAATCCTGGATATGTCGATGAACGCCACCATCGCGTCCAGCCTGCAACTGGGCAGCTCGATCCTGGGCAGCCTGGAAGGCATCACCAGCCTGCATCAGAAGCGCGTGGAACAAGCCGGATTTGCGGTGCTCAAGTCACCGGACGTGCCGTCGATCCTCGTGGAAACCGGGTTTATTTCCAACGCGCGGGACAGTGCACGGCTGGTCACTGCGCGGCATCAACAGGCGGTTGCCGACGGTCTGTTCGAAGGCTTGAAAAAATACTTCCAGAAGAACCCACCCATGAACAGTTACATGGCGTGGGTGCAGGAACAGAAGAACGGTCAGGTCTAACAGCCGGTTATACGGCTACAGGTGAATTTGGCGCTGGCGCCACCCGAACTGGAAAACCGGTTGAGGGTGGTCCAGCCCACGCGCCGCGTGTAGCCGACCCACGCCTCACCGTCCGACGCCAACCCGGTAAAGAACGTCAGCTGCCCGTAGCGGCTGTTGGTTTGTGCCCAATAGCGTTTGCCGATCACCTCGTACCCGCGCAAATACGTGGTGCTGCCGACCGTCGCCACGCTGTAGGCGTTGCCTGAAGGGTCAACGCAAGCGAGCAGATTGGCGCTGCGCGTGCAGTTGGCCAGCAGGCTTGGCGCCTGGGCGCACGCAGGTCCCACGGCAACCAATAACAGGGCGCACACCAGGTATCTCATCGGGTTTCTCAAGGCTGGGGAGTGTTCAAGCATTGCGCCCTTCGTCGTGGCGAGCAAGAGGGGATTGGCTTATTTGCATTGTTATACTATAACATTAAAGCACAGCCTGATCCGTGAACCGCTCCCCATGACCGAACAAGACCTCCTGGCCCAGCCTTGCGCCGACTACATGAATGAAGCCCAGCAAGGGTTCTTCCGTGAGTTGCTGCTGGCCCAGCGCAATGAGCTGCAAGCCCGCATCGACGCCGAGTTCCTGGTACTGCGCGAGCAGGAAACCAACAGCGACCCTGCCGATGTCGGCAGCGCCGAAGAACAGCGCCAATGGCAACTGCGCCTGCTGGAGCGGGAAAAGAAGCTGTTGGACAAGATCGACGATGCCCTCGACTTGCTGGCGCGCGGCGAATACGGCTGGTGCCGCGAAACCGGCGAG
This sequence comes from Pseudomonas sp. P7759, assembly GCF_013386445.1. Taxonomy (NCBI): domain Bacteria; kingdom Pseudomonadati; phylum Pseudomonadota; class Gammaproteobacteria; order Pseudomonadales; family Pseudomonadaceae; genus Pseudomonas; species Pseudomonas sp. P7759. The sequence goes on from NZ_JACART010000021.1 coordinate 183,583, forward strand.
CCCATCGGCCTACAGCGCTTGTTGCTGCGTCCTACCGCCACCCTGTGTATCGAAGCCAAAGAACGTGAAGAGCTGCGCGAACGCCATAAACGGGCGATTTGACCGGCCAACCCTGATGAGGAATACCTGATGCCCAATCGTCTCCCCGTTACTGTGTTGTCCGGCTTTCTCGGCGCCGGTAAAAGCACGCTGCTCAACTACGTCCTGCGCAACCGCGAAAACCTGCGGGTGGCGGTGATCGTCAACGACATGAGCGAAATCAACATCGACGGCAGTGAAGTCCAGCGCGACGTCACGCTCAACCGCGCCGAAGAAAAATTGGTGGAGATGAGCAACGGCTGCATCTGCTGCACCTTGCGCGAAGACCTGCTGTTGGAAGTAGGAAAACTCGCCAAGGAAGGTCGTTTCGATTACCTGCTGATCGAGTCCACCGGCATCTCCGAACCCTTGCCTGTGGCCGAAACCTTCACCTTCCGCGACGAAAACGAGCAAAGCCTGGCCGACATCGCGCGCCTGGACACCATGGTCACCGTGGTCGACGGCATGAACTTCCTGCTCGACTACCAGGCGGCCGAAAGCCTGGCGTCGCGGGGTGAAACCCTCGGTGAAGAAGACGAGCGCTCCATCACCGACCTGCTGATCGAGCAGATCGAATTTGCCGACGTGATCCTCATCAGCAAGATCGACCTGATCAGCAGCCGCGAACGCGAAGAGTTGATGGCGATCCTTGAGCGCCTCAATGCCCAGGCGGAAATCATCCCGATGGTCATGGGCGAAGTGCCGCTGAACAAGATCCTCAACACCGGCCGTTTCGACTTTGAACGCGCCGCGCAAGCGCCGGGCTGGTTGCAGGAATTGCGTGGTGAACATGTACCGGAAACCGAGGAATACGGCATTGCTTCCACCGCTTACCGTGCGCGCCGTCCCTTCCATCCCCAGCGTTTCTTCGACTTCATCGACCGCCCGTGGGTCAACGGCAAACTGCTGCGCTCCAAAGGTTTTTTCTGGCTGGCCAGCAAACACCAGGATGCGGGCAGTTGGTCCCAGGCCGGCGGTTTGATGCGCCATGGTTTTGCCGGGCGCTGGTGGCGCTTTGTGCCAAAAAGCCAGTGGCCTCAGGACGAAGAAAGCATCGCGGCGATCATGGGCAACTGGCAACTGAGCACCGGTGATTGCCGCCAGGAACTGGTGTTTATCGGGCAGAACATCGACTTCACCCTGCTGCGTGCCGAGCTGGACGCGTGCCTGCTCAACGATGAAGAAATGGCCCAGGGCGTCGACGGTTGGCGCCTGCTGGCCGATCCCTTTGGCCCTTGGTATGAGGAGGCAGCCGCCTGATGCTGGCCCCGGTGATTCCCCTGCGTCCTGTGATTCGCCAGACTCGTGGCGAAACCCCGCTGGCGCTGTCCGACATCCTGGAAGATGGCGTCAACCTGGCCGTGTGGGAGCGGCAGTTGCCGTTGCACATCGCCGAGTTCGGCGCCTTGCTGGTGGCGCTCAACGAGCCGTTGGCCGATGCCATGGTGATCGAGCTCAACAACGAAGACGCCGAGCCGAACTTGCAGGGATTGGCGTCCAGCTGCCGTGATCTGGAAGGCTACGAAGGCTTTATCGCGGATGTGTCGTGGCTGGTCAGCGCATTCGCCTGCCTGCTGGGCGCCAAGCGTATTGGCGTGCGTTTGCGGTTGCTGGATAAGGCGATGTGCCCACGTTTTCACGTCGACCATGTGCCAGTGCGGCTGATCACCACCTATGCGGGGGTCGGCAGCCAGTGGTTGCGCGAAGGCGTGATGGACCGGCACAGGCTGAGCCAGCCGGAGGCCGAGCCCACCGAGCGTGTCGAACAGATTCACTGCGGCGAAGTCGCCCTGCTCAAGGGCACCAAATGGCATGGTAATGAGAATTACGGTTTGATCCACCGGTCACCGGCGCTCAAGGCCGATGAGCGCCGTTTGATCCTGACACTGGATTGGCTCGCATAACCGCGTAGGATCAAACGCTCTACACGGTCCGAACGATGCCCCTCATGCTGCAGAACATTCCCACCCACGTGATTGCCGGGCCCTTGGGCGCCGGCAAGACCAGCCTTATCCAGCACCTGCTCGCCCAGCGCCCGGCCAACGAGCGCTGGGCCGTGCTGATCAACGAGTTCGGGCAGATCGGCCTGGATGCCGCCTTGCTTACCCAGGATGACGACGGCATTGCCCTGGGCGAAGTCGCCGGGGGCTGTCTGTGTTGTGTGAATGGTGCACCGTTCCAGGTAGGACTGGGTCGTCTGTTGCGTAAGGCCAAGCCCGACCGGCTGTTCATCGAACCGTCGGGCCTGGGCCATCCGGCGCAGTTGCTCAAGCAGTTGCGGCAGGCACCATGGCAGGGCGTGCTGGCCGTCCAGCCCTGTGTGCTGGTGCTGGATGCCCAGGCACTGGCAGCAGGAAAACCATTGCCGCCAGCGCAGCAAGAGGCTCTGACGAGTGCCGGGTTGCTGGTGTTGAACAAAGATGAAGGGTTGGACGCCGGGCAGCGCCGAGCAATCGAACGGCAGTTGCCCGAATGCCCGCTCTACTGGACTCGCCAGGCGCAATTGCCCCTGCAACAATTGCCCGGCCTGAATGCGCAGGCTTCAGCCGCTGTGGATAACATCGAAGTGCCCGAAGGCCTCGCGCAAATGCCGGCGTTGTGGAGCGATCCGGCTCAACCGATCTGTCTGAGTCAGACCCAAGAAGGTGGTTGGAGCATCGGATGGCGCTGGCACCCGAGCCAGCAGTTCGATATGCGCCGCGTCGACCAGTGGCTGACGAGCCTTGAATGGCGCCGCGCCAAACTGGTTATCCACAGCGCCGAAGGGTGGGTTTCGACCAACGCGGTGGATAACAGCGCGCTGGCTTGGCAGGCCAGCGAATGGCGCCGCGATTCACGTATCGAATTGATTTTCAGCGAGCCACAGGACGTGGCCGCCTTGCAGGCCGCACTAAAGGCCTGTCGCTACTGACGGTTCTTGGCGTGGTCCTGGCGCCACTGGCTCAGCTCGATCACTTCGGCGCTGGGCAGCGGCGTCTTGATCTCGAACGGGTAGGGCGCCAGTTCGATCTGCGCACTGTGGGTGCCGAATTGGGTGATGGTTCCCGGATGGCGGGTTTCGCCGGTCACGGTAAATTCAAAGTTGTAGATACGCGCCAAGCGCCGCCGACCGTTGGCATCCTTCACAAACCCGATACGCTTGAGCGCCACCGCGCCGTCCAGCAGTTCGATGTCGAGCTTGGCGCAATGCTGCTTGACCCGCTCCAGCGCCCGCTCGCGCAGGCCGTGGTTGTGCCACACCCAGGCGGCACCGGTCGCCAGCAGCATCAACACGAAGATGTTTCCCAGGGTCAGCATGCGAAAGACTCCAACAAAGTGAGAGCAGCTTAACTGTGTCGCCGGTCTGTCGTACAGGCTGCGTTTAGTCGCATACTGCGCGGCCAGAATTTCAATGGCTTTACGGAAATCCCGCGCATGAAACGCACACCTCATCTGCTTGCGATCCAGTCTCATGTGGTCTTTGGCCACGCCGGAAACAGCGCCGCCGTTTTCCCCATGCAGCGCGTCGGGGTGAACGTCTGGCCGTTGAACACGGTGCAGTTCTCCAACCACACCCAGTATGGCCAATGGGCGGGCGAAGTGTTGGCGCCGCAGCAAATTCCGGCGCTGGTGGAAGGCATCGCCGCGATCGGCGAGCTGGGCAACTGCGACGCCGTGCTGTCTGGCTACCTGGGCAGTGCGGACCAGGGGCGGGCGATTCTCAGCGGTGTGGCGCGCATCAAGGCCATCAACCCCAAGGCCCTGTATTTGTGCGACCCGGTGATGGGCCATCCGGAAAAGGGCTGCATCGTGCCCCAGGAAGTCAGCGATTTCCTGCTGGACGAAGCCGCGGCCATGGCTGACTTCCTGTGTCCCAACCAGCTGGAACTGGACAGCTTTGCCGGGCGCAAGCCGCAATCGCTATTCGACTGCCTGGCCATGGCCAAGGCGTTGCTGGCACGCGGGCCGAAGGCGGTGTTGGTCAAGCACCTGGATTACCCCGGCAAGCTGCCGGACGGTTTCGAGATGCTGCTGGTGACCGCCGAGGGCAGCTGGCACCTGCGCCGGCCACTGCTGGCGTTTCCACGTCAGCCCGTGGGCGTGGGCGACCTGACCTCGGGGCTGTTCCTGGCGCGGGTGCTGTTGGGCGACAGCCTGTTGGCAGCGTTCGAGTTCACTGCCGCAGCCGTGCATGAAGTGCTGCTGGAAACCCAGGCCTGCGCCAGTTATGAACTGGAGCTGGTGCGTGCTCAGGACCGTATCGCCCATCCCCGCGTGCGGTTCGAGGCGACGCCGATCGGCCTGTGATTACGCGTCGGCTTTGATTTCCTGATAGCGCTTTTCCAGCTCCTGACGGATCTGCCGGCGCTGCTGTGCCTGCACGAACCGGCGCTTGTCCTCGCTGTTTTGCGGCTGCAGCGGCGGCACGGCGGCCGGTTTGCGCTGGTCGTCCACGGCCACCATGGTGAAGAAGCAGCTGTTGGTGTGGCGCACCGAGCGTTCGCGGATGTTCTCGGTCACCACCTTGATGCCCACCTCCATCGAGGTGTTGCCGGTGTAGTTGACCGACGCGAGGAAGGTCACCAGCTCGCCGACATGAATCGGCTCGCGGAAAATCACCTGGTCCACCGACAGCGTCACGACATAACGGCCGGCATAACGGCTTGCGCAGGCGTAGGCCACTTCGTCGAGGTACTTGAGCAGGGTGCCGCCGTGGACATTGCCTGAGAAGTTGGCCATATCGGGGGTCATCAATACCGTCATCGACAGCTGGGCGTTTCCGGGTTCCATAGCACACTCACGGGTTGTAGGCATTGGTTGGGGGGCACCTCTGCGGGTGCTGGAATCTTTGCTGCGCCTTCCTTAACGGGACGCCGGTGGTCGGCTTGCCGTCACGCGTGTACCGATCTGTTTCCATATATTGCACCGGCTTTCTGCCGGAAGTCGCGGTGTTAACCTTCAAAAGCCCATCTCAGGGCATTTCTTACGATCCAGGCAGACTTTTCCTTTCGCCCTTTGCGACATTTCAAAGGCGCGGGCGGAAGTGGGAAAAGCGCCAGTACCCTCAAGGAGCCCCTCGCCATGCACGCCATCAGCTTTATCCAGGACTTGGCCGTGATCATGCTGGTGGCAGGGGTTGTCACCATCCTGTTTCACCGCCTCAAGCAACCGGTGGTGCTGGGCTACATCGTCGCCGGGTTCATCATCGGCCCACACACCCCGCCGTTCGGCCTGATCCACGACGAAGACACCATCAAGACCCTCGCCGAGCTGGGGGTGATCTTCCTGATGTTCTGCCTGGGCCTTGAGTTCAGCCTGCGCAAGCTGTTCAAGGTCGGCGCCACAGCGTTCATCGCGGCCTTCCTGGAAATCATCCTGATGATCTGGATCGGCTACGAGATCGGCCGCTGGTTCGACTGGAACACCATGGACTCGCTGTTCCTCGGCGCGATCCTGGCGATTTCCTCCACCACCATCATCGTCAAGGCGCTCAATGACCTGAAGATGAAGAACCAGCGCTTCGCCCAGCTGATTTTCGGCGTGCTGATTGTCGAGGACATCCTCGGCATCGGCATCATCGCCTTGCTGTCGAGCATTGCCGTCAGTGGCACGGTCAGCTCCGGCGAGGTGTTTTCCACGGTCGGCAAGCTGTCGTTGTTCATGATCGTCGCGCTGGTCATCGGCATTTTGCTGGTGCCACGTTTGCTGGCCTACGTGGCCAAGTTCGAAAGCAACGAGATGCTGCTGATCACCGTACTGGGCCTGTGTTTCGGTTTCTGCCTGCTGGTGGTCAAGCTGGAGTACAGCATGGTGCTGGGCGCGTTCCTGATCGGCGCGATCATGGCCGAATCCCGTCAGTTGATTAAGATCGAGCGCCTGATCGAGCCGGTTCGCGACATGTTCAGCGCCATCTTCTTCGTGGCTATCGGCTTGATGATCGACCCGCAGATCCTGCTGCAATACGCGTGGCCGATTGCGGTGATCACCGTGGCGGTGGTGCTGGGCAAGATGCTGTCCTGTGGCTTGGGGGCGTTTATCGCCGGCAATGACGGCCGTACCTCACTGCGCGTGGGCATGGGGCTGTCACAGATTGGCGAATTTTCCTTCATCATCGCGGCGTTGGGGATGACGTTGCAGGTGACCAGTGATTTCCTCTACCCCGTCGCCGTGGCGGTTTCAGCCATTACCACACTGCTCACGCCCTATCTGATTCGCGGTGCCGACCCATTGTCCTTGAAGATTGCAGCGGTCATGCCCAAGCGAATGAGCCGGGTGTTCGGCATGTACGGCGAATGGCTGCGCAGTATCCAGCCTCAAGGTGAAGGCGCAATGCTGGCGTCGATGATTCGCAAGATCATCCTGCAAGTCGGGGTGAACCTGGCGCTAGTGGTGGCGATCTTCTTCGCCGGCAGCTTTTTCGCGGCGCGTATTGGTGGGTATCTGGAAGGCTGGATCAGCGATCCGAGCTGGCAGAAGGCATTGATCTGGGGCGGGGCGTTGTTGCTGTCGCTGCCCTTCCTGATTGCGGCGTATCGCAAGCTCAAGGCGCTGTCGATGCTGTTGGCGGAGATGAGCGTGAAGCCCGAAATGGCCGGGCGGCATACCCAGCGCGTACGGCGGGTGATTGCGGAGCTGATCCCGATCCTGTCGCTGCTGGTGATCTTCCTGCTATTGGCAGCCTTGTCGGCCAGTATTCTGCCGACCAACAAGTTGCTGGTGCTGATCGCTGTGGTCACGGCTGCAGTGGCGGCCGTGCTCTGGCGGTGGTTCATCCGCGTGCATACGCGGATGCAGGTCGCCTTGCTGGAGACGCTGGATAACCACAAGGATACGCCCGAGCACTAAGCGCCTGGGTGTGGGCTCAGCTTTCCAGCCAGACGTCCCGCGCCCAGTGCCACACCGATTCCCAGGTTTCTTCGGTCACGAGTTCTTCTTCGCCGGACCACAGCACCACGGTGCCGTCTTCTTCGACGCAGTAGTAGTCGTCACCGTCCTGGCAGATCGGGATCATGCTGCGATCAACACCGGCATCCCAGGCATTGGCAGCCACGTCGGGCAAGTAGGTATGGGACTGAGGGTCGGTGACGGTCACCGGCTCCAGGCTGCCATACACCACGTCGCTGACGGTCAGCAAAAATTCACGGAAGACAAACGGGATATCGATGAACAGTTGTTCCTCGATTTCCACCAGTTGGTCTTCGTCAGGCAGCTCCAAAGGAACCGGGACCGGTTCGTTGGCTTCACGCAATTGTTCGATGATTTCTTCCACGGCCGGGATCCTCTTGCTAGATGGCGCGGTTTATAGGGGCGTTTTATACAGTAGCTCGCTATAAGTGCAACCGTGAAATAGAAAACCCCGGACAAGTCCGGGGTTTTTTGTAACTGCTTGCTCAAGCGTGCAGGGATCAGCCGTTCTGGCGGATACCGGCGACCAGCCAAGGCTGGTTGTCGCCTTGTGGACGTTCCATGTTCCAGCTTTCGCTGAACACTTCGCCCTGGTCGAAACGCGAGGTCTTCGACACACCGCTGAAGGTCAGGGTGGCGATGGTCTTGTCGGCGCGATCATCAACACCGTCCAACTGCACGCGCAGGTCGTCGATGTAAGTCGACTGGAATGCATCGCCAATCTCGGCGCGTTCGCGCTTGAGGAACTCCAGCAGTTGCGGGGTCACGAACTCGGCAATTTTGTCCATTTCGTTGGCGTCCCAGTGCTGCTGCAGGGACTGGAAGTGGCTGCGAGCCGCTTCGACGAAACGCTCTTCGTTGAACCAGGCTGGCGCGTTGATCACCGGGCGGGCTGCAGCAGGGGCTGCCGAACCGCCGAAGATCGAGCCCATGGCTGGTTTTTGCTCGAACACTTCACGCTGCATCGGCGCGCCGGCTGGAGCCAGGTGCTCCTGCTGCTTGCGGCGACGGGCGGCGATAAAGCGGAAGATCACAAAGGCGATGACCGCCAGGATCAGCATGTCGAAGATCTGCATGCCTTGGAAGCCGCCGCCCATGAACATGGAAGCGAGCAGGCCACCGGCAGCGATACCGGCCAGAGGGCCCAACCAGCGCGAAGCACCGCCGGCCTTGGCAGCGGCGCCAGCAGCACCGGCTGCGCCTGCGGTCGCGGCTGCACCGCCCATGCCACCGGCGGATGGAGCCATTTGGCTGGTCTGGTGAGTCGGTGCTGCACCGGAACTTTTGCCGCCACCGAAGCGTTTGGCGTTGGCGTCGATGCTCATCGTCAGGCCGATGCACAACGCCATGGCGATGCTAAGAAAACGTTTCATAAAGGGAATTCCCATTTGTGGATTGCACGCGCGCCATGTTGCACAGGTGTAGAGGCAGTGGCTAGCGACATAATGTTTCGGGCTTTTGCGTAGGACCGATTCAGAATGGTCTGTAGGACTTATTACTGATATTGGCCCGCGCCTGTTAAAAACAAGGGCGGGCCAATAAGCTTCATGTTGGGAAATGTTTCAGACGGCTTCAAGCTTCGCGTAGCCCATCATCAGCCACTTGCTGCCTTCGGCGAAGTTCACCTGCACCCGGGCCTGTGCACCAGCGCCTTCGAAGTTGAGGATCACGCCTTCGCCGAACACCGAATGCCTGACCTGCTGGCCAAGGCTGAACTGGGTTTCCGGAATCTCGGAACCCGCGAACATACTGCTGGAGTTCTGCTGCTGCCCGCCGCCGAACGGGCGACTGACGCTGTTGGACAAGCGCACTTCCTGGATCAGGCCCTTCGGTACTTCACGTACGAAGCGCGACACCTTGTTGTAGGTCTCGCTGCCGTACAGGCGTCGGGTCTCGGCGTAGGTCATCACCAGGTTCTGCATGGCGCGCGTGATGCCCACGTAGGCCAGACGGCGTTCTTCCTCAAGACGGCCGGGTTCTTCCAGGCTCATCTTGTGCGGGAACAGGCCTTCTTCCATGCCCACCAGGAACACATACGGGAATTCCAGGCCCTTGGCGCTGTGCAAGGTCATCAGCTGGATGCTGTCTTCATGCTCATCCGCCTGGGTGTCACCGGCTTCCAGCGACGCATGGCCGAGGAACGCGGCCAGCGGGGTCAGCTCTTCGTCTTCCTCAGTGTTTTCGAACGCACGGGCGGCGCTCACCAGTTCCTCAAGGTTTTCTACCCGGGCCTGGCCTTTCTCGCCTTTTTCCGCCTCATGGTAGGCGATCAGCCCGGACTGTTCGATCACCGTCTGGGTCATCAGGTGCAATGGCATTTCCGCGCACTTGGCCGCCAGGTTCTCGATCAGCTCGACAAACACGCCCAAAGCACCGGCTGCGCGGCCAGTCAGGCCTTTATTGACGATGAGCAAGCGCATGGCTTCCCACATCGACACATCGGCATGACGCGCGTGGTCGCGAATCGCCTCGACGGTTTTCTCGCCGATGCCACGCGCCGGGATGTTGATCACCCGCTCCAGTGCCGCATCGTTGCCGCGACCTTCCAGCAAACGCAGGTAGGCCATGGCGTTCTTGATTTCGGCACGCTCGAAGAAGCGCTGGCCACCATAGATGCGGTACGGGATGCGTTCGCGCAGCAAGGCTTCTTCCAATACCCGCGATTGGGCGTTGGAGCGGTACAGAATCGCGATGTCGCTGCGCGCCAGGCCGGTTTTCAGCGCGCTTTCGATGGTTTCCACCACGTAGCGTGCTTCATCGTGCTCGTTGAACGCGGCGTACAGGTTGATCGCCTCGCCTTCGCCGCCGTCGGTCCACAGCTCTTTGCCCAGGCGCCCGGTGTTGTTGGCGATCAAGGCGTTGGCGGCCTTGAGGATCCCGGCGGTGGAGCGGTAGTTCTGTTCCAGGCGGATGGTCACCGCGTCCGGGAAGTCTTCGGAATACTGGTAGATGTTCTCGATTTTCGCGCCACGCCAGCCGTAGATCGACTGGTCGTCGTCGCCCACTACCATCAGGCTGTCGCCGCCCTTGGCCAGCAGGCGCAACCAGGCGTACTGCACGGCGTTGGTGTCCTGGAACTCGTCCACCAGGATGTGGCGGAAGCGCTTCTGGTAATGGGCCAACAGACCTGGATTGTCGCGCCACAGGTCGAGGGCGCGCAGCAGCAGCTCGGAGAAGTCGATGACCCCGGCGCGTGCGCAGGCGGCCTCGTAGGCCTCATAGATGCTGCGCATGGTCGCCAGGAACAGATCGCCGCTGGCCTGGATATGTTGCGGGCGCAGGCCTTCGTCTTTCTGGCCGTTGATGAACCATTGCGCCTGGCGCGCCGGCCAACGTTGTTCGTCGAGGCCCAGCTCGCGTATCACCCGCTTGACCAAGCGTTGCTGGTCATCGCTGTCGAGGATCTGGAAGGTCTGGGCCAAACCCGCCTCCTGCCAGTGCGCCCGCAACAGGCGGTGCGCCAGGCCGTGGAAGGTGCCGACCCACATGCCGGCCGGGCTGATGCCCATCAACTGCTCGATGCGGTGGCGCATCTCGGCAGCGGCCTTGTTGGTGAAGGTCACCGACAGGATGGAATGCGGGGACGCGTTTTCGACCTGGATCAACCAGGCGATACGGTGCACCAGCACTCGGGTTTTACCGGAGCCAGCACCGGCCAGGACCAACTGACGGCCAACGGGGGCTGCTACGGCCTGGCGTTGGGCATCGTTGAGGGAGTTCAGCAAAAGGGAGAGATCATCGCGCATCGGCGCATTCTAGGGTGCCCGGGGGAGTGGGGCAAATACCAATGCCGGGTGGTCGACACAAAACCGCCAGGGTGATGACCGGTCGGTCAATGGCCACAGCCCGCGCAGCGTCTCGCTCAAGACGTCTGGCCCGGAAGTTTGCGCTGCATGACCGTGCGGTTTTTATGACGCAGAGCAGTTTGGCCCAGGCGCTTGCTTGTGTATGCTCCGTCGACGTTTCGGGCTCACCATTATAAGAACACTGCCTATGACCCTCAGCACCGACCTGCTCGGCCCCTCGGCGGCGCCCGCGCAGGTTCTTCGCAAACACTACGCCACGGAGATGGCGGTTGAGCGCACGCGCCTGCTGTATCAAGGCTCGCTGCTGCCGACCCTGTTGATGCTGGTCAATGGCCTGGTCTGCGCCTGGCTGTTGTGGAACCCCAAGCAATACTTGCTGGACAGCATCTGGCTGGTCTGGCTGCTGGCCCTGGTGGCGATGCGCGTGATCCAGGTGGCGGCGTTCGATTCGGCCATGCCCAGTCGCCAGGCCCAGCCGGTGTGGCGGCGGATGTTCATGCTCGGCTCGGCCGTCAGCGGCTTGACCCTGGCCACGGCCGCCATCGCGCTGGTGCCGGTCGACAGCTTCATGCAACAAGCCTGGGTGTTCGGCCTGATCGGCGCAGCGACGCTGTCGGCCAGCGTGGCCTATGCCGTGAGCCTGCCAGCGTTTTTGTCGTTTGCCTTGCCGTGCCTGGTGCCGGCCATCCTCTACCTGTTCTGGACCGGCGACCCGCAGCAGCGCGGTTGGGGTGTACTCGGCCTGATCCTGTTGGCGTCCTTGAGCCTGGTGGCGTGGCAGGTCAATCGCCTGATCCAGCGCGGGCTGCTGCGCCGTTTTCAGAACCAGGCGTTGATCGAGCATCTGCAGCAGGCGCAGCAGCGCAGCGAGCAACTCAATCAGGAGCTGGTGCGCGAAGTTGAACAACGTCGTCAGGTCGAGCAAGAGCTGCGCGAAGCCCAGATCGGTCTGCAAGACCGCGTGGCGCAACGCAGCCAGGAGCTGGACGCCGCCAGCCTGGCCCTGAATAAAAGCGAAGCGCGCCTGGCCATGGCGTTGCAAGCCAGTGAACTGGGCCTGTGGGACTGGAACCTGCAAACCGACGAAGTCCATCACACCCAGCTCAAGGAACTGTTCGGCCTGGAGCCGGAATACGTCACGGCGATGCTCAGCCACCTCAAGCCACGCCTGCATCCCGAAGACCTGCCACTGCTCAAGCGTGCCTTGGTGGAACACCTCAAGGGCCGTAGCGAGGACTACCTGGTGGAATACCGCGTGCGCCACGGCGATGGGCACTGGGTGTGGATCGAAGACCGTGGCCGCGCCGTAGAGCGCGCGCCCAGTGGACGGGTGACGCGCATGCTCGGTACACGCCGCGATATCACTGCCGGCAAGGCCCTGGAAGAACAGCAGCGTTTGGCCTCGACGGTATTCGAGGCCGCCAGCGAAGGCATCGTGATCCTTGACCCGGACTACAAGCTGATTGCCGTCAACCAGGCGTTCAGCCGTGTCACCGGCTTTGAAACCGACGACATGATCGGCCGCAATGTGGTCGAACTGCCCAGCAGTCGTGATGCTCGCCGGCACTTCCCGGTGATCCGCCAAGCATTGCTCAGCCACGGCACCTGGCAGGGTGAGCTGGTGGAGACGCGCAAGAACGGCGAGCTGTACCCGCAGTGGCTGCAATTGAATGTAGTGCGCGATATCCGGGGAAAAGTCAGCCATATCGTGGGCTTCTTCGCCGATCTTTCGGCGCGGCGTGAGTCGGAAGAGCGCATGCGTTACCTCACCCATTACGACGAGCTGACCGGCCTGGCCAACCGCTCGCTGTTCCGCGAACGGCTGCGCGAGGCCCATCAGCGAGTACGCCAGGGCGGTCGCAGCCTGGCGTTGCTGCACATCAATCTCGACCGTTTCAAGCTGCTCAATGACAGCCTTGGCCATGAAGTCGCCGACCAGTTGCTGCAAAAAATGGCGCGCCGCCTGATCAACGCGTTACCTGAGGCGGACACCATCGCGCGTCTGTCCGGCGACGAATTTGCCGTGTTGTTCGACGCCTACGGCAACCTGTCGAGCCTGGCGCGGGTCGCCACGCGGTTGCTGGCGAAATTGCGGGTGCCGGTGACGGTGGAAGGGCATGAGCTGGTGGTGAGTGCCTCCATGGGCGTCAGCTTGTTGCCGGACAACGCGCGGGAAATTTCTGCATTGGTCAGCCAATCCAACATGGCCATGCAACATGCCAAGCACCTGGGTGGCAACAATTTCCAGTTCTACACCGACAGCCTGCAAGCCAGCACCCTGGAGCGTTTGCAGCTGGAAAACCATCTGCGCAAGGCTATCGAAGAGCGCCAGCTCACGGTGTTCTACCAACCGAAACTGTGCCTAGCCACCGGCAAGCTGAATGCCGCCGAAGCGCTGATCCGCTGGGACCATCCACAGTGGGGCATGGTGCCGCCGGGGGACTTTATCGGCCTGGCCGAAGAGACTGGCCTGATCGTGCCGCTCGGCGAATTCGTGCTGCGCGAGGCCTGCTGGCAGGCGTGTGAATGGCAGCGCCAGGGCCTGGCGCCGATCCGGGTGTCGGTGAACCTTTCGGTGCATCAACTGCGGCAGGGCAAGCTGGTCAGCCTGGTGCGCCAGGTGCTCGAAGAAACCGGCCTGGACCCGCAATACCTGGAGCTGGAGCTGACCGAAAGCCAATTGCTCGACAGCGTCGAACACATCATCGCCACGTTCCAGCAACTGCGGGACCTGGGCGTGAAGCTGGCGATCGACGATTTCGGCACCGGTTATTCGTCCCTCAGCTATCTCAAGCGCATTCCCGTGGACTACGTGAAGATCGACCAGACCTTCATCCGTGGGCTGGGCCAGGGGCGTGAAGACGCCGCTATCACCCGCGCCATTATCGCCATGGCCCATGGGCTGGCGCTCAAGGTAGTGGCCGAAGGCGTGGAAGATCAGCAGCAGCTGGATTTCCTGCGTGGTGAGTGTTGTGACGAGGTGCAGGGTTATTTGATCAGCCGGCCGATGCAGGCCGAAGGGCTGGCAGAATTGTTACGGAAAAATGCAGATTATCCCTAGTGATACCTGGGACGCCCCTGTGGCTACAACTTGGCCGCCCTTAGATTCAAAGGGGAGCAGGGCGATTTAGTGATGCGTCGGACGGGCAAAACGACAATTCTTGTAGTATAACTACAAGCTTGCTACATCCCTGGCCCTGCCCATAACAAGAGTCCTGCCCTTTGAACCTGTTGCAACATATCGCCCAGTCGCGCCACCTGTTACGCAAATCGGAACTCAAGGTTGCCGATCACGTGCTGCTTGACCCTGCGGCTGTGATGCACAGTTCCATGGCCGACCTGGCGCACAGCGTGGGCATCAGCGAGCCGACCATCGTGCGCTTCTGCCGCGCCATCGGTTGCTCCGGGTTCCAGGACTTGAAACTCAAGCTGGCGCAAAGCCTGGCCGCTGGTGCCAGCTTCGGTCAATTCGCGATCCATGAAGACGACTCCGTCGCCGACTACAGCCTGAAGATCTTCGACACCACCCTGCATACCCTGATGGAAGTGCGCGAGAAGCTCGACCCGGTGGAGTTGCAAAAGGCCGTGACCGCCATGTCCCAGGCCCAGCGTGTCGAGTTCTATGGTTTTGGTGCTTCGGGCGCGGTGGCGGCCGACGCCCAGCACAAATTCTTCCGTCTGCTGCTCACCGCCGCGGCCTACAGCGACCCGCACATGCAGGCCATGTCGGCGGTGACCTTGAAGCCTACGGATGTGGCGATCTGCATTTCCCAGTCGGGCCGCTCCAAGGACTTGCTGATCACCGCCAACCTGGTGCGTGAAAGCGGCGCTTCGCTGATCACCTTGTGCCCGAGCCAGACGCCGTTGGCGGAGCTGTCCACGGTCAACCTGGCGATTGACGTGCATGAAGACACCGAGATCTACACGCCGCTGACTTCGCGCATCGCCCACCTGGTGGTGATCGACGTGCTGGCGATGGGCGTGGCCATGGCGCGCGGGCCGAGCCTGGTCAACCACCTCAAGAGCGTGAAGCGCAGCTTGCGCAGCCTGCGGTTGTCGCCCAAGTCCGTCAAAGCATTGGATGATTGATCAAAGTTTCATCAGTTTGTAATCCCCGCGCCGCCAAACCGTCATCGCCCAGGGCCATCCTGAACTCCCCGTACTCGCATTGGGAGACTCCAAATGGCCCGGCCCTACGAAGACAGCAACAGCTCCGTCAAAACCCGTCGTCAGCAGGAAGACCAACGCCGCATGGCGTTCCGTCGCGCAATCGAAGACCGTTGCGAGGAGCGCCAATTGCTCCAGAGCATCAGTGACTACCCGGAACTCCACTGGCAGGCACCCGCGGCTGCCCAGCGAAACGCTCAGCCAACGCGCTGATCTGCACCCGTTCGCTGCGGATAAAGCCCAGGAACGCATGGGCCACCGGTGACAGGCGCTTGGCTTTGGCCTGCACCAGGCACCAACTGCGGTACAGCGGCAGCTCTTCCACCGGCAGCTCCTTGAGCCCGCCGGTGGCCAGTTCCATGTTGACCGCGTGACGTGTCAGCAGTGCCACGCCCAACCCCGCGCAGACACACTCGCGCTGCGCCTCGGCCGAGGCCACTTCCACCGTCTGGGTGAAGTGCACGCGTTTTTCCTTGAAATACTCTTCGCACGCCAGTCGCGTACCGGAACCCGGTTCGCGCAGCAGCAGCGTGTAGGGTTCCAGGTCCTGCAGCCGCAGCGGCCCTTGCAGGCTCAGCGGGTGATCGGGCGGTGCCACCGCGACGATCGGATTGTTGAGGAATGGCAGGAATTCCAGGCCCATGTCCTGAGGCACCATGGACATGATCACCAAGTCATCGCGGTTGTCCGAAAGCCGGCGAATCACCTGGGCGCGGTTCACCACCGTGAGATGTAACTGCACCTCGGGATGTTGGCGCTTGAAGGCGGCAAACAGGTGTGGAACGAAGTATTTAGCGCTGGATTCAATCGCCAGCTTCAACTGGCCTTGCAGCGAACCCTGCATGTCCGACAGCTGCATATCGAGGTTTTCCAGGCGCCCGAAGATATCGCGACTGGCGCGCTGTAGGGCTTCGGCGGCTTCGGTCATATAGAGCTTTTTGCCGACATAATCGAACAGCGGTTGGCCGATCAGCTCTTCCAGCTGGCGAATTTGTAGGCTAACGGCCGGTTGTGTGAGGGACATTTCCTCGGCGGCACGGCTGTAGGAGCGCAAATCGCACACTTCATTGAAGATTTGTAATTGACGCAATGTCATACGCATCAATGACTTACGCATTTTTTGGCACGCTCCCCGAAACCTGATGGCTTCAACTATAAGTCTTTACTTATGCACGACCCAATAATTATTGATTTTTGTTAATCCCTCGGCGGGCTTAGTGTGTGTCTCGCGACTGTCATGAAACATTTGGTCACGCGCCGACCCGGATCCAGCGGGTCGAAGAACGCAGCAATCGGCTCAAGGGAATTTCCAAGTGATAAAAAAGATCCTGATCGCCAACCGTGGTGAAATTGCCGTACGAATCGTGCGTGCCTGCGCCGAGATGGGCATTCGCTCGGTCGCGGTCTACTCCGACGCCGACCGTCACGCGTTGCACGTCAAACGTGCCGACGAAGCCCACAGCATTGGTGCCGAGCCCCTGGCCGGTTACCTGAACCCGCGCAAGCTGGTGAACCTGGCGGTGGAAACGGGTTGTGATGCGTTGCACCCCGGCTACGGCTTCCTGTCGGAAAACGCCGAACTGGCGGACATCTGCGCCGAACGTGGGATCAAATTCATCGGCCCGTCCGCTGAAGTGATCCGCCGCATGGGCGACAAGACCGAAGCGCGCCGCAGCATGATCAAGGCCGGCGTGCCGGTCACCCCCGGCACCGAAGGCAACGTCGCCGACATTGCCGAGGCCCTCACCGAAGGCGACCGCATTGGTTACCCGGTGATGCTCAAGGCCACCTCCGGTGGCGGCGGTCGCGGTATCCGCCGTTGCAACAGCCGCGAAGAACTCGAACAAGCCTTCCCCCGCGTCATCTCCGAAGCCACCAAGGCCTTCGGTTCGGCGGAAGTGTTCCTGGAAAAATGCATCGTCAATCCCAAGCACATCGAGGCACAGATCCTCGGTGACAGCTTTGGCAACGTGGTGCACCTGTTCGAGCGCGATTGCTCGATCCAGCGTCGTAACCAGAAGCTCATCGAAATCGCTCCAAGCCCGCAACTGACGCCGGAACAGCGCGCCTACATCGGCGACCTGTCAGTGCGCGCCGCCAAGGCGGTGGGCTACGAGAACGCCGGCACCGTGGAGTTCCTGCTCGCCGAGGGCGAGGTGTACTTCATGGAGATGAACACCCGGGTGCAGGTGGAACACACCATCACCGAAGAAATCACCGGGATCGACATCGTCCGTGAGCAGATCCGCATCGCCTCGGGCCTGCCGCTGTCGGTGAAACAGGAAGACATCCAGCACCGTGGTTTCGCGTTGCAGTTCCGCATCAACGCCGAAGACCCGAAGAACAACTTCCTCCCAAGCTTCGGCAAGATCACCCGTTACTACGCACCCGGCGGCCCCGGCGTGCGCACCGACACGGCGATCTACACCGGCTACACCATCCCGCCGTTCTACGACTCCATGTGCCTGAAACTGGTGGTGTGGGCGTTGACCTGGGAAGAAGCCATGGACCGCGGCCTGCGCGCCCTGGACGACATGCGCCTGCAAGGCGTGAAGACCACCGCCGCCTATTACCAGGAAATCCTGCGCAACCCGGAATTCCGCAGCGGCCAGTTCAACACCAGCTTCGTTGAAGCCCACCCTGAGCTGACCAACTACTCGATCAAGCGCAAACCCGAAGAGCTGGCCCTGGCCATCGCCGCCGCCATCGCCGCCCACGCAGGCCTGTGAGGAATACAACAATGTCCAAGAAAATCTTTGTCACCGACACCATCCTGCGCGACGCCCACCAATCGCTGCTGGCGACTCGCATGCGCACCGACGACATGCTGCCGATCTGCGACAAGCTCGACAAAGTCGGCTACTGGTCCCTGGAAGTCTGGGGCGGCGCGACCTTCGACGCCTGCGTACGCTTCCTCAAAGAAGACCCGTGGGAGCGCCTGCGCAAGCTGCGCGCCGCGTTGCCCAACACGCGCCTGCAAATGCTGCTGCGTGGTCAGAACCTGCTGGGCTACCGCCACTACAGCGACGACGTGGTCAGGGCATTCGTGGCCAAGGCTGCCGTCAACGGTATCGACGTGTTCCGTATCTTCGATGCCATGAATGACGTGCGTAACCTGCGCGTGGCTATCGAAGCGGTAAAAGCTGCCGGTAAACATGCCCAAGGCACCATCGCCTACACCACCAGCCCGGTACACACCGTCGAAGCCTTCGTGGCCCAGGCCAAGCAACTGGAAGCCATGGGTTGCGACTCGATCGCAATCAAGGACATGGCCGGTCTGCTGACGCCGTACGCCACCGGCGAACTGGTCAAGGCGCTGAAAGCCGAGCAGACGCTGCCGATCTTCATCCACTCCCATGACACCGCTGGTTTGGCCGCGATGTGCCAACTCAAGGCCATCGAAAACGGTGCCGACCACATCGACACCGCCATTTCCAGCTTCGCCTGGGGCACCAGCCACCCAGGGACCGAGTCGATGGTCGCTGCCCTTAAAGGCAGCGAGTTCGACACCGGCCTGAGCCTGGAACTGCTGCAGGAAATCGGCCTGTACTTCTACGCCGTGCGTAAGAAATACCACCAGTTCGAAAGCGAATTCACCGCTGTCGACACCCGTGTGCAAGTCAATCAGGTGCCGGGCGGGATGATTTCCAACCTGGCCAACCAGTTGAAAGAGCAGGGCGCCCTCAACCGTATGAGCGAAGTGCTGGCCGAAATCCCGCGCGTGCGTGAAGACCTCGGCTTCCCACCGCTGGTGACGCCGACCTCGCAGATTGTCGGCACCCAGGCGTTCTTCAACGTGCTGGCCGGCGAGCGCTACAAGACCATCACCAACGAAGTGAAGCTCTACCTGCAAGGCGGCTACGGCAAGGCGCCGGGCACCGTGAACGAGAAACTGCGTCGCCAGGCCATCGGCAGCGAAGAAGTGATCGACGTGCGCCCGGCTGATTTGCTCAAGCCGGAAATGACCAAGCTGCGCGGCGAAATCGGTGCGTTGGCCAAGTCCGAAGAAGACGTGCTGACCTACGCCATGTTCCCGGACATCGGGCGCAAGTTCCTCGAAGAACGCGATGCCGGCACCCTGGCGCCGGAAGTGTTGCTGCCCATCCCAGAAGCCGGCGGCGTGGCCCGTGCCGGTGGTGAAGGCGTGCCGACCGAGTTCGTCATCGACGTGCACGGCGAAAGCTACCGTGTGGACATCACCGGTGTCGGCGTGAAGGCGGAAGGCAAGCGTCACTTCTACCTGTCCATCGACGGCATGCCGGAAGAAGTGGTGTTCGAACCGCTCAACGAGTTTGTCAGCGGTGGCAGCAGCAACCGCAAGCACGCCACTGCGCCGGGTCATGTCAGCACTGCCATGCCGGGCAACATCGTCGACGTGCTGGTCAAGGAAGGCGACGTGGTCAAGGCCGGCCAAGCCGTGCTGATCACCGAAGCCATGAAGATGGAAACCGAAGTGCAGGCAGCCATTGCCGGCAAGGTGACCGCCGTTCATGTGGCTAAAGGCGACCGGGTCAACCCTGGCGAGATCCTGATTGAAATCGAAGGCTGATCCAGCCTTCGAGGTGACCGTTTAATCCTCGGGGGGGCAGGTGCTCCCCTTTTTTTTCGCCTGTGATTTGATCAGAACTGCATCCGCCACTGGCCTATCAGGCCCTGGTTGCTGCTGTTGGAACCGTTTTCTGCGCTGTAGGCCAGGCCGACGATGTGGTTTGTCGAGAGCGCCAGATCGAGTCCGGCCTGCAGGCTCAGGGTGTTGCGATCGAGGGACGCGCCCTGAATTGTGAAGCCGTCAATGCCGCGCTGGCGAAAGGACTGGCGCACTTGGCTGTCGACGTCGCCATAAAGGTGTTTCCAGCTTGTACTCAAATGGGGCGTCAGGCTCATCTGGTTATCGAAGCGGTACACCGTAGCCAGGCGCAGGCCAAAGGTGCTGCTCAGGTTCTGCTGGGTTTGCGCCTCGACGTTCAGCGCGGCGGGGCCGCCTTGTTCCTTGAAGCTTTCACGGCTGTAGCGTTGGTAGCCGAGGCCGGCAAACGGTTCGACGCTGAAGCTGTCATTGCCCAGTTGATAGCCCGCTTCGCCGAAAACATTCTGACTGTTGGCGTTGTAGCGGCCCTTGAGCGTGTCCTTGTAATCCAGGATCTCGATTCCGCGCAGGTTCTTTCCGGCATGGCTGCTGTAGATCGCCCCCAGGCGCAGCGCCAATGGCCCGTCCTGGCGCACCGCATAACCGCCCAGGTGCCAGCTGTCCAGGTCTGCGCTGAAGCGCTGCGTGTCGAAGCGACTAGTGGATTTTGCCCCCAGCACGCCGACGCGCCAGGCGTGGTCGACCGACCAATCTGCACCCATCAGAATGCCCTGGTTGGCAGTATTCAGGCCGGCAGTGCCGCGTTGGCTATTGAGGCCACCTTCGCTGCCGAGGTTTTTCACCCAGAAGTGGCTGTCAGTGTTGGTGGGCAATTCACGCAGGGTCGACAGCACTCGGTTGCTCAATTGCTGGGTGGTGCTTTGGGTGGCCGCCGCCAGGTTGGCGTTCTGGCTGCCGGCCAGTTGCTCAAGCGCCGCGCCGAATGCGCCGGGTTTCTGCGCGAGTTCGGCGTTGAGTTTTTCCAGGGCCTTGATCTGCTCGGAACTCAGCTTCCCTGACTCCAGCAGGCGAGTCAGTGCGGGCTCCAGCACATTCGCCACCTGCAAGCCGTTGTAGGAGGTGGCTTGCCGAGTGAAATGGCCATCGATGGGAACGCCTTCAGTCTCGGGTAAATAGGACCACTCATCATCAAGCGCGTCGTAGGGTTGATACCAATACGGCATGTACTCGATGTCGCCTCTGGCTTGGGCGAGTGGAAGGCTGGTGGCAACGGCAAGGCTGATATAGAGCGCGATTCTGCGGGGTGCTATGGGCATGACTTCCCGACCTCTTATGGATGAGGCCGGGAATTTATCGAGCTGGCGGGGGGATAACTGTCAGGTCATTGGCCCGTGATTTGCGGGAGTGGTCGTTGTTGGAGGAAGAAATAAAGCTCAGCTTAAAATACGGATATGCATTTTATTGCGTTTATACGTCAGCCTTAAACGCGGTGTTGCGTCCTTTCGGCTTGCAGATGGGGGTGGTTAAGGTGCGCCGAAATTGACTGACTCTCATCGGCGCCGCTCTTCAAGCCGCAAAAAAGCAGCAAGCGCGACTGGATCGCTGAGCTTGCGTAGAAGATTATCCAGCGCGGTTCGGGTATTGAGCGTTGACTGTTTATCGGCTGACAGTTGCCTCAGGTAGGTTTCGTCGACTTTAAGATGGGCCGCTGTGAACAGATTGGCCGGTGTCTTGAGGGTGGGGTAGTGAAAGTGCGCCAGCCATAACGGCTGGTCGCTGTTGGCTGAATCAAGAATGAAGTACTCCTGGAAGTAGTCGTTGAACTGTGTGGTCTTGATTCTGCCCGCTTGACTGCGCGTGACCCGGACCTGATCGTTCTCCAGCAGCCATAGAAAGTAGCCTTGTTGGGGTTTGCGCAGCTTGAGCAGCGTGGCTCTGATGTGGATGCCCTCTCGGCGCAATCGGGCTGCGCCGTCACGCAGCTCTCCACTCAGGCTGGCGACCGGGAGGGCGTTGCCTGCCTGCTTGGCCAGCGCGTGCAGCGGTTCGAATGTCTGGAGCGTCTGCTCCATCTTCAATGCTTGCTGATCGAGGATGTCCTGCATGTCTGCCGGTATCCGAAATGGCTTCAGAGCGCTCCTTTTCGTCTCGCTGATAAAACCGTCCAGCTCCCCGGTCAGTTGGAGCCCTTGGCTGGTGATGTCGATATAGTCGTTCGTGGGTTTTGGTGCCTGTTTCTTCAACGGCGGGATCAGCGTCAAAGGCGCCTGTTTGGGCACATCCTGCGGTTCTTTGGGCTGATCCCGCGGACGCTTTTTGATGACCCTGGCTTTTATGTGCGGCCTGGACGTCGAGGGCTTGGCAGGTGCGCGCGCTGAAGGGGCGGCCTGCTGAAGCCGGGTGCCGATATTGCTCTGGGCCAATAGAAGAAATTCGTTGACGACGCTTTTCAGGTCCGCAAGGGCATGGAGGTTGACGCGTTCTGGAAACTCGTCGGGTAGTTCCTCTATTCGATTGCGCACACTCTGGAATGCCTCGACCATGTCACTCAGGGTTTCCAACTGAGCCTCTTGGGGGTCGTCCTTTAACAGTTGCGTCATGTTTCTACTGGCCGCTGTAGCGCGCTCCACTACCGCGTAGACGGCATTGCGCGCCTGGGCCATGTCTTGAGCGGCTTGCTCACTTATACACAGTTCGGCGGCGCTGGCGATTTCGTTGGTTTTCAGTTCCCAGCGGGTGTGAAATCGCTCCGAAATTCCGATTTGCCGGGCGTCCATGGCACCGGCCGAGCCCATGCCGGACAGTGCGTGTTTAGCGCCCGCCAGAGCGTTGAGTTTGGTGTCTATTTGCCGGCCCATTTCCACCGCCAGGTGGATGTCTGCCGAGAGTTGCTGGCGAGTGGTCACGTCGTCGGATTCGCGGTTTTTGAGGAGGCGCTCAACGGCGGTGTTATAGGCGACATGTTTGAATGCGGTCCAGGTCATCAGGTAGGTGTTGAAGCTTTTGTACAGCCGGAGCAGCTTGTCTTCATACCCGAGGGTGCCGCCTGCACTCCTCCACTGATCGAGCAGCTTCAACGACGCCTCGCGATTGTCGATCAGCTCCTGGGCCTTGGACAAACTCTGTTCCAACAGGGTCTGCGTGGTAGGGGACTTGAGCAGCGTATGCATCTCGCCTTTCAGGACTTTTTCATGTTGCTCCAGCGCTTCCCGTTGTTGCTCCAGTGGCAGGAGTTTTTGCGCCCTGAGCATCCGCGAGGCCTTCAACTTGCTTTTCAAGCTCTCGTTGCTGCGCAGCAGGCGCAGGTCGGTGTTGATGCGCCAGGTTCCCATCGACGTCTTGGCCAGGCAGGGACCGGTAAGCGCAGGGTTGTGCGGGTCGAGAATGTGAATATTGGCAGCTTCATCACCCACCACCTGGAACCAGCGCTGATCCACTTGGGCAAAGGTGTTTTGCCCCACGTCGTAGAGCGGCGGGCGTTGTTGGGGCTGGGCATAGTCGCGCAGGTCGGGGGCCTCGACCTTGAACGCGTCCAGGTAGCTACCCCACTGCGTCGGCGTGCGGCGCGGCACGGTGCCTTCGACCGCCAATATCGAGAACTGGTGGTGGGGCAACGCGCGGCTGTCTGAAGCAAGGGCACGTAGCTGCGGCGGCGCAGGCAAAGGGGGGCTGGAACCACGAAGGCCTGCAGATTGGGCTTTGCCCCTGCGCAGTGGCCCGGCCTTGTGGGTGATCACGATGGCCAATGCCATCAGCACGTCGCCCAAGCGCTGCCATTTGATCAAACCATTGCTTTGCGCCGGCGTATCGAGCACTTGCTGGAGTTGATTGAAGATTTGCCAGACCCACACCGCCGTGGCGACGTAGCCATTCAGGAAGCTTGAAGCGGCATTGAAGATGGCCCACGCGCTGTCTTCCAGCAATGCCCAGCGCCGCTCTGCGTTGGACAGCGACTCACGATCCGCCAGCTGCGCCATGGCCTTCGCGTTGGCCGCAAACAACGCGGCAAAAATATCCCCGGTCAGCTCAGTTTTGGAAAACACAGGGGTGCCACCCCATTCAAATAGCTTCAACGGTGTATTCGCCAGTTGTGAAATCAGGAAGGCTGAGGTCAGACCGGTTGGGAACACGTAATGGGCGTAGTTGAAGCTCAAACTCCGGTTCGGCAGCCACGCCAGAATGGAGTCTCTGATCTCGCCGGGCTGGTGCAACTCATACTTGAGGTTTTGCAGGGAAGGGAACTGTATCAATGGGTTTTCGAGCAACGGGCGATACAACAGGCACGGGCCGTGTTGTAGCGAGCGGGGGCCGATAATGTAGATGTTGAGGACCTCATCGAAAGTCTGGCTGATGCGAAGGCTGGGGCGTATCGACAAGGGGCAGATAACGATAGGGTCTGGCGTGTTGGGCGTTGGGGTGACCAGCTCATTGATGAAGCGACAGCCCTGCTCGTCGACATTGCCGGTGTGGGTGAGTTTGCATTCCAGCGCCAGCAGTGGCAGCAGCGATCGCAATTGCTGGATGTAAAACCGTTGTTGCCGTGGGGCTTCGAGTGGGTCGTCAATCAGTTTGTCTTGAATGAGTTTTGGATACACCTGGCCGATGTCGACCTGTTCTGAAATTTTCGTCAAGTAGTTGTCCGTGAGCCAGTCAGGCACAGTTCGCCCGCTTTTGAAGCTCACGGTTGCGAGGTACGGCGGCGTGTTGCTGAGGGCATACTCGCCCAGGGTCTGCGGGTAGCTTTCCAGTGGATTAGCCAGGGTGAAAGGCCCCACCGCGAGACTTTCCGTGCGGATGATCTGTATCTCATCGAGTGGCAGTGTGTCGACGCCAGGGTGGTTGTCGGCAAGGATGGCGTTGCGCATTTTCTCCTGAGCGAAGGCTTTGATGGGTTGCAGCTGGAACAGGTCGGCGGGCACGTCGTTGTACAGCGTGCTCAGGTCCAGCATGTGCTGGCTGTAGTCGCTCAAATCGTGCGGTGAGGCATTGAGCAGCCAGTGGGGGATTGCACCGTCTAGCATGTTCAGGCGTTTTGCATCCGGGTTGAGCTCCAAAGGCTCTGTGGTATTGGAGGGTGGCTGCGGTTGAGGCGCAGTGCTCACCAGGTTGTTGAAACTATCGGTGTCGATCGCGGTGAGCTGGGTGGCGATGAGGGCCCAGGCCATGTGATCGAAAAAATGACCCTCAGGTTCGACCAGGCGCATGGTCAAGGGCAGGGCGCTCATTGCAGCGCTGAGCCTGGACTGCGCAGCGGTCGCCAAGTCTTGAAAAGAGGGGAAGGTTTCATAACCGTATTCGAGGGTGTACATCATCAGGATGTCGGTGTGTTTGAAGGTGCCTTGCACGATGGCTGTGCCCGCCAGCATGAGATGTTTCAGGTTTTTATCGTTGGGGCTGTCAATGTCGAGCAAACACACCTGGATGTTCGTCAGGTCGGGCCGGTGTCTAAATCGTTGCTGCTTGTCGGGGTACATCGAGATCCCCCGCGCGATGTCGCAGTGATCGGCATTCCAGCCCTCGACCTCCTGGATATTCAGCGCGGCGGCGAGCCCGTCAGCCAGTTCTTGCCAGCGTGGCAGGCCAGCCCCTGTGGCGTTCCAGAACGCCAATTGCTGCTCTTTGAAGGCGACAAAAAACACCGACGCCAACTCATTGAGCAGTGTGGCGATCTGCTCGATGTCCACCGGCAATTGAATCGGCTCGGACGCTGAGGGCTGTTGAGTGAGGAAGTGCTCGCCCTGTAAATAGTTGGCCTTGGTGTTTTCCAGGGCCAGCCGCACCAGGACGTGGGTCAGGGGCGTGTAATGGATATCGACACATGTCAGTTCGTTGTCGACGAATGTCCAGATGGGGGTGCCCACCACGGTTCGGTCGAGGTCTGGGTTCAGGTCGGGGTAGAGGATGCTCAGTTCGCTGCGCAGCAGGAGGGAGGCCACTTCATTGCTGGTCGGCCCATCCTCGGTCAGGCGGGTGAGCAGGGCTTTTTCCAACAGCGGCTTTGGGCTTGGCAGCGAGGGCGCTGCAGAGGTTTTGGCATTCATGCGTTTCTCCATGGTCAGGACGGTGCGAGGCGCCGTTGCATGGAGAACCTAAGGCAAAGCCTGTGTAGGGCCGGTGGTAGTTAGATAGGCGCGGTGCGACACTCCAGCAGCGTCTTCAACTGGCGATCACCGTTCAGGTTGTCTGGCAACAACCAGGCTTCAAATCCTGCCCCAATTGGTGGCCATTCCGAGTCGATGATCGAATACCACGCCGTGTCCCGGTTCTTGCCCTTCACCACCATGTGCTGGCGGAACACACCCTCGAAACTGAACCCCAGGCGCTCGGCCGCGTACTTGGAGCGAGCGTTGCCGTTGTTGCACTTCCACTCCAGGCGACGATAACCCTGGTCGAACGCATGCTTGGCCAGCAAGTACACTGCCTCGGTGCTTTTCGGTGAGCGTTGCATCGGTGCGCCGAAGGTGACGTGGCCGATTTCGATACGGCCCTGGGCGGGAACGACAGACATCAGGCTGAGGATGCCTTGGGCCTGGCCGGTCGCGCGGTCGATCACGCTGAAAAAGTACGGGTCACTGTGGGTTGCGTGGTTGTTCAGCCAGTCATTGAACGCGCGGCGCTCGGGGAAGGGGCCGTAAGGCAAGTAGTCCCACAGCTTGGGGTCGGCGCCGGGGCCCTGGAGAGCCTGGAACAGGTCATCAGCATGGCGCGTCGGGTCGAGTTTTTCCAGGCGGATAAAGCGCCCTTCAAGCAGTTGCACGGTCGGCGCCGGGACGCCTTTCCAGTCGGCGAGGGAAGTGGACATGCTGTGCTCCTTAAAGACCTTTGCGAAATTGGATGAAGCCCGGGCGTTCGGCGATGCGTTCGTACAGCTGGATCGCAGTGGCGTTGGTCTCGTGGGTCAGCCAGTGGACCTTGCAGCAACCGTCGGCCTTGGCAGTGGCGTAGACGAACTCGATCAGCTTGCGGCCCACGCCAGTGCCGCGTTGGCTCGGGTCTACCAGCAGATCCTGCAGGTAGCAGGAATTTTCGATGCTCCAGTTGGAGCGGTGGTAGATGAAGTTGACCATGCCCACCGCCTTGCCATCCTGCCACGCCAGCGCCGAATGGGTCGGCTCATGGGCGTCAATCAGGCGCTGCCAGGTGCTTTGGCTGACCGCGTCCGGCAGCTCGGTGTTGTAGAACTTAAGGTACGCCTGCCACAGCGGCAACCACGCGGCGTGGTCGTCGGCGGTGACCTGGCGGATATCGATCGGGCTCATTCTGGGACTCCTTGGGGAATAAAGCGGGCGAGGGTCTGGTCGCGTACGTCCTGGCTGGCAGCCAATCCTTCGCGGACACCGGCCATGTCGGCCGGGCTGCGGTTCTGGCTGAGTTTGCGTTTGCCGATCAGGCGCTCGATCGGCAGGGCAAACCCGACAATCGCCTTGAGCATGCCGTCAATGTAGTCGGCCGGCGCGTCGCTGACTTTCCAAGGCTGGTCACGCCCGCCTTCATGGCGGTCGGTCAGTGCGGTGACCACGCCCAGCAGGCGCTCGGCATCGCTGAACACCTCTGCCTTGCCGTAGGCATGCACGGCGATGTAGTTCCAGGTGGGCACGACTTTGCCGTGTTCGGCCTTGGCCGGGTAAAACGCCGGGCTGATGTAAGCCTCGGCACCGGCAAAGATCACCAGGGCTTCGCCGCCGTTTTGCAGGTCCTTCCACTGTGGATTGGCCTTGGCCAGGTGCCCGTAGAGCGTGCCGTGGGCGCCTTCATCGGGATTGAGCAGCAGCGGCAAGTGGCTGGCCAGCAGGCCTTGCTCACCCACCGTCACCAGCTGCGCCAGGCGGGTGTGCTGGATCAGTTGCTGTAATTCGGGCAAATCTTCAAGGGCAAAGGCGCGGGGTGTGTACATGGAAATATTCCTTGGCGAATGCCTGCATCCTAGGCAGGCTAATGGTCTGTTGTAAGAGCCATCTAACGCCAATTTCATAGGTCCAATATGTCGCCCATCACGCCGCCGTTGTCGTTCAATCCCGCCGGTATCGAGCTGGATCGCCGTCAGGGGCTGACGCGCCAGCTGTATGAAGCGTTACGCCAGCGTGTGCTGGATGGGCGATTGGTCAGTGGGACGCGCCTGCCCGCCAGCCGCGATCTGGCGTCGGCCCTGTCGATCTCGCGTAACAGTGTGGTGCGTGCCTACGATCAGCTGTACGCGGAAGGGTTTATCGAGAGCCGGGTAGGGGACGGCACTTATGTCGCTCAATTACCCAGTACCAAAAAACTATCCACAAAAGTATCCACAGGGTTTTCAACAGGCTTATCCCCAGCCTTATCCACAAAGCTGGCAAATTTACCTGAAGATTTGGACGACGAAGTTATCCACAGTGCAGGTTTGGCACGGATAAAAACCAACCACTTGTCAATGCCGCCCTCGGGGCCTCCGAGGGCCTTCCGGGTTGGCGTACCCGCGTTCGATCTGTTTCCCTTTGAAGTCTGGGCCAAGCTGAACGGGACTTTCTGGCGTAAGCCGGACCTGGAGCAACTGTGCTACGGCGACCCGGCGGGTGACAGCCGCCTACGCGGATTAATTGCCGCTTACCTGCGTAGCTCACGGGGCATGCAATGCACCGCTGAACAAATAGTGATCACCAGTGGCGCACAGCAAGCGATCAGCCTTTGTGCACAGCTGCTGGTGGAGCCCGGCGATGGGGTGGCGGTGGAAAACCCCGGCTATCGCGCCGCAGGGCATGCGTTCGCCCTGGCTGGCGGGCAATTGCACGGTGTGCCGGTGGACGGCGAAGGCATTGATTGCCAGGTACTCAACCGCTTGCAGGATTGTCGCGTGGCGTACGTCACGCCTTCGCACCAGTACCCGATGGGCGTGGTGATGAGCCTGGCGCGGCGCCTGGAATTGCTGGCCTGGGCCGAACGCACGGAGGGCTGGATCATCGAGGACGATTACGACGGCGAGTACCGCTACACCGGTGCGCCGCTGTCGCCGCTGGCAGCCTTGGATCGCAGTGGTCGAGTGCTGTATGTGGGCACTTTCGGCAAGGTGGCGTTTCCGGCATTGCGCCTGGGTTACCTGGTATTGCCACCGGGCCTGGTAGACGCCTTCGCCCGGCGTCGCGCGGTGGACATGCGCCACTCCGAGGTCAGCACCCAGGCGGTGATGGCTGAGTTCATGGCTGCCGGGCACTTCCAACGCCACATCCGACGCATGCGCCGTGCTGCCCTGAGTCGGCGCAATACGTTGTTGGCCGGCTGGCCAAGCGGGCTGGAGGGGGTTGGCGAGCTGCCCAATGTCGCAGCCGGGCTGCATGTGACTGTTCGTGTGGACAGCCTGGCCCGCGAGCAACAACTACTGGCCCAGGCCCATGCGGCCGACGTCGAGATCAACGGCTTGAGCGGCTACTGGTTGACGCAATCCACCACGCCGATGGATCAGCGCGCCGGCCTGGTACTGGGCTTTGCCGCCGTGCCCGAAGCCGGTATTGCTGCGGCGCTGGCGCGGCTGCGCCAGGCCTGGCAATGCTGATCAGGTGCCCGATTTGATCTTGGTCCAAGCGCGCGTCCGGGCCCGCTCTGCGTCACGCCCCAGCGGCTTCAAGGTGTACAGCGTGGCCATCGCCGCCTCGGTCGGGTACAGGTTCGGGTTGTTGCGAATCGACGGGTCGACTTGCTCGGTCGCATCCTTGTTTGGGTTCGGATAACCGACAAAATCGCTGATGGGCGCAATCACCTGGGGTTGCAGCAGGTAGTTGATAAAGGTGTAGGCGTCTTGCGGGTTTTGCGCGCCCTTGGGGATGGCGAGCATGTCGAACCAGATCGGCGCGCCTTCCTTGGGCAGGCGCATGTCGACGGTCACGCCGTTCTTGGCGTCCTTGGCGCGGTTGGCTGCCTGGGAAAAGCTGCCGGAATACCCCACGGCCACGCAGATGTCGCCGTTGGCGATATCGGCCATGTATTTGGAGGAGTGGAAGTAAGTGATGTAGGGGCGGATCTTCATCAGCAGGGCTTCAGCCTTGACGTAGTCCTTGGGGTTGCTGCTGTTGGGGTCCAGGCCCAGGTGCTGCAGGGCCAGCGGCAGGATCTCCGACGGCGAATCGAGCAAGGCCACGCCGCATTGCTTGAGCTTGCTGATGTTTTCTTCCTTGAAGATCAGGTCCCAGCTGTCCACCGGCGCGTTTGGTCCCAGCACCGCCTTGACCTTGTCCGGGTTGAAGCCGATCAGGATGGTGCCGTACATGTAGGGCACAGCGAATTTGTTGCCGGGATCGTTCGCCTCGATCAACTTCATCAGCTTGGGGTCGAGGTGGTTCCAGTTGGGCAACTGGCTGCGGTCCAGGGGCTGGAACACACCGGCTTCGATCTGCTTGGCGAGGAACACGTTGGACGGCACCACCACGTCGTAGCCGGAGTTGCCGGTGAGCAGCTTGGCTTCCAGGGCTTCGTTGGTGTCGAAGATGTCGTAGACCAGCTTGATCTTCGGGTTCTGCGCCTTGAAATCTTCCAGCGCCTTGGGCGTGATGTAGTCGAACCAGTTGTAGACCTTGAGGGTTTTTTCTTCAGCCTGGACGGCACCGCTCAAGACGGTGGCGCACAGGGCGAGGGTAGTGAGCAGCTTCATCGGGTCGCTCCTTGTTGTTCGAAACCTTCGAGCACATTGACGGCGTTGATGCCGATTTCTTCGACGGCGTAGCCGCCTTCCATCACGAACAGCGTTGGCTTGCCCAGGCGCGCGAGGCGTCGGCCCATGGCCAGGTAGTCCGGGCTGTCGAGCTTGAACTGCGAGATAGGGTCGTCCTTGAACGTGTCCACGCCCAGGGACACCACGATGATGTCTGCGTCGTAGCATTCGGTCTCTCGGCAGGCTTCTTCAAGGGCTGCGCTCCACTGCTCCCAACCGGATCCGGCGGGTAGTGGATAGTTGAAGTTAAAACCTTCGCCTGCCCCTTCACCGTGCTCATCGGCATAACCGAGGAAGAACGGAAACTCCGCTTCCGGATGGCCATGGATCGATGTGAACAAGACGTCACTGCGCTCATAGAAAATCGACTGGGTGCCGTTGCCGTGGTGGTAATCCACGTCGATGATTGCGACCTTTTTGTGGCCCTGGTCGAGAAACGCCTGAGCTGCGATGGCTGCGTTGTTGAGGTAGCAATAGCCGCCCATCAAGTCGCTGGCGGCGTGATGTCCCGGCGGGCGGCATAACGCGAAGGCACTGTGGGCGCCTTGTAGGATCGCCTGCTGTGCGGTCAGTGCCACTTGCGCCGCGCTGTATGCCGCTTGCCAGGTGCCGGCGGTGATCGGCGCGCCGCCGTCGAAGCTGTAGTAACCGAGTTGGCCGTGAAGGCTGGTCGGCAAGACGCGGCGCAGGGTGCGGGCGGGCCAGGTGTAGGGCAGCAGGTCACCGTCCTGGCCGAACTCGGTCCAGCGGTCCCACGCACCTTTGAAGAAGTCGAGATAGTCGCGGCTGTGGATGCGTTGCAAGGGGGCCAGGCCAAAGTCCTGCGGCGCTTGCACCGGGCCGAGAGCGCGGTCCTTGACCCGTTGCAGTACATGATCGGCACGGGACGGCATTTCGAAGCAGGGCATCAGCTGCCCGTCCATCAGTTCGCAGCGTCCGTGGTGCAAGTGGTGATCGTCGGAGTAGATCGTCAGCATGGGTACTTCCCGCAGGCTTGTTGTTGTGCTTGCAGTGTTGCGTCACGCAGCGTTCATGAGAACGGCAGGAGCGGCCAGAAGGGGATAAATGTGGCCAATGGCTTTGACCGGAAATCGCCCGTTAATGGCGCATAAGGCTGGGCGCCACCCCACTCCAGCGCACGAACGCGTGGCGAAAACTGGCGGTTTCGCTGAAGCCCAGTTGTTCGGCGATCTGATGGATCGGCATCTGGTTTTGCGCCAGCCACAGCTTGGCTTGCTCAAAGCGCAGCTCATCGAGCAATTGCTGATAGCTGCAACCCAAAGCCTGTAAGTGTCGACGTAATGTACGCGCCGAACAGTTCATCTGCGCCGCCAAGCCATCAAGGCCCGGTGCGGCGTGCAGTTGGTCGGCCAGCAATTGGCGTACGCGATTGAGCCAGGCCTGACGTCCGGTGAACTCGGAGTTTTGTTTGCGGCAGCGTTCGGCCATGGCCCGATGGGTGATGGCGTCGGCCAGGGGCAGGGGGCGTGCAAGCCACTCCTGATCGAAGGCAAAGCCATTGGCCGGGGCGTCGAAACGCAACGGACAGTCGAAGCGCTCGGCGTAACGGGCGTGATAAACCGGCGCCGAGTAGTCGAAGCGTGCCTCACGCAGGGGTAATGCGCAGCCGAGCAAGTCATCGCAGATCACCTTCAGCGACACCAGGCAAAACTCCACATTGAACGCCGCCAGCGCCGGGTCTTCCCGATAGTCGCCGGCGGTCAGCCAGACCTGATCGCCATCTTCCACCAGGCTCAGCTCGAAAAGTGTTCCCAACAGCGCCGGATAGCGCAGCGCCAGGCGCAAAGCGTCACCTAAGGTGGCACTGGTGAGCAGCGCATAACCGAGCAGACCGTAGCTGGACACATGCATGCGCTGGCCCAGTTCCAGGCCGATGTCTTGGCGCAGGGCCACGGCATTGGCGCACACGCGCATTTCCTGGCAGGTGGTGATACGCGTGTCAGCATGGTGCAGATCGGCCACGCCAATGCCGCTGCCGGCCAGCAATACATCGCTCGCCAGGCCCTGGTCCTTGAAGGTGGCCAGGACCAGGGATACGGCGTTCAGGGTGGTCAGGTGTGAATGCAGCATGGGGGAACCGGCGCCAGGGTGTGGCAGAGGGGCAGCAAGTTGCATGCCGCCCCGTGACATTAATCAATCGTCGGATTTGGTTTTCGATGTATTGAAAAACAGTTTTTCGGCCTGCATCACGCTGATCTCACTGCGGTAGAACGCGACGGTTTCCGCGCGGGTCAACTCTGCGGGTAGATTGGCTGTGTTTCCCGCCGACCGTTCTGCCGGGGTTATCAGGCGAGCAGATTGATAAGCATTGTCCGATGTCCAGTCGGCGCTGTAATGGAAGTGTGCGTACCACAATACGGTCCCGTTGGTGCGGTCAGTGATGCTGTACTCATCCAGGAAGTCGTTCGGGTCCCTTGAGATCCTGCGACGTTTCACGGTTTCTTTTTTAATGCTGATGACCTTATGCCGCTCAAGCCATTGGACGCCGGACACGGTCGGCGGATGCAGCTTGAGCCTGCGCTGTACCAACTGATTGCTCTGTTGGTAGAGGTCTTTGAGGGCCGTATCGAGGTCTTTGGTCACAGTACTGGCGGAGACGGACAGCCCATCGCTTTCGGTGATGTTGTGTTGTGTCAGGGCGTGTTCGATCGTGCTGCTGGCGTGTTCCAGTTGCTGAGCATGCTGGTGATACAAGTACTCGATGCCGAACGGCGCGCGTTCGGAGAACAGGGCATGGGAACGGGCCTTTGCGAGAAACAACGGCAACTCATCGAGCAAGGCCTGGCCCTGATTGATACTGGTTTGTACGTCCAACGCAATGGACTCGGTCGAGGGGGGCGGGGTTTTTTCGCGCCGGACCCAGACGCCGTCAGTTTTCTCATGGTAGGTCGCGAGGACTTGATTGGTCAGCGGCGAGAGAATATCCACCAGGCCGGTCTCCAGGCCGACATCGGATAGGCGCGGCTTGCCGATCAACAGGCCGCTGAAACGCGTGTAGATAAATTGCTTTTGGGGACGCAGCGGGGATGACGGTGGGGTGGGGCGGCTTCTCAGGTTCGTTCTTTCTTGGCTCAGATGACCGAGGTTGCTGGCGGCGCGCTGCTGGAATTCGGTGAGTTCCTTGCGCAACTCAAGCAACGGCTCGGTGATGGCTTGTGTGGGGAACTCGACGGGAAAATCCTGCAAGCGTTCATCCAGTATCTGAAACTGCTCGATCAGGCTGCTCAGGCTATCAATGCGTTCATCCAGGCGCCGTTGGCTGATCTCTTCCAGCGTGTCGTACAGGCACCGGATCGCGATGTCGGCAGTGTTGACGATCTCGTCAATCTGCGTCCAGGCACCCGGCGCCGTGCTGAGGGTATCTTCAAGCAGGCACAGGTTGCGGCTGAGTGTCACGCGAAACGCCTTGAGGGTGTCGATGGAGTAGACGGGCATCTTTGCCTGCTGGTCAGCCAGCTGCAGCGAACCGGTTTTACCCAGGCGTTTGAGTTCCTCGAAGCGGCCATTCATGTATTGAGTTTGAGTGAGCAAGTTGTTGGTCAACTCGTGTGTCTCACGAAACGCCTTGATATCACGCTCTTGCGGCGACTCGGTCTGGCGTTCCAGTTGTTCCAGTACGGTTTGCCTGTTGGGGGTGAAGCGGGTGAGGATGTCGCGCATTGCCTCTTGAGTCAGTTTGGTCTGGGCCTTGATGTAGCTGAGGGCCTTTGGCGCGTAGCCCGTGCTGGGTTCGTGAACGTTCAACTCTTTGAGCTTTTGTAGCGCCGACTCGTAGTCTTTGCACTGGTCCTCCAAGGCCTTGAGGTAGATTTTCCGGGAGGCTTCGATCTTTTCAGGAGGGGCTTCGTCGTATCCACGGCGAGCACGTTGCAGCGCCTTTTGCGCGGTGGCTTTGCCGCTCTCAAATTGATCAAGTTCCTTGCGCAGCTCATCAGCCCTCTTTTTCGCAAGCGCGCGTGCTTTACCGTTCATGATCTTGGGGCCGCCCCCTCGTAGACGCAGGCGCGTATCCACAAACCATTCGCCCTTACGGCTGTGGATCAAGGGTGGGCCGGTGCGCTCGGGGCGAGCGGGGTCGACGATCAACACGGTGTCGTTTTCATCCACCAGCACCTGAAACCAGCGCTCGCCCACGGGGGCGTACCAGTGCTCGCCGCCGCGATACAGATGCTGATGGGGTCCTGCCCTGCCGTTGATCTCACCGAGCTCGCTGGGTTTGGTCACTTTGAAACTGTCCAGCACGGTGGCCAGGCGCACTGGCGTGCGGTTGACCGCGCCGCTGATATGCAAGGGGCGCTCGTGAGAGCCCAGCGTGTCGGAGCTGATCGTCGCGAGTTTACTGACGATCTCCGGTTTCAGTTGGGTGGGCGGTTGGGGGGGCGGTAACGGTAAAGCCTTGCCTCTTTGTGCCTGGCCTGGCGAACGGTGGGTGACACAATGCAAGGTGATGGCCATGCCGATATTCAGCAGCAGGTCCGCGAGGGCGGCCCAGGGCGACTCCTGTTCGGGGTGGGACTGGGCGTCGACCACGTTTTGCAGTTGATCCATGATCTGCCAGATCCAGGCCGCCGTGCCCACGGTGCGCCCGAGAAACGGCAGGACGGCGTTGAAGGCTGCCCAGCCGACGCGCTTGAAGGTGGCCCAGCGTGCCTCGGCATTGGACACCGATTGCCGGTCAGCCAGTGTCACCAGGGCGTTGGCATTGGCGTTATACAACGTGGCGAACAGATCGCCGTCCACGGTGTTCTGGCTCAACTTCACCGGCCCGCTCATTGCCCAGGCATTGGGTGCGTCCACCACGAATTCGAGCACCGCCCAGGGCGAAGGCAGATCACCCGGGAACACGAACTGGGCGTAGTCATCGCGGTTGGCATCGGGCAGCCAGGCCAGTACCGAGTCGCGTAGGCTCGCTGACTGTTGCAGGGCATAGAGCAGATTGTTCGGCGACGGAAATTGCGACAGCGGTTTATCGAGCAGCGGACGGTAGAGCAAGCACGGGCCGGCGTCCATGTCCTGAGGGCCGATCACGAACATATTGGCGACCACGTCCGGGGTCGTATCCAGCCGCAGGCTCGGCACAAAGGCCAGCGGGCGGATGACAATCATCTGGCCCTCCACCTGGCGGTCGGCGGGGGCAGCCTGCATCAACGCGGTGATATACCGATAGCCCTGTTCATTGATTCCACCCTCGTCGCGGATTTTGCATTGCAGTGCCAGCATCGGCAGTTGGATGCGCAAGTGCTGGGTGTAGAGCAACTGGCGGCGCGCGGCCTCCAGGGGATCGTCCAGCAGTGTTTCCTTGACCAGGGTCGGGTAGGTGTTGCCGATGTCCACACGGCTGATCAAGTCTTCCAGGTAGTCAAGGGTCAGCCAGTCAGGCAACTGTTCCTGCTTGCGCTGGCGCAGCGTCTTGACGCCCAGAGGCAGGGCGATCAGGTTCTGCAGGGCCAGCTCGGTCAGACTGAATATAGACGTGTCGAACTGCCCGGGTACCGGGAATAAGCCCCAGATCACGGGGCTGCGCACCACAATCTCGAGGTTGCCCAACCACCCTGTGGAGGCCGTGGGGTGGTCCCTGAGCATCTCGGCGTTTAGCTGGTCGAGAGCTTATTGCTGGATCGGGCTTATGCCCTCTAGATAAGTCCGGCCACGATTCAAGCTGTGCAGGGTCGCGAGGTCTTTGAGGTGGCGCGAGAAGGCGTCCTGGTCTGAGGCCGAGGCGGCGGTCAGCCAGTCGGGCAGGGCTTGCACGTACTGCTGCAAGTCCGGGCCACTGGGTGTTGCTTGCGGCGCCGGCGGTTGTATAAGGCTTCGCTGGGAGGCGCCCGGCTCGCGCAAACTGGAAAAATTGATGCTGCCGATGGCCATGATCTGGAGGCTGATAAAGGCGCAGGCCAGGTAGTCGAAAAAATCGCCATTGGGCTCCACCAGGCGCCACTGCACTTTTATGGGCCCCAGTTCGGTGCCCAGCAACTGCGGCAGATCCTCTCCCAGTTGTTCCAGGCTGGTGTATTTCTTGAATCCGCCGAGCAGGGTGTGGGTGAGAACCACCTCGTGACCCTTTTGTTGACCGGTCAAGACACTGATCAGGTGCTCATCCAGGTGGGTGGTCTTGCCCTTGTCGTCGACCTGGTCGATATCAATCACATAGGCCCTGACGGCCTGGGGATCATTGACGCCGCGCAGGGCGAAGTCCGGCGTGCGATATAGCTGGCGTGCCAGCTGGCAATCGTCGTCGGTCAAGCCGGGCGCCTGGTCGAGGTTCCAGAAGTCGCGCAGCGTCCTGGCCAGCGCGTGCCAGCGCGGGCCGCTGTCAGCCTCCGAAGCGTTCCAGTACTCCATTTGAGCCTGTTGATAACCGCGCAACATCACCGGTGCCAGCGCATTGAGCAGGCGGGCGATGTCGAGGATGCGCACCGGCAAGTGTACGGCGGGCTCAACGATCGGCAGTTGGGTCAGAAAGTGTTCACCTTCGATATACAGCACCGGCACCGCCAGCACGGCCTGGACGGCGAGGATGTCGGTGAGTGCCTGGTAATGGCGGCCGACGGGCACGACGTGGCCATCGTCAATATCCCAGATCGGAGTGCCCACCATGGTCACGTTCGGGTCGATGTCCAGGGCCGGGTATAGCTCTTGTAACTGTTCACGCAGCAGCGTGGCGGCGACTTCGCGGAACGCAGGCCCGGTGGACATTTGCGTGATGAGCGTATCGGTGAGGTTTTGATGGGAATAGGTTGACGGAGGGAGGGGCATGGCGCGTCCTGGCAGGCAAAAGAATGGCAACGACCTCAGGGGAAACCTGGGGTGTTGCCATGCTAGGAAGCCTTGGTTCAGGCGCGGTGGTGCTTATGTAAGGTGGGTGTTCAGTGCAGTTCGCCGCACAGGTCGAGCTCCACCAGGCGGCGCACTTCCTTGTTGTCGAGCCCGGCACCGAGCAGTGCGTTGAGCTTGCCGAACGCCGCTTCGCGGGTCATGCCGCCACCGGACAACACGCCGACGCCGCGCAGGCGGCTGCCAGCTTCGTAGACATCCAGTTCCACGCCGCCTTCATGGCATTGGGTGATGGCCACGACCACAATTCCGTTGTCATGCGCCTGTTGCAGGCTGGCGAGGAATGGCGGGTTGTCGCTTGGCCCGGTGCCGCTGCCGAAGCATTCGAGGATCAGGGCCTGGATGCCGCTGCCGATCACCGCGTCCAGTTGGGCCGCGCCGATGCCCGGCACCAATGGCAGTACGCCGACGTTGGCCAGGGCTTTGGGCTGGCGGTAATCCAGGGCGAGTGGAATGGCATCGACAGGGTCAGCGCCGCCCTGGCGGTTCAGCGCGGCGAACGGGTTGCGGCCGAAGCTGCGGATCTTCGCGCAGCGGGTGGGTGCCATCATTGCGCCGTGGAAGTGCAGGTGCACGCCCGGTGCCAGACCTGCACCCAACGCCTGCAACGCGCCACTGACGTTTTCCCACGCATCGCTGTCCGGCACGCCGGCCGGCAACATGGAGCCGGTGAACACCACCGGCGCCGGCAGGCCCAACAGTTGGAAGCTCATGGCCGCCGCGCTGTAGGCCAGGGTGTCGGTGCCGTGCAGGATCAGCACGCCATCGCAGCCGTGGTCCACGGCGTCGATCACCGCCGCGTGCAGGCGTTGCCAGTACGCAGGGGTCATGTTGGCGCTGTCGATCAGCGGAGCCATTTCCTGGAAGCGCCAGGTGGGCAAGGGCTGACCGGCAAGCTGGTCACGCATGCGGGCTTCAAAGCCGGACGCAGGGGCCAGGCCATTGGCGCTGGCCTGCATGCCGATGGTGCCGCCGGTGTAGAGCACCATGACGTTGTTGGATGCTGACATTGAGATTCTCCTGAACGAAAAACGCCGCCGGGCCCAGAGCATGCCCAAGGCCGGGCGGCGTGTCACTGCTTAGCGTTTCAGCGTTGCGTTTGAGCGTTCAGCTCTGCCGATGGCGCCGTTTCCGGTTTTACCGGGTTGGCTGGCCAGGCGTTGCGATCCAGGTCCAGGTCAGGGAACTGGCTGGAGTCGAACACCGGCGTCTTGATGCCCGCCGCGCGCTGGTTGTCGTAGTCATTCAGGATGCGCATGGCGATCTTGAACAGGAACGCCAGGGCGAACAGGTTGACGAACGCGAGCATGGTCATGGTGATGTCGGCGAAGGCGAACACGGTGCTCAGGTTCTCGATGGAACCCCAGAAAATCAACACCAGTACCAGCGCGCGGTAGCCCATCAGCACCTTGCGGTTGTTGCCCACCAGGAAGCGCAGGTTGCTCTCGCCGAGGTAGTAGTTGTACATGATCGAGGTGAACACGAACAACGCCAGGGCCACGGAGATGAACATGCGGCCCCAGTCGCCGACCACGGCCGCCAGGGAGTTCTGGGTCAGGGCAATGCCGTCGCCTTCAAAGCCTGGGGTGTAGAAGCCGGAGAGCAGGATCAGCAGCGCGGTGCAGGTGCAGATCACGAAGGTGTCGAGGAACACGCTGAACGCCTGGACCACGCCCTGGGCAATCGGGTGCTCTACAGAAGCCACCGCCGCCACGTTAGGCGCACTGCCTAAACCTGCTTCGTTGGCGAACACGCCGCGCTTCACGCCCATGATGATCGCACTGCCCACCAGGCCACCGAAGGCTTGGTCGAGGCCGAAGGCGCTCTTGACGATGGTCGCGAGCATGGCGGGCACGTGGTCGAATTGCAGCACGATCACGTACAGGGTCACGGCGATGTAGACCAGGGTCTTGACCGGCACCAGCAGGTCGGCAATCGAGGCAATACGCTTGATCCCACCGATGAACACCAGGCCCAGCAATACAGCCAGTGCAAGGCCGGTGTAAGTGGTGTCCAGGCCAAACGCGTTGTTCAGCGAGTGGGTCACGGCGTGGGCTTGCAGGCCGTTGAAGGCGAAGCCGAAGGTCACCAGCAGCAGGAACGCCATGACCATACCCAGCCAGCGCTTCTGCAGGCCGTGCTGGATGTAGTAGGCCGGGCCACCGCGGTAGGTGCCTTCGGCGTCAGTGCGTTTGTACAGCTGGCCGAGGGAGCATTCGATGAAGCTCGACGACATGCCCACCAACGCGGTGACCCACATCCAGAACACGGCACCGGGGCCACCCAGGGTCACGGCAATACCGACGCCGGCGATGTTACCGGCACCCACGCGGCCAGCCAGGCTGAGCATCAGCGCCTGGAACGAGCTGAGTTGGTCGGAGCTGCTCTTCAGGCTGTCTTTGAACACCGAGAACATGTGGAAAAAGTGACGCAGTTGAACGAAACGCGAGCGAATCGTGAAATAACCGCCGAGCCCGACAATGAGCACGATCAGTACTTTCCCTGAGAGGAAGTCGTTGATGACTTCGAGCATGGAGTGTTCCTCGCTGATTTTTCTAATGGCAAACGCAGGACGGTCCGACCACGCCGCATGGCACCAGGCAGTGCGCGGCAGTTCGACCCCAATCCTTTTGCGGGTTGTTATTCATGCGGTTTCGCGCTGTCCAGGACCTCGTTACCGACGATCTCTGACGCGAAGAGGGGCGGCACTATACCTAGGCGAACATGATCCGTCTGCCCGAGGCGATTAAAGGTTTCAGCACGGAGGTGGGCATGCAGGGCGATATTGGATTTTTTATGGGCGTCATTTCACAACCTTGAGGCAAAAAAAAGGGCCTGAAGAACGAGCCTTCAGGCCCTCAAAAGGTGAGAGGTGTCTAGTCCCTCAACCTGGTGAGCGGTGCAGCAAACGCTTAGGCCTTCAGCGGGACCAAGCGTGGAGCGATCATGTTTTCGGGGCGCAGGATGTCGTCGAGCATGGCGTCGTCGAGCAAGCCTTCTTCGCGCACCAGTTCCAGCACGCCACGGCCGCTTTCAAGGGCGATACGCGCGATGCGGGTGGCGTTTTCATAGCCGATGTACGGGTTCAACGCGGTGACCAGGCCGATGGAGTGCTCGACCAGTTCGCGGCAGCGCGCTTCGTTGGCGGTGATGCCTACGATGCAGTGCTCGCGCAGCATGTCCATGGCGCGTTGCAACAAGCGGATCGAGTCGAAGATCTTGAAGGCGATCAGCGGCTCCATCACGTTCAGCTGCAGTTGGCCGCCTTCGGCTGCCATGGTCAGGGCCAGGTCGTTGCCGATCACCTGGAATGCCACCTGGTTCACGGCTTCCGGGATTACCGGGTTGACCTTGCCAGGCATGATCGAGCTGCCTGGCTGACGCGCTGGCAGGTTGATCTCGTTGATCCCGGTACGTGGGCCGCTGGACAGCAGGCGCAGGTCATTGCAGATCTTCGACAGCTTCACGGCGGTACGCTTGAGCATGCCGGAGAACAGCACGAAAGCGCCCATGTCGGAGGTGGCTTCGATCAGGTCGGCTGCTGGCACCAGCGGCTGACCGCTGATAGTGGCCAGGCGTTGCACGGCCAGGGCCTGGTAGCGCGGATCGGCGTTGATGCCGGTGCCGATGGCGGTGCCGCCCAGGTTCACTTCGGTCAACAGCTCTGGCGCCAGGGTTTTCAGGCGGGCCAGGTCTTCGCTCAG
Source organism: Pseudomonas sp. P7759 (assembly GCF_013386445.1). Taxonomy (NCBI): domain Bacteria; kingdom Pseudomonadati; phylum Pseudomonadota; class Gammaproteobacteria; order Pseudomonadales; family Pseudomonadaceae; genus Pseudomonas; species Pseudomonas sp. P7759. The sequence continues at coordinate 224,338 of NZ_JACART010000021.1, forward strand.
GGTGGTGGCGAAGGCGCGGAATTCCTGGCCGAGGGTCATCGGCACGGCGTCTTGCAATTGGGTGCGGCCCATTTTCAGCACGTGGCCGAACTCGACGCCTTTGGCGGCGAAGGCCTGGATCAGGCTGTCGAGGCTGGCCAGCAGCGCGTCATGGCCCAGCAGCAGACCCAGGCGGATCGCGGTCGGGTAGGCGTCGTTGGTCGACTGCGCCATGTTCACGTCGTTGTTCGGGTGCAGGTACTGGTACTCGCCCTTGTTGTGGCCCATGGCCTCCAACGCGATGTTGGCGATGACTTCGTTGGCATTCATGTTGGTTGAAGTGCCAGCGCCGCCTTGAATCATGTCCACCACGAACTCTTCGTGGAAATCGCCGCGGATCAGACGGGCACAGGCTTCGCTGATGGCAGCGTGCTTGGCTTCGCTGAGCTGACCCAGCTCGCGGTTGGCGTCAGCCGCCGCTTGCTTGACCATTGCCAGACCGACCACCAATTTCGGGTAATGCGAAATCGGAACGCCCGAGAGACGGAAGTTGTTCACCGCTCGCAGGGTCTGGATGCCGTAATACGCTTGAGCCGGTACTTCAAGTACGCCAAGCAGGTCTTTTTCGGTACGGAATGATGCAGCAGAGGACATGACGGAAATCATCTCGATAGGGACCCGGAACTGGCCGGAACGCTGCGAATGCTAGGCTTGTGGAAGTTTTTGGGCCAATGCTGTTAAACACTGGCCTATGCACAAACGGCATAATGAAGGTGTGACCCGGCTATGATGACGGGCGTGTGTGCCAAAATGGTGCGTACCCGTGGGAGGAAGTGATGAACCTTGAGAGCAAATGGCTGGAAGACTTCAGCGCGCTGGCGGCCACCCGCAGCTTTTCCCAGGCGGCGGAGCGACGTTTTGTGACCCAGCCGGCGTTCAGCCGACGGATCCGCAGCCTGGAAGCGGCGTTGGGCCTGACCCTGGTCAACCGCTCGCGCACGCCGGTGGAGTTGACGGCGGCGGGGCAGTTGTTCCTGGTGACTGCGCGCACGGTGGTCGAACAGCTCGGTGAAGTGCTGCGCCATTTGCATCACCTGGAAGGCGGGCAGGGCGAGGTCATGCAAGTGGCTGCGGCGCATTCACTGGCGCTGGGCTTCTTCCCGCGCTGGATCGCACAGTTGCGCAACGAAGGCCTGAACATCGCCACGCGGCTGGTCGCCACCAACGTCGGCGACGCGGTGCATGCCCTGCGCGAGGGCGGTTGCGACTTGATGCTGGCATTCTACGACCCGGACGCGGCGATGCAGATGGACGCGGAAATCTTCCCCTCCCTGCACTTGGGCAACACCGAAATGCTCCCGGTGTGCGCCGCCGATGCCGATGGCAAGCCGCTGTTCGACCTGGAAGGCGAGGGCAGTGTGCCGCTTTTGGCCTACAGCGCGGGTGCTTTTCTCGGCCGCTCCGTGCACTTGCTGTTGCGTCAACGTGCACTGCGCTTTACCACGGTGTATGAAACCGCCATGGCTGACAGCCTCAAGAGCATGGCTCTGGAAGGCTTGGGTATCGCCTGGGTGCCGCAACTGAGCGTGCGGGCGGAGTTGGCCCGAGGTGAGTTGGTGGTGTGCGGCGGGCCGCAATGGCATGTGCCGCTGGAAATCCGCCTGTATCGCTGCGCCTTGGTCCGTAAGGCGAATGTGCGGTTGCTGTGGCGAAAACTGGAAGGTGGAGCAGCGCAGAATCCGGCGGGGGATCGCTGACCTCAGAGTCAATAAAACCGCCGGTTTGCCCCGCTAGACAGATGGTCATCCAAGGGGCTGTTTATCTCGATTATTACGGTATACTGCGCGGCCTTCGGCCGGTCCAACCGGCCTTAATTCGTACAACAAGCCACGCCGGATTTCCCGCGTGGCTTGTTGTTTTTTGACGCGCCTGCGGGCGCCCAGAGAGAAGAGGCACGACGATGAGTGCATTGGTTGGCGTGATCATGGGCTCCAAGTCCGATTGGTCCACCCTTAGCCACACCGCCGATATGCTGGAAAAACTCGGCATTCCGTATGAAGTGAAAGTGGTCTCTGCCCACCGCACCCCGGATTTGCTGTTCCAGTATGCCGATGAAGCAGAATCCCGTGGCATCGAGGTGATCATCGCCGGTGCCGGCGGTGCAGCGCACCTGCCAGGCATGTGTGCGGCCAAGACCCACCTGCCGGTGCTTGGCGTGCCGGTGCAGTCGGCAATGCTCTCGGGCGTGGATTCGCTGTTGTCCATCGTGCAGATGCCGGCTGGCATTCCGGTGGCGACCCTGGCGATCGGCAAGGCCGGCGCGATCAACGCGGCCCTGCTTTCCGCCAGCATCCTGGGCGCCAAGCACCCGCAGTTCCACGCGGTGCTGAAAAAATTCCGTGCTGAGCAGACAGACAGCGTGCTGGACAATCCAGACCCACGCATTGCCTGAGGTTGTTGACGATGAAAATCGGTGTAATCGGTGGCGGCCAACTGGGTCGCATGCTGGCCCTGGCGGGAACCCCGCTGGGGATGAACTTCGCTTTCCTGGACCCGGCGCCGGACGCCTGCGCGGCCGCGTTGGGTGAACACCTGCGCGCTGACTACAGCGACCCGGACCACCTGCGCCAACTGGCCGACGAAGTCGACCTGGTGACCTTCGAATTCGAAAGCGTCCCGGCCGAAACCGTGGCCTTCCTGTCGCAGTTCGTGCCGGTGTACCCGAGCGCCGAAGCCTTGCGCATCGCCCGTGACCGCTGGTTCGAGAAAAGCATGTTCAAGGACCTGGGCATTCCCACCCCGGCCTTCGCCGACATCCAGTCCCAGGCGGACCTGGACGCCGCTGTCGCCAGCATCGGCCTGCCGGCCGTGCTGAAAACCCGCACCCTGGGTTACGACGGCAAGGGCCAGAAAGTCCTGCGCACTGCCGCTGATGTGGTCGGTACCTTCGCCGAGCTGGGCAGTGTCGCCTGCCTGCTGGAAGGCTTTGTGCCGTTCACCGGCGAAGTCTCGCTGATCGCCGTGCGTGCCCGTGATGGCGAAACCCGCTTCTACCCGTTAGTGCACAACACCCATGACAGCGGCATCCTCAAGCTGTCCGTGGCCAGCACCGACCACCCGTTGCAGGCCCTGGCGGAAGATTATTCCAGCCGTGTGCTCAAGCAGCTGGATTACGTCGGCGTGATGGCATTCGAGTTCTTTGAAGTCGACGGCGGCCTCAAGGCCAACGAAATCGCCCCGCGCGTACACAACTCCGGGCACTGGACCACCGAAGGCGCCGAGTGCAGCCAGTTCGAAAACCACCTGCGGGCGGTCGCGGGCTTGCCATTGGGCTCCACCGCCAAGGTCGGCGAGAGCGCCATGCTCAACTTCATCGGCACGGTGCCGGCGGTGGAAAAAGTCATCGCCATCGACGACTGCCACCTGCACCACTACGGCAAGGCCTTCAAGGCTGGGCGCAAGGTCGGCCACGCCAACCTGCGCTGCAAGGACCGCGCGACATTGGAAGCGCAGATCCTCAAGGTTGAAGCGCTGATCGCCGAGCAATAAGGCAAGTGCGACGGGAACCATTGGTCACCGTCGTCTCTCTGATTGCAGGATGCCAAAGCCTGACTAGGCTTTGGCATAGCTCACTTCAATCAGAGGGAAATGCCATGGGTATCATCGGAACCATCTTTATCGGCTTGATCGTCGGCCTGCTGGCGCGTTTCCTGAAACCAGGCGACGACAGCATGGGTTGGATCATGACCATCCTGCTGGGTATCGCCGGCTCCCTGGCCGCGACCTACGGTGGTCAGGCGTTGGGTATCTACCAGGCAGGCCAAGGTGCAGGCTTCATCGGTGCCCTGGTTGGCGCGATCATCCTGCTGGTGATCTACGGCCTGATCAAAAAGAAATAATCCGCCGACAAAGTCCTCTGCGCTGCGCAGGCGCAGGGGGCTAGAATGCTCGGCACCTGTACTTGCCGAGCTTCTCCATGCGCCGTCTTCTGTTGACTCTTCTCTTGCTGGGCCCTGGCCTGGCGCACGCCGGTGAACTGCCGGAAACCGACTGGCTCGACCTGATGCCGCTTTCCGACCAGAAAGCCCTCGAAGCCATGCCCGAGATCGACCACAACTCCCCCGAAGCCCAGGGCACCTTTACCGATAAAGGTGGCTTGAAGCAGAGCAAGGGGTTGCCGGCGGTGATGTATTCGACCAAGACCGTGGCGGCCATGAATGGCAAGGACATCCGTATCGGTGGCTACCCGGTGCCGTTGGAAACCGACGCCAAGGGTCGCAGCACCTTGTTCTTCCTCGTACCGTACCCAGGCGCGTGCATCCACGTGCCGCCGCCACCGCCCAATCAGCTGGTGCTGGTGCGCTACCCCAAGGGTTTGAAGCTGGACGATATCTACACGCCGCTGTGGGTCACGGGCACGTTGAAGGTGGAGAAGGTCAATAACGACCTGGCCGATGCAGCGTATGCGCTGGAGGCGGGGAAGGTGCGGGTGGTAAAAGAGTCGGACCTCTAAATCCGACTCTTTGCAGTGAGTCTACCTACAAACTGACCCCGGTGATGCTCACACCCAAGGTGTGGCTTTCACCAGGTGCCAGCGCCACCACATCATCCAGCACATTCGCCGTCTCGATGCACAGCATGCCTGGCCAGCCATCATCGGCCATGTCGTCAAACGCCTTGGCGCGTTCGGTCCAGGGGTTCCAGATCACCGTCGACTTCGACCCCTCGGCAGTGAGCTGAATACGGCGCTGCCAGTCTTTGTCGACGATGTTCAGCTGTGACGGCGTGTCGAGGTAAATTCGATCGGTCTCGGCCGTGAAGTGCAGCAGGCCGGACTGTGTCTTCTCGGCCCAATTGTCTGCGGTATCGATATAGGCACACCCGTCCAGCCCTTCGACCTGCACGTTGCGCACATCGCTGACGGCGAAGTAGGTGTGCAGCGCCTGGCTGAGGGTTACGGTGTCGGTGCCACGGTTGTGGCTGGTCAGGCGAATGTGCAGTTGCTCATCCAGCAGCAGGCTCAGCGTCAGGTCAACCTGATGGGGCCAGCCAGGAAAGCCGCCTGCCGGCACCGGCAGTACCAGATCCACGCGTAGCGCGTCACCTTCAAGCTCGGCCCCGGCCAATTCCCACAACGCAGTACGCACAAAACCATGGGCACCGGCTGGCTGCTCGTTCTGGCGCATCGCCTTGACGCTCTGCGGGTTGCGGTCGAATACACCAAACCACGGCCAGCACACCGGCACGCCGGTACGAATGCCTTTGCCTTGCTTGAACACCGCTTCAGGATTCGGCCAGATCAGCGGCTGATCGCCATCACGTTGATAACTGAAGATATGCGCGCCCTGCTGGGCCACCATCAGTTCGGCACCGTTGTGGCGGATGCGCCAGCAGTCCAGCTCGTCGATTTTCACGGTTTCAACGTGGGGCGTCGGCATAACAAAGCACTCTTGGTGGCAGGCAATGGGGCAATTGACCGTCAAATCCCGGCGAGGTTTAACGTGCGCGCGAAGGAACCGAGCGCGTGCGACCGCTGCCGTCGATGGCGACGAATACAAATACCGCCTCGGTCACCTTGCGCCATTCGCTGGACAGCGGATCGTCGCTCCACACTTCGACCATCATCTGGATCGAGCTGCGGCCGATTTCCAGGGCCTGGGTATAAAAGGACAGCTGCGCGCCCACCGCAACCGGCACCAGGAACGCCATGCGATCAATGGCCACGGTTGCCACACGCCCACCTGCGACCTTGCTGGCCATGGCGGTGCCGGCCAGGTCCATCTGTGCGACCAGCCAGCCGCCAAAGATGTCGCCAAAACCGTTGGTTTCACGCGGGAGCGCGGTGATTTGCAGGGCGAGATCGCCTTGCGGGATAGGATCTTCTTGTTCGAGTTCGATCATGCCGAGGGCCTCTGACCCGTAACGCTTCATGGGTATTTCAAGTGGATAGCCGTCTTCGAAAAAAACGTTTCAGCACCAACATACACCGCGTGATGCATTTCTCGTAAGGCGTACTAAAGGGAAACTCTGCCAAATCGGCTGGATGGCACCCAACGGCGTTTTGGCACAGCAGCCCCTCAAGACTGCGGTTCTGGCGCTTGCAGGGGCCGAGTATATCGAGACCCTGGCGCCACGACGACCTCTGGGCGTTCATTTGGTCGGCATTTAGCGGCTGTATCGCGGCTTTTTCCGGCAACTGTGCTTCTGGGCGCAATTAATGGGGAATATTTAGCGCCTTTGAACTGTTGTTCGCTCAACGCTGTGCTTTTTCTAGCGATTTGCTATCTTGCCAAGCCTGCCGCAAGTCCCGGGCTTGCCGTCCCGACTACTATAAGAGAAGCCTTACCATGTCCTCCGTGCCCGCAAGCAGTGCGCAACCTTCGCGCCCGCTGACCCGCAACGACTACAAAACCCTGTCGCTGTCTGCCTTGGGCGGGGCGCTGGAGTTTTATGATTTCATCATTTTCGTGTTTTTCGCCACCGTGGTCGGGAAACTCTTCTTCCCCGTGGACATGCCTGAATGGCTGCGCATGATGCAGACCTTCGGCATCTTCGCCGCCGGCTACCTGGCGCGCCCCCTGGGCGGCATTATCATGGCGCACTTCGGCGACCTACTGGGTCGCAAGAAAATGTTCACCCTGAGCATCTTCATGATGGCCGTGCCAACGCTGATCATGGGCCTGCTGCCAACCTACGCGCAGATCGGTCTGTGGGCACCGGTGCTGTTGCTGCTGATGCGCATCATCCAGGGCGCTGCGATTGGTGGTGAAGTGCCAGGCGCCTGGGTGTTCGTCTCCGAACACGTACCGCCGCGCCATATCGGCTACGCCTGCGGCACCCTGACCAGCGGCCTGACTGCCGGCATTCTGCTGGGTTCGCTGGTGGCCACCGCGATCAACACCCTTTATAGCCCGGAGCAGGTCTCGGATTTCGCCTGGCGCATTCCGTTCCTGCTTGGCGGCGTGTTCGGCCTGCTGTCGGTGTACCTGCGCCGCTGGCTGCATGAAACACCGATCTTTGCCGAAATGCAGCAGCGCAAGACCCTGGCCGCCGAGCTGCCATTGCGCGCGGTGCTGCGTGATCACCGTGGCGCCATCGTGTTGTCGATGCTGCTGACCTGGCTGCTGTCGGCTGGCGTGGTGGTGGTCATCCTGATGACTCCGACCGTGCTGCAGACCGTCTACCACTTCAGTCCGACCGTGGCGCTGCAGGCCAACAGCCTGGCCATCGTCACCCTGAGCCTGGGTTGCATCGCCTCGGGCGCCTTGGCTGACCGCTTCGGCGCCGGCCGCGTGCTGGTCACCGGTTGCGCGCTGCTGCTGGCGACGTCCTGGACGCTGTATCACAGCCTCATGGCTCACCCGGACTGGCTGTTCCCGCTGTACGCCCTGACTGGCCTGTTCGTGGGCACCATCGGCGTGGTGCCGTATGTGATGGTCAAAGCCTTCCCGCCTGTTGTGCGTTTCAGTGGCCTGTCGTTTTCCTACAACGTGGCCTACGCCGTGTTCGGCGGCCTGACGCCGCTGGCGGTGTCGCTGCTGATGAAGGAAAGCCCGATGGGCCCGGCCTACTACGTTGCCGCCCTGTGCTTGATGGGGATGGTGGTGGGTGGGTATCTGTGGAAGCGTTCGCGCTGATTCTTTGACATGATCGCTCCCGCGCGCTGCGCGGGAGCGATGGTAACTCCTCGCTGCGCCCCTTCTCCTTGCCAATAGTGGCCTTTCATCTAACTGTCACATTCCAGACATAGAGTGTTCACACGGCCTCCCGATACTTGGCCCCGATCCAACTATCCCTATCTGCTAGGAGCAAGGCATGAAACTGAAACGTTTGATGGCGGCAATGACTTTTGTCGCTGCTGGCGTTGCGACCGCCAACGCGGTGGCCGCTGGTGTTGATCCGGCAATCCCGGCGTACGTGAAGACCACTGGTGTGTCGGGCAACTTGTCCAGCGTCGGTTCCGATACCCTGGCTAACCTGATGACCCTGTGGGCCGAGGGTTACAAAAAGGAATACCCGAACGTCAACATCCAGATTCAAGCTGCTGGTTCCGCTACCGCGCCACCTGCGCTGACTGAAGGCACCTCCAACCTGGGCCCGATGAGCCGCAAGATGAAGGACACCGAACTGGCGGCCTTCGAGCAGAAGTACGGCTACAAGCCAACCGCTATCCCGGTTGCCGTGGATGCCCTGGCCGTGTTCGTGCACAAGGACAACCCGATCCAGCACCTGACCATGGAACAAGTCGACGCGATCTTCTCCTCGACTCGCCTGTGCGGTGGCAAAGCCGACGTGAAAACCTGGGGTGACCTGGGTGTGACCGGCGACCTGGCCAACAAGCCGGTTCAGCTGTTCGGTCGTAACTCGGTATCCGGCACCTACGGCTACTTCAAAGAAGAAGCCCTGTGCAAAGGCGACTACAAGCCAAACGTGAACGAACAACCTGGCTCGGCTTCGGTCGTGCAGTCGATCAGCTCCTCGCTGAACGGCATCGGTTACTCGGGCATCGGCTACAAGACCGCCAGTGTGAAAACCGTGGCCTTGGCCAAGAAAGGCAGCACTGACTTCATCGAAGACAGTGAAGAAAACGCCCTGAACGGCAAATACCCGCTGTCGCGCTTCCTCTACGTGTACGTCAACAAAGCCCCGAACAAGCCTCTGGCCCCGCTGGAAGCTGAGTTCGTGAAGCTGGTTCTGTCCAAACAGGGCCAGGAAGTTGTGGTGAAAGACGGCTACATCCCACTGCCAGCCAAAGTCGCCGCCAAGGCCCTGGCTGACCTGGGTCTGAAAGAAGGCAACTGATTGCCTCTGCGGGGCCGGAGTACCGGCCCCGCATCCGAATTTTCTAGTCCGCTGCCAGCCTTGCTTCGCGGCGGATTTGTTGCGTCACTGCACTGTCATCTTTCTGTCATACAGGATCGCTAGGGTGTGCGCATGAATGATCTGGCCAATTCCACCATGACGACGACTTCTCCCCCCAAGCGCATTGATTTCAATACGCCTGAGCTGCAACGCAAGCGCCGCATTCGCGCGCTCAAGGATCGCCTGACCCGTTGGTATGTGCTGGTCGGCGGCCTCGCCGTCCTCGGCGCCATCACCCTGATTTTCTTCTTTCTTGCTTATGTCGTCGCGCCGCTGTTCCAAGGTGCCTCATTGACCAAGGAAGACGCCCTGACCCCGGCCTGGATCCAGGACGCGGGCAAGCCGCTGATGATCTCCCTCGAAGAACAGAACCAAGTCGCCATGCGGGTTTCCGACAAGGGCCAGGCACTGTTCTTTAATGTGGAAACCGGCGCTGAACTCAAGCGCGTCGACCTGCCACTGCCTGCCGGCACCCGCGTTGCCTCTATCGGTGAAGACCAGCCCGGTAGCCCGTTGGTGATCCTCGGTCTGTCCAATGGCCAGTCCATGGTGTTCCGCCACACTTATAAAGTGTCCTACCCGGACGGCAAGAAAACCATTACCCCTGCGATCGAATACCCCTACGGTGAAACGCCGATCGTGCTGGATGACGCCGGTCGCCCACTGGAGCATGTCGCCCTTAACGCCACCGATTCCACCTTGGTGGTTGCAGGCTCCGCCGGTTCGCACTTGAACGTGCTGTCCCTGAGCCGCGAAGAAAACATGATGACCGGCGAAGTCACCAGCGAGCAGAAGCGCATCGAACTGCCGCAGATGACCGAGCCGGTGAAGGCGATCTTCATCGACCCGCGCCAGCAATGGTTGTACGTGATCAACGGCCGCGCCCTGGCCGACGTATTCAGCCTGCGCGACAAGAGCCTCAACGGGCGCTACAAATTGCTCGAAGACGGTACCGCCGAGGTCACCGCCAGCACGCAGCTGGTGGGCGGTATTTCGCTGATCGTCGGTAACTCCAAAGGCGGTCTGGCCCAGTGGTTCATGGCCCGCGACCCGGATGGCGAGCAGCGCTTCAAGCAGATCCGCACCTTCCAGATGGGCACTACGCCTATCGTTGAGATCTCCGCCGAAGAACGTCGCAAAGGCTTCACCGCCCTCGACGCTTCCGGCAAGTTCGGTGTGTTCCACAGCACCGCGCACCGCACCCTGTTGGTCGACCCTGTAGTCGATGGCCAAGGCGTGTATGGCATGTCGCCACGGGCCAACCGCGTGATCGTGGAAGCCGGCGGCAAACTGCAGCCGTTGATGCTCGACAACCCGCACCCGGAAGTGTCGTGGAGCGCACTGTGGAGCAAGGTTTGGTACGAGAACTACGACGAGCCTAAATACGTCTGGCAATCGACCGCCGCCAACACCGATTTCGAACCCAAGATGAGCCTGGCCCCGCTGACCTTCGGCACCCTGAAGGCTGCGTTCTACGCCATGCTGCTGGCAGCGCCTCTGGCCGTTGCCGCCGCGATCTACACCGCGTACTTCATGGCCCCGAGCCTGCGCCGCAAGGTCAAGCCGGTGATCGAACTGATGGAAGCCATGCCGACGGTGATCCTCGGCTTCTTCGCCGGCCTGTTCCTGGCGCCGTATGTGGAAGGGCATCTACCGGGCATTTTCAGTCTGTTGATGCTGTTGCCGATTGGCATCCTGGTCGCCGGTTTTGTCTTCAGCCGCTTGCCTGAATCGATCCGCCTGCGTGTTCCCGATGGCTGGGAAAGCGCGATCCTGATCCCGGTGATCCTGTTCGTGGGCTGGCTCTCGCTGTACATGAGCCCGTACCTGGAAACCTGGTTCTTCGGCGGCGACATGCGCATGTGGATCTCCCACGACCTGGGCATCACCTACGACCAGCGCAACGCCCTGGTTGTCGGCCTGGCCATGGGTTTCGCGGTGATCCCGAACATCTACTCCATCGCCGAAGACGCCGTGTTCAGCGTGCCGCGCGGCCTGACCCTGGGCTCGCTGGCCTTGGGTGCCACACCGTGGCAGACCATGACACGCGTGGTCATCCTGACCGCCAGCCCGGGTATCTTCTCGGCGCTGATGATCGGCATGGGCCGCGCTGTCGGCGAGACCATGATCGTGTTGATGGCCACCGGTAACACCCCGGTGATGGAGATGAACCTGTTCGAAGGCTTGCGCACCTTGGCGGCCAACGTCGCGGTGGAAATGCCTGAGTCGGAAGTGGGCGGCAGTCACTACCGCGTGCTGTTCCTCTCGGCGCTGGTGCTGCTGCTGTTCACCTTCATCATGAACACCCTCGCGGAGCTGATCCGTCAGCGTCTGCGCAAGAAATACTCGTCGCTTTAAGAAAGGTAGAAGTCTGTGAAACAGAACTCCCTGAATGGATGGTTCAAGAGCGGCGCCCCCGGCGTCTGGATCAGCGGTGGCGCGGTGTCCATCGCGGTCATCATGACCATTGGTTTGCTGGCTGTGATCGCCGTGCGTGGCCTGGGCCACTTCTGGCCGGCCGACCTGATCCAGGCCAACTACAACGTGCCGGGCCAGGCCAACCATATCGTCATCGGCGAAGTGGTGCAGAAAGAAGAAGTACCGCGCGAGCGCCTGAAAAGCGCTGGCCTGCCGGTGCCGGACCAAGGGCCGGAGTTCATGACCCGCGAGCTGATCAAGGTTGGCAACCGTGACCTGAACGGCAACGACTTCACCTGGATCGTCGGCGAGTGGCTCAAGGACCAGGCCACGCCGGCGAACCTGATGACCATCGAGCGTCGTGAGTGGGGCAATTTCTACGGCACCCTCGTCAACGTCAAGCAAGACGGCAAGGTCATCGCCGAAGGCGAGGCCGCATGGCCAGAGCTGCAAGCCCGTGTCGAGCGCGTCAACAAGCTGGCCGCCCAGCTCAAGACTCTGGAAAAATCCGACATCGGCGCGATCAACGCCGGTCTCGAACGTATCCGCCTGCACGGCCGCAAACTGGAACTGGAAGGCAAGCTCGACGCTGCCGCCCAGGCCGACATGGATGCTGACCGCGCAGAACTGAATGCCCGCTACCAGGACATCGAAGCCCGCCTGGCCGACCTGCACGCCCAGTTCAACCGCGACGCGCTGACCGCCCGCGACGGCAACGGCAAGGAAATCGAAATCGGCATCGGCAAAGTGGTGCACGCCTACCAGCCAAACGCCATGGGCACGATCACCAAGATCGGCTTCTACTTCAGCAAGGTCTGGGAATTCCTCAGCGATGACCCACGGGAAGCCAACACCGAAGGCGGCATTTTCCCGGCCATCTTCGGCACCGTGATGATGACCCTGATCATGGCGATGATCGTCACCCCGTTCGGCGTGCTGGCGGCGGTGTACCTGCGTGAATACGCCAAGCAAAACACCCTGACCCGCGTTATCCGTATCGCCGTGAACAACCTGGCCGGAGTACCGGCCATCGTCTACGGCGTGTTCGGCCTGGGCTTCTTCGTGTATGTATTGGGTGGCTCGGTTGACCGCCTGTTCTTCGCCGAAGCCCTGCCGGCACCGACCTTCGGCACGCCGGGCCTGCTGTGGGCCTCGCTGACCCTGGCGCTGCTGGCGGTGCCGGTGGTGATCGTGGCCACCGAAGAAGGTCTGGCGCGGATTCCTCGCACCGTACGCGAAGGCTCTCTGGCACTGGGCGCGACCAAGGCGGAAACGCTGTGGAAGATCGTGCTGCCGATGGCCAGCCCGGCGATGATGACCGGCATGATCCTCGCCGTGGCCCGCGCCGCCGGTGAAGTGGCGCCGCTGATGCTGGTCGGTGTGGTGAAACTGGCGCCGTCGCTGCCGCTGGATGGCAACTACCCGTACCTGCACCTGGACCAGAAGATCATGCACCTGGGCTTCCATATCTATGACGTCGGCTTCCAGAGCCCCAACGTCGAAGCCGCACGACCGCTGGTGTACGCCACCGCGTTGCTGCTGGTGCTGGTGATCGCCACGCTCAACTTGTCGGCGGTGTGGATCCGTAACCACCTGCGCGAAAAATACAAAGCGTTGGATAGCTGATCTGAATATTGCTTGCCGCAGGCCCGATGCCTGCGGTTCAACACAACGAATTGGTAGCACAGGGAGCATCCCATGCAACAAGACACCCACACCCACGGCATCAACATGTCTGCCCTGGGTCGCGACAAGCAGAGCCTGAGCCTGGCCCAGGAAACCGTGGCCATCGAAGTGCCGGGCCTGAGCCTGTACTACGGTGAAAAACAGGCGCTGTTCGACGTCAGCATGAACATCCCCAAGCAGCGCGTGACCGCCTTTATCGGTCCGTCGGGCTGCGGCAAGTCCACGCTGCTGCGCACCTTCAACCGCATGAATGACCTGGTGGACGGCTGCCGCGTAGACGGTGCCATCAACCTCTACGGCACCAACATCTACCGTAAGGGCGAAGACGTGGCCGAGCTGCGTCGTCGCGTGGGCATGGTGTTCCAGAAGCCCAACCCGTTCCCCAAGACCATCTACGAAAACGTGGTCTACGGCCTGCGCATCCAGGGCATCAACAAGAAGCGCATCCTCGACGAAGCAGTCGAGTGGGCCTTGAAGGGCGCGGCGCTGTGGGACGAAGTCAAAGACCGCCTGCACGAATCGGCCCTCGGTTTGTCCGGCGGCCAGCAGCAACGTCTGGTGATCGCGCGCACCATCGCCGTGGAGCCGGAAGTATTGCTGCTCGACGAACCCTGCTCGGCACTCGACCCGATCTCCACGCTGAAAGTCGAAGAGCTGATCTACGAGCTCAAATCCAAGTTCACCATCGTCATCGTGACCCACAACATGCAACAGGCGGCGCGGGTTTCCGACTACACCGCGTTCATGTACATGGGCAAACTGGTGGAATTCGGCGATACCGATACCCTGTTCACCAATCCGGCGAAGAAGCAGACCGAAGACTACATCACCGGTCGCTACGGCTAGGATGCCGGGATTTTCCTCGCACTGACGCTGCGGTTCTCCGCACCTTACCGGACGCTCCAAGGACGCCAACATGATTAGCAAAGAAGGCCTTACCCACCACATCTCCGCGCAGTTCAACGCCGAGCTTGAGGAAGTGCGCAGCCACCTCCTGGCGATGGGCGGGCTGGTGGAGAAGCAAGTCAACGACGCCGTCACCGCGCTGATCGAGGCCGACTCGGGCCTGGCCCAGCAAGTGCGTGAGATCGATGACCAGATCAACCAGATGGAACGCAACATCGACGAAGAATGCCTGCGCATTCTGGCCCGTCGCCAGCCGGCGGCGTCCGACCTGCGTTTGATCATCAGCATCTCCAAGTCGGTGATCGACCTGGAGCGCATCGGCGACGAAGCCACCAAGATCGCCCGCCGTGCCATCCAGCTGTGCGAAGAAGGCGAAGCGCCGCGCGGTTACGTGGAAGTGCGCCACATCGGCGACCAGGTGCGCAACATGGTGCGCGATGCCCTCGACGCCTTTGCTCGCTTCGATGCTGAGCTGGCACTGTCGGTGGCCCAGTACGACAAGATCATCGACCGCGAATACAAGACCGCGCTGCGTGAACTCGCGACCTACATGATGGAAGACCCACGCTCTATCTCGCGGGTCTTGAGCATTATCTGGGTGCTACGCTCCCTGGAGCGAATCGGCGACCACGCGCGCAACATCTCGGAACTGGTGATTTACCTGGTACGCGGCACCGACGTACGGCACATGGGCCTTAAGCGCATGAAGGCCGAAGTTGAAGGTTCGGCTGATCTTATCCCTAATGTTCCGGGCCAAACTGACGATAAGTAAGGTTGCCCGAGAAATTAACGCCCGGCCTTTGGTCGGGCGTTTTTGTTTGTGGCCACTGAATTTTTTGCACGTTGAGCGAGATAAATTCCCAACGTGACTACCGAGTTTTGGCAAAATGCCATTAGTCAGGCGTCTTGCGTGCCGAAGTGTGAATAGGATGAAGGGTCGATGAGTAAAGTCAGTGTATTGGTGGTGGATGACGCCTCGTTTATCCGCGATCTGGTGAAGAAGTGCCTGCGCAACTACTTCCCCGGGATCAAGCTTGAAGACGCGGTGAACGGCAAAAAGGCCCAGGCCATCCTGATGCGCGAGACCTACGACTTGGTGCTGTGCGACTGGGAAATGCCGGAGATGTCCGGCCTTGAACTACTGACCTGGTGCCGCGAACAACCTCATCTCAAGACCATGCCGTTCGTGATGGTGACCAGCCGTGGCGACAAGGAAAACGTGGTCCAGGCCATCCAGGCCGGGGTTTCGGGCTACGTCAGCAAGCCGTTCACCAACGAACAGTTACTGAACAAGGTCAAGCAAGCCCTGCACAAGATCGGTCGGCTCGACGCGTTGGTTGCCAGTGCACCGACCAAAATGAACTCGGCGTTTGGTAACGATTCCCTGAGCGCGCTGACCGGCGGCAAGCCCGAAGCGGCGCGTGCAGCGCCGGTTGCTGCAGCTGCGCCAGCGCCGAGCAAGGGCTTGCTCAACAGCCCACCGGTGCAGGCCCCTTCAGCGGCGCCGGCCGGCGGTCGTGGCCAGGGCCAGCTGCGCCTGTCCAGCGGCAACCAGCAATGCGTGATCAAGGCGTTGAGCATCAAGGAAGCGCTGCTGGTGGTACGCCGTGGCGAAGTCCTGCCTCAGGTGCTGGAAAGCGCCGTGCTCGACCTGGAGCAGGGCGACAACGCCGAAGTGGCCCGTCTCAACGGCTACCTGCACGCCATCGTTGCTTTTGAGCCCAAGCCCGACAGCGATTGGCTGCAGCTGACCTTCCGGTTTATCGACCAGGATGCGCAGAAGCTCGACTACATTTCCCGCCTGATCGCACGCGGCACGGCGCAGAAGCACTTTGTGCCGGGTGCCTGATTTGTAGTGAGCGGGCTT
>NZ_JACART010000165.1:0-402 GCF_013386445.1 Pseudomonas sp. P7759
AAACCCAGCAAATGAGCATTACCTTGCCCATCGAAATGGCTGCCCTGGTCAAAGCCAAGGTCGCGGCCGGTGAATATGCATCCGAGAGCGAAGTGAGCCGCGACGGCCTGAGAGTATTGCTGGCCCGGGATCGCGCCATGGAAGACTGGCTACGGGACGAGGTGATCCCAGCTGCGGCAGCCCTCAAGGCCAAGCCCGAGCGCGCGCTGTCCGTCGAACAGGTTCGAGAACACATGGCAGCCAAGCGTCAGCGAAAAGGCACCGGGAAAGCGTGAGTTACGCGGTAGCCTTTTCGCCTGAAGCCTTGGCGCAACTCGACGCCCTTGAAGACTACATCAGCGATGCCAGTTCCCCAGTTATAGCTGCACGCTTTATCGACAGCCTCATCCGCTACTGCGAAGG
>NZ_JACART010000022.1:0-64802 GCF_013386445.1 Pseudomonas sp. P7759
CGAGTGTTGGGGCAAGAGCCCTTTGCTTACTTTGGGGCTTTTCCAAAGTGAGCCGCCGTAAGGGCGGAACCCTAAGCAGCCGTTACCGAAGAAACGGATATGTACCCCAACCCCCACATTCCACCCCAAGCTCGACAAGCACCACCCCTATACCCGATTATTCAACTCCGCCCGCCGCCCGTGCCATGAATCAGGAGCCCTGTACCTTGAGTTCGCAGAAAACCGTGACCGTCACCCCGCCCAACGTCCCCCTCAATGGCAAGGTCGCGCCCCCCGGCTCCAAATCCATTACCAACCGCGCCCTGCTGCTCGCCGCCCTGGCCAAAGGCACCAGCCGCCTCAGCGGCGCGCTCAAGAGCGACGACACCCGCCACATGTCCGTGGCCCTGCGCCAAATGGGCGTGACCATCGACGAACCCGACGACACCACCTTCGTCGTCACCGGCCAAGGCAAACTGCAACTGCCGCCACAGCCACTGTTCCTCGGCAACGCCGGCACCGCCATGCGCTTCCTCACCGCTGCCGTGGCCACCGTGGAAGGCATCGTGGTGCTGGACGGCGATGACTACATGCAAAAACGCCCGATCGCCCCGCTGCTGGCAACCCTCGGCCAGAACGGCATCCCGGTCGACAGCCCCACCGGTTGCCCGCCGGTCACCGTACACGGCGTCGGCAAGATTAAGGCCAAGCGTTTCGAAATCGACGGCGGCCTGTCCAGCCAGTACGTATCGGCCCTGCTGATGCTCGCCGCCTGCGGCGAAGCGCCGATTGAAGTGGCGCTGACCGGCAAGGACATCGGTGCCCGTGGCTACGTGGACCTGACCCTGGACTGCATGCGCGCCTTCGGTGCTCAGGTCGAGGCGGTTGACGACACCACCTGGCGCGTGGCCCCCACCGGCTACACCGCCCACGACTACCTGATCGAACCCGACGCCTCCGCCGCCACCTACCTGTGGGCCGCTGAGGTGTTGACCGGTGGCCGCATCGACATCGGTGTAGCCGCGCAGGATTTCACCCAGCCGGACGCCAAGGCCCAGGCCGTGATCGCGCAGTTCCCCAACATGCAGGCCACGGTGGTCGGCTCGCAGATGCAGGACGCCATCCCGACCTTGGCGGTGCTTGCGGCGTTCAACAACACCCCAGTGCGTTTCACCGAACTGGCCAACCTGCGGGTCAAGGAATGTGATCGCGTACAGGCCCTGCACGACGGCCTCAACGAGATCCGCCCTGGCCTGGCGACCATCGAAGGCGACGACCTGCTGGTAGCCAGCGACCCGGCCCTGGCCGGCACGGCCTGCAACGCGTTGATCGACACCCACGCCGACCACCGCATCGCCATGTGCTTTGCCCTGGCCGGGCTGAAAGTCTCGGGGATACGCATCCAGGACCCCGACTGCGTGGCCAAGACCTATCCTGACTACTGGAAGGCCCTGGGCAGTCTTGGGGTTCAGTTGAGCTACTGAGGGCTCGGCGTCGGAATGGGGAGGCAAAGCACATGACCATCCGCCAACCCTGCCCACCCGGCGCCTGCGTCTGCGATCGCGAACAACTGCTGCAAGCGCCGGGCGCCGACCTGCGTATCCTCAACCTCTCGCGGCAAGAAGAAAAGAAACTGCTCGACCGCCTTGAACACCTCAAGAGCCTGCAAGACCTGGAGCGCATGCAGCAGCTGATGTACCAGCAATTGGGCATCCGTGTGCATGTCGCGCCCGGCCACACCGAGGTCAAGAGCATGCGGGGAATCCAGATCGTCATCGACGAGCTGCCGGGCCTGTGCCGCAAGACCCGCCAATCGATCCCGGCCGCGATCCGTCGAGGCCTGGAGAATCAGCCGGAAATCGCTTACCGCCTGTTGGACGCCCACGATTTGTTTCGCGAAGGTTGAATCAACCGGCGACTGTTTGCGTTTCGAACAGCCCCTCGCCCAAGGCCCTGGCCTTTTCCAGGTGCGCCTGCGCCCCGCCGCTTTCCGAATCCAGCAACAGCGCTGACGTGACCACTTGTGCGCCGCAGTAATCGAAGATTCCGTAGTCAATTTGCGTGCGCATGGACTTGGCGTAGCCATGTCGATCAAACGCGTCGTCATCGGCAGCGCCCAGGGCCAGCAGATGGACCTGCAAGTGGCGCAATTTCTTCACCACCGGAGTATCGGGGCCGTAATCGATGGCCCAACCGTTGATGAACACGCGGTCGATCCAGCCCTTGAGCAGGCCGGGCATGGACCACCAGTAGATCGGGAATACCAGCACCAGCGCGTCGGCACGGTCGATACGGGCCTGTTCAGCCAGTACGTCGGCTGGCGGCGTGGCGCGCGTGTGGTGTACCCGATGGTCGGCGGCGTTGTAGCGCGGGTCGAACCCTTCGGCAGCGAGGTCGGCGATTTCGAAGGTGTGGCCCGACGCAGCGAGGCCGGCGGCGACCTGGGCGGCCACGCTGTGGGTGAGGGATTGCGGGTCGTGATGAGCAACAACGATGTGTGCGTGCATGACATTGACTCCCTGAGAGGTTACGCTGGACTTAAGTTACGATTAGTAAGTTACTTTTGGTATATAAGCATGTCAAGCACAGCGTCCCCAGCTCCTCGTCGTCGCCTGTCCCGCGAAGATCGCCTGCGTCAACTGCTGGACGTGGCCTGGCAACTGGTGCGCGATGAGGGTACCGAAGCCCTGACCCTAGGCCGCCTGGCCGAGTTAGCGGGCGTGACCAAGCCGGTGGTCTATGACCATTTCGTCACCCGCGCCGGGTTGCTGGCCGCGTTGTATGAGGACTTCGATGCGCGTCAGGACCAGGTCTTTGCCAGCGCCATCGCAGCCAGCAGCGCAACCCTTGATGACCGGGCCTGGGTGATCGCCTCTTCCTATGTGGATTGCGTGTTGTTGCAGGGTCGGGAAATCCCGGGGGTGATTGCAGCCCTCAGCAGTTCGCCGGAACTGGAGGCCCTCAAGCGCCAGTACGAGGCGATCTTCCTCGACAAATGCCGTGACGCGCTGTCGCCCTTTGGCCGCCTCTCCCAGGCAGGGCTGCGCGGCATGCTGGGGGCGGCGGAGGCACTGTCCCAGGCCGCAGCCAGTGGCGAGATCAGTCGCGAAGAGGCACAGCAGGAGTTGCTGGCGACCATCCTGGCGATGGTCAATCGCGGCCGCGTTTAAATAATTTCTGACAGGGCAGGAATAAACCGGCGCGGCGGGTGTTTACCTGAGTACGGCGTGTGAATACAGCACAACGCCAGTACTCAAACCTATAAATACCAGGAGTTCGTCATGCTGAAAAAATTCTCCCTCGCGGCTGCCGTCGTCATCGCCTGCGCCTCCTCCATGGCCTTCGCTGCCCCGGCCAAGGTGGCCGACAGTGCCAAGGGTAAAGTGCTGGTGGACAGCAAGGGCATGACCCTCTACACCTTCGCCAAAGACAGCACCGGCAAATCCGCGTGCAACGGCCAGTGCCTGGCCAACTGGCCGGCGTTTACCGCCTCGGCGGCAGCGAAGGATGCGGACGGCTACACCGTGATCACCCGTGACGACGGCAGCAAACAATGGGCCTACAAGGGCCAGGCGCTGTACACCTGGGTCAAGGACAGCAAGCCGGGCGACATCACCGGTGACGGCGTTGGCGGTAACTGGAACCTGGCCAAGCCATAAGGTCAGTGCGGGGCTGCCGTTCAGCCCCGCTTCTGTACGAACATCTGCACCTTGCGCGCCAGTTGATCAAGGTGCCGATCCCGTTGCTTCTCGGCATCCACCATGGCGCGCTTGCCGTGCTTTTGCAGCAAGTAGGTATGAATCTGCCGCACCTCCAATGAGCGGTAGATCGCCGCCACATCCAGCACGCCCATCAAACCCTCCGTTCCGTAATCCCGCGTATTCATCAGTACCTGGGTGCCGCGCGCGCCGCGCACTTGGAAGCCCATGCCTTCGAACGCCGGCACCTTCTCCACTGAACACGCCAACTCCGCATGGGGATAACGACTCAGTACGTCGCCCATCATTGCGCGTGCCACACCCTGGCGCCGGTAGCCGACCTGCACCGCCATGAACGCGATACCGCAGGCTTCGGGATCGTCCTTCACCGGCAGGTACAGGCAAAAGCCGATCAGCTTGTCCTCTTCCATCGCCACCACCAACTCGACGGCAATGCCCTTGGCGCCATTCAGCGCTTCCAGGTACAGGTGCACCTCAAAGCCAATGGCGTACTGGTAGATGTTGTACAGCAGGTTGCTCGGCGGTAGCGCCACGCTGCTGATGTAGGTGAGGTTGTCGACCACCATCTGCAGGATCTGAGCGTTGATGGGCTCGGGGCACGGCGTGGTGTAGCGGGTAAGGCTGAACATGCAAATTCCTGGGTTTAGCGTCAAGGCAGCGGCGATTGTACCTGTTGCAGCGCGCACACCTCACGCAAACATCCGCGCAACCAGCGATGGGCCAGGTCGGCATCCAGCCTGGGGTGCCAGAGCATCGACACGCTGAAGGTGGGCAATGCCAACGGCAATGCAAAGCTGTGCAGGCCCGCGCGTTGGTGGGTCGTGTAGCGTTCGGGCACGCTGGCGATCAGGTCGGTATTGCGGGCCAAGGCGATGGCGGTGGCGAAACCGGCGACCACGGTATTGATCTGTCGCGTGAGGCCCTGAGCTTGAAGTAAGTCATCGATCTGGCCCCGGTCCTGGCCGCGCCGGGACACGTAGACGTGCTGGCCTGCGGCGTAACGTTCAACGCTGACCTCACCCTGGCTGAGGGGATGGCCACTGCGCACCACACCGACCAGGCGATCGCGAAACAGCGCCTGGGTCAGCACTTCCGGGCTGGCGGTGGGGTCGACCACGCCGGTTTCCAGGTCGACGCTGCCCTCACGCAGCAAGGTGCTGTCCTTATCGTTTTTATTGATGAAACGCAGGCGCACGCCGGGTGCGTCCTCAGCGATGCGGGCCAGCAGCGCCGGGCCGAAGTTTTCGACGAACTCTTCGCTGGTGCGCAGGGTGAAGGTACGCGCCACCTGGGCCATGTCCAGGGATTGCGCGGGACGCAGCACCGCATTGGCCTCCTGCACCAAGCGGCTGACCTGCTCACGCAACGCCACCGCCCTGGGGGTGGGCACCAGGCCGCGACCGGCGCGCACCAGCAAGGGATCGCCGGTGGTCTCGCGCAATCGGGCCAGCGCACGGCTCATGGCCGAAGGGCTCAGGCGCAGGCGTTTGGCCGCAGCCGCGACACTGCCTTCGGCGAGCAGCACATCCAGGGTGATCAGCAGATTGAGATCGGGCATCAGCACTCCTTATAAGGCGTTGCATGCATCTATTAACTGCAACTCATGCGTCTTCCGCCATGTTAGGCGACGCCGTAGATTTGTGACAATTGCCTTTACTCAAGGAGTGTCCATGTCTACCCCTTCACGCGGCAGCCTCATCAGCCTGTCCCTGTCCATGCTGCTCGCCTCGCTGGGCACCAGCATTGCCAACGTCGGCCTGCCCAGCCTGGCGCAGGCGTTTGATGCGTCTTTCCACGCGGTACAGTGGGTGGTGCTGGCTTACCTGTTGGCGATCACAGCAGTGATTGTGAGTGCCGGACGCCTGGGCGACCGGTTCGGACGGCGGCGGTTGTTGCTCGCCGGGTTGCTGTTGTTCTCCGTGGCATGCGGGCTGTGCGGCATGGCGCCGTCTCTGGCATGGCTGGTTGCAGCACGCGTCCTGCAAGGCCTGGGTGCGGCCGTGATGATGGCGATGGCCCTGGGCATGGTCGGTGACACCGTCACTCAAGAGCGTACCGGCCGCGTGATGGGTTTGTTGGGCACGATGTCGGCCGTCGGTACCGCGATGGGCCCCAGTGTCGGCGGTGTATTGCTGAGTATGTGGGGCTGGCGCGCGATTTTCCTGATTGGCATGCCATTGGGAGGGGTGGCCATCGCCCTTGCCTACCGCTACCTACCCGTTGATCGGCCCCACGTGGCATCCGCCGCCGACTCGAGTGTCTGGACATCATTAAAAAATACGTCGTTGCGCACCGGCCTGGTCATGAGTGCCCTGGTCGCCGCCGTGATCATGGCCACTTTTGTGGTGGGGCCGTTCTATTTGTCGCGAGGACTGGGGCTCGATCCCGAGTGGATGGGCCTGGTCATGGCGGTCGGGCCCTGCGTCGCGGCCATCAGCGGTGTACCGGCCGGCAGGCTCACCGACCGCCTCGGCAGCCAACGCATGACCCTCTCCGGCCTGGGCCTGATGGCCGGTGGCGCGCTGCTGTTGGCCTTCGCTTCAGGCCTGTTCGCCTACCTGGGTGCTCTGGTGATCCTGACCACCGGCTACAGCCTGTTCCAGGCCGCCAACAACACCGCCGTGATGAGCGATGTGGCGAGTGCGCGACGTGGCACGGTTTCGGGCCTGTTGAACCTGTCACGCAACCTCGGGCTGATTGTCGGCGCCTGGGCATTGGGGGCGGTATTCGCCTGGGCCAGCCCGGATGTCACCCGCGCCCTCCCCCAATCCATTGCCTATGGCCTGCACGCAACGTTCGGCGTCGCACTGGCCATGATCCTGCTGGCATGCGTGATGGCATGGCGCCGCTTCAGTGCCTTCACCCCCCTGCAGAACACCCATTGAGGCAAAAAAACAAAAAAAGGCGTTGCACCAGACCGGGTTACATCGCGCATCATGGGCACTTTCAAGCTCAAGGGTAACGTCCATGCGCGTTCTGTCATTGATGATGGGTCTTACGACGCTGGCCGCCACTACGGTGTTCTGCGCCAGCGCGATGGCGAATGAAGAAAGTCAGTTGGTACAACAGATCAACCAATACCGCAGCCAGGTGCAACGTTGCGGCGACCAGGGGTCCCAGGAACTGCCGCCATTGGCCAGCGATACGCGGCTGGTGCTGCCGGCCACCAACGTTGGCGACCTGCAGCAGGCGCTGGCGCGGGCTGCGTACCCGATGGTCAACGTGCAGGCCATCAGCCTGTCCGGGCCCAAGGATGCCGGGGCGGCCATGAAGGCCGTGCGTGAAAGCTTCTGCCGCGTGGTGCTGGACCCGCAATTTGTCGATATCGGCGTGAGTAACAGCGGCCAGGACTGGCGCATCGTGCTTGCCCGCCCGCTACTCACCAGTGGCCTGGGCGATTGGCAGACCGAAGGCAAGCAACTGCTCAACCTGATCAACACCGCGCGTTCACAGCCGCGCCAGTGCGGCACCCAGGCATTCACGGCTACTACGCCTTTGTCCTGGAATGACGACCTGGCCGGCGCAGCCAACAGCCACACGCGCAACATGGCCAACGGCAACTTCTTCGATCACCTCGACCACGACGGCCGCACCCCTGGGGATCGCGCCGAACTGGCCGGGTATATCGCGAAGAACATCGGCGAAAACATCGCCGCCGGCCTGGACACGCCACGCAAGGTTGTCGACGGTTGGCTTGCCAGTCCGGGCCATTGCGCCAACTTGATGAACCCGCAATTTCGTGAGCTGGGCGCGGCGTATGCCATGGACCCGAAGAGCGATGCCGGGATTTATTGGACAGGGGTTTTCGGCGCGCAATAAAAGAATCTGCAAATCTATCCAAATGGATAGTGCAGCTAATTGCTATCACCGCGATAATCCCGCTGAACTGCCAGCGGGCATTCCGGTCTGTTGCTTGTTGGGCCGCCCCTTTCAGGCGTTAAACAGACCGTTGCAAACAAGGTGTTTTGGCAATGATGAATTGGCTGCAAAGCAGCAGCGACATGGCTGAGCGGGTTCGCCAGCATGATTGGGCAAGTACGCCCCTGGGGCCGCTGGAGCAGTGGCCGGATGTGCTCAAGACCACCGTCGCCTTGTGTTTTGCGTCGAGCTTCCCACAATCAATCATTTGGGGGCCTCACCTGACCACGTTGTACAACGACGCGTTCATTCCGATCCTGGGAGACAAGCCCTTTGCATTGGGTCGTCCATTCAGTGAGGTGTGGCGTGAAGTCTGGGACGACGTGAGCCCCATCGCCAATGCGGCGTTTGAGGGGCATGCCACTTATATCGAGAATTTTCCCCTGCTGATCGAGCGCGGCGCTGGCCTCGAACAAGCCTATTTCACCTTTTGCTATAGCCCTATCCGCGACCCCGAGGGTAAGGTCGTGGGCATGCTGGACACCGTCACCGAAACCACCGCCACCGTGTTCCTCAACCGCCGCCTGGCGGTGCTGGACGCGGTGGGCAGCGCCGTGGCCAATGCCACTGACGCCGAAAGCATCATGTCCACCACCACGCGCCTGCTGGCCGAACACTTGCAGGTATCCAATTGCGCCTATGCCGACATGGATGCCGATGAAGATGGCTTTACCATTCGCGGCAACTGGGCGGCGCCGGGCTCGCCGAGCATCGTCGGGCACTACAGCCTGGCGTCGTTCGGCGCGCGGGCCGTGCAGCAGCTACGTGCCGGAGAACCGCTGGTGGTGCAGGACAACCGCGTCGAGTTCCCACCGCAGGAAGCCGCCAGTTATCAGGCCTTGGGCGCCTTGGCGACCGTGTGCTTTCCGCTGATCAAGGACGGTCGCCTCACCGCCTTGATGGCGGTGCACCACAAGACAGCGCGAATCTGGTCGCCCTATGACCTGGCCTTGGTCGGGGAAGTCACCGAGCGTTCCTGGGCGCATATCGAGCGGGTCCGCGCCGACGCCGCCGTACGCGAGGGCCTGGCCGCCTTCACGGAGCTGAACGCCACCCTGGAACAGCGGGTGCAGGAGCGCACCCATGCCCTCACCCAGGCCGAGGCCGCGCTGCGCCAGTCCCAGAAGCTCGAAGCCATCGGCCAATTGACCGGCGGCGTGGCCCATGACTTCAACAACCTGTTGACCATCATCCGCTCGTCGGTTGACTTCCTGCGCCAACCGGGGCTGTCCGAAGAGCGTCGTCAACGCTATATGAGCGCGGTGTCCGACACCGTCGAGCGCGCGAGCAAACTCACCAGCCAACTGCTCGCCTTCGCCCGACGCCAACCGCTCAACCCGGAAGTCTTCGATGCAGGCCTGCGGGTCAAGAACATCGGCGAGATGCTCGAAAGCGTCACCGGCGCGCGCATCCGCGTGCAGGTGCAATTGCCCGACCGTCCATGCCATATACGCGTCGACGCCAGCCAGTTTGAAACCGCGCTGATCAATATCGCCCTGAATGCCCGAGACGCCATGGACGGGCAAGGCACCCTAAGCTTGCGCGTGGCCACGGTGGACGCGATGCCGCGCATCCGTGGCGATGAGGAAAGCCGCCAGCCCTTTGTCAGCATCGCCCTGGCCGATACCGGCAGTGGCATTCCCGGCGAGACGTTCGAACGCATTTTCGAGCCGTTCTTTACCACCAAAGCCGTGGGCAAAGGTACTGGGCTGGGGTTATCCCAGGTATTTGGCTTTGCCAAGCAGTCTGGTGGCAACGTCGATGTGGCCAGCGCACTGGAACGAGGCACTGTATTTACCTTGTACCTGCCGGAGGTGGCGGCGCAGGTAATAGCCCAAGAACAAAGCCTGCAAGATCCCTTGCCGGTCCAGGACATAGCGCTGCGCCATATCCTGATCGTGGAAGACAACCTCGAAGTGGGCCGCTTCGCCAACCAGATCCTGCAGGACCTGGGATACCGCACCACTTGGGCCACCGATGCGGAACAGGCGCTCGCATTAGCCGGCGCGGATGCCATGGCGTTTGACGGGGTGTTTTCCGATGTGGTGATGCCCGGCATGACCGGCATGACCGGCGTGGCCATGGCCAAGGTGCTGCGCCAACGGCGCTCGGATTTGCCGGTGGTGCTCACCTCCGGCTACAGCGAGGAACTGGCCGAGAGTGGTTATGAAGGGTTCGAGTTCCTGCCCAAGCCCTACTCCGCCGACCAGGTCGCACGGGCACTCGCCAGAGCGATGCCCTGAGTCCTACTCCGCCACCGCCACCTGATTGCGCCCCTGGGCCTTGGCCCGGTACAGCGCCTTGTCGGCGGTGTTCATCAGGCCATGCAGGTCTTGGTCCTGAGTATGGGTGGACGCCACGCCAAGGCTGGCGGTCAAGCCATGCACCGGCTCGGCGGCCAGGCCCGAGATGGCCTTGATCAACTGCTCGGCAATGTCCCGTGCGGTTTCCAGTGACGTATTGGGCAGCAACACCGCAAACTCCTCGCCGCCCAGGCGCCCATACACGTCGGCCTGACGGAACGAGGCACTGATCACCCCGCCAATCTGGCGCAGCACCTGGTCACCGGCCTGGTGGCCATAGGTGTCGTTGATTTCCTTGAAGTGATCCATGTCCATCATCAGCGCACACAAAGGTTGCTGATTGTGACGGCACTGCGCGTACAGCAACTGGGCATGTTCGAAGAAGGCACGGCGGTTCATCAGGCCGGTGAGTTCGTCGGTCTGTGCGGCGCGGGTGGAAATATTGTGGGCACGTTCCATCTGGCGAGTCAGGCGGAAGGCCTTTTCCAAGGCATCCGACAGTTTGCGCGTGGCACTCACCACAAAAGTGGAAAACACCAGGACCGCAATGGCCACGCCCACTTGCATCGAGGACGGCTGGAACAGCAGCCACAACGTGCACGGCAACAGCACCACGGCCATGGAGGCCAGCGTCATGTAGCGATAAGCCGAGTAGCAGGACACCGCGCTGACCGACATGCCCACGGTAAACAGCATGACCAACACCTGAGACAACCGATCATCGGTGGGCATGACCGCCAAGGCGCCCAGCCCCCAGGTTGCGGCAGACAGCATCAACGTGACCCAGTAGCGGCGCTCCCACCGATCTGGCGTGCGCTCGGCATTGGGGCAGCGGAACCACTCCATGAACATCTTGATGCGAAACAGGGACGTCGCTGCCAATACCACCAGCCAGACCAGAATGACCTGATGGTCGAACCGGTCCCAGCACAGCCAGCACAGCATCACCGCGGCCAGGTAACTACCGAAAATCGCGGCAAATGACTGTCGGAACAGCTGGTGCAAACGATCGGTTCGCACCTGCTCCTCTATAAAGCAATCCTGGTCCTGCCCACGCCCAAGGCCATTCATGAAATTCGCCTGATCCGACTGCCACGACAAAGGCGCCATTGTGGCACCCTGCCACTAGCGCGGACAACAGAATCCAGCACGGTAGAGCCTTTAAAGCGGTTCCGGTCGTAAAATCAGCACGCCAAGCGGCGGCAAATTCAACGACAGCGACACGGCCTGTCCATGATGTGGCTCATCCTGGGTAAACACCTCGCCCCCGTTACCGTAATTGGAACCTGCATACATATCGGCATCACTGTTGATCACTTCGCTCCAACGCCCGCTGAAAGGCACACCGACTTTATAGCCCTCACGCGGCACCGGAGTGAAATTGGCGACCACCAGAACCGGCTTGCCGTCTTTGCTCCAACGTAGCCAAGCGTAGACGCTGTTGATCGCATCGTCACCGATCAGCCACTGGAAGCCTTGGGGCGCGTCGTCCTGTTCATGCAGGGCCGGTTCTTCGCGGTATAGACGGTTCAGGTCACCTACCAGCTTCTGCACGCCTTTGTGCTCGGCGTACTGCAGCAGGTACCAATCCAGTTGCTGATCATGGTTCCACTCGCGCCATTGGCCGAATTCGCAGCCCATGAACAACAGTTTTTTGCCGGGATGCATCCACATGAACGCCAGGTAAGCCCGCAGGTTGGCAAACTTCTGCCAACGGTCGCCAGGCATCTTGTCGATCAGCGAATGTTTGCCGTGCACCACTTCATCATGGGAGATCGGCAGGATGAAACGCTCGGACCAGGCATACACCAGGCCAAAACTCAGCTCGTTGTGGTGATGGGCGCGGTACACCGGGTCCTGCTGGATGTAATGCAGGGAATCGTGCATCCAGCCCATGTTCCATTTGTAGTTGAAACCCAGGCCGCCCTGCTGGGTCGGCTGGCTGACGCCGGGCCAGGCGGTGGATTCTTCGGCGATCACCAGCGCGCCGGGCGCCTCGATGGCGACCACATCGTTGAGGTGACGCAAAAAGTCGATGGCTTCGAGGTTTTCTCGGCCGCCATGGCGATTGGGCACCCATTCGCCGGCTTTGCGTGAATAGTCGCGGTAGAGCATCGAGGCCACGGCATCCACGCGCAGGCCGTCGATGTGGAAGTGTTTGAGCCAGTGCAAGGCCGAGGCCAGCATGAAGCCATGCACTTCGGTGCGGCCCAGGTTGTAGATCAGCGTGTCCCAATCCTGATGGAAACCTTCCAGCGGGTTGGCGTACTCGTACAGCGCCGTGCCGTCGAATTGCGCCAGGCCGTGGGTGTCGGTAGGGAAATGCGCCGGCACCCAGTCGAGGATCACGCCGATATCCGCCTGGTGCAGCGCGTTTACGAAATAGGCGAAATCCTGCGGCGAACCGAAGCGTGCCGTCGGGGCGAATTGTGACAAGGCCTGATAGCCCCAGGAGCCGCCGAACGGGTGTTCCATGATCGGCATCAGTTCAATGTGAGTGAAGCCCAGCTGCTGCACGTAAGGAATCAGGCGCTCGGCCAATTCGCGCCAGTTGTACTGACGCGCTACTTCGCCCGCCTCGTCCAGCTCGGCCTGCCAGGAACCCACGTGCAGTTCATAGATCGACAGCGGCGCGGTGGTCTTCTGCTTCTCGACCCGCGACTGCATCCATTCGTGGTCTTGCCAATCCACCTGCAACGGCTCGGCAACCTTCGAAGCCGTGTCCGGCGGCAATTGAGTCGCCAGCGCCACTGGGTCAGCCTTGAGCGGCAGGATCCCATTGGCGCCGAGCACTTCGTATTTGTAGGCCGCGCCCGGTTGCAGGCGTGGGATAAAGATCTCCCACACGCCAGAAGGATGGCGCAGGCGCATCGGATGCCGGCGCCCGTCCCAGATATTGAAATCGCCCACCACCGACACGCGTCGCGCATTCGGTGCCCATACGGCAAAGCGCACACCTTGCACGCCGTCGACGCTGGTCACCTGGGCACCCAGGCAACTGCCGAGGTCGCGGTGATTGCCTTCGGCGAACAGGTACAGGTCCATTTCACCCAGCAACAGTTGCTGGAAGCTGTAAGGGTCTTCGGTGATCTGCTCGCCCCCGGCCCACTGGATTTTCAGCAGGTACGCCTGGCGCGTGTGGAAGTGCCCGACAAACAGGCCCGGCACCTGGCTCGCCTCGAGGCTGCCGATCTGTTCGCCGCTGTCGCGCGCCAACACCTGGACACTCAAGGCCTCCGGCAGAAATGCACGGATAAACTGGCCGCCGTGATCATCATCGTGTGGCCCAAGAATCGAGAAAGGGTCGTGATGTTCGGCGCGTACCAGCGCTTCGACGTCCTTGGACGCCGGCAATGCAGTCAGTTTCGCTTGCAGCGGTTCTTTATGTGTAAAGCTCATGACGTCTCCCCACCGCGTGCAGTTTTAGATATAGGTGCAAGCCCACTCAACAGTCCGTGCAACCCTTGCAGGGGCACCGGCAACCAAGTCGGACGGTTCTCTGCTTCGTAGGCCACTTCGTACGCGGCCTTCTCCAGGCTGAACAACGTCAGCGCAGCGTCCTGGCCTTTGGCATCCTGCCAGTCATGCGCCAGTGTAGACGTAGCTGACTGATAAGCCTGGATAAATGCCTGGCGTGCTTCTTTCAGATAACGATCGGTTACACGTTTACGGGATACCGCCGCTTCGGGCGAGTGATCCACCCCTTGCACATTCAAGGCCATGGCCGCTGCGTAGTCGAAGGAGCGCAACACGCCGCTCACATCTTTATACGGGCTGTGCTTGCCCCGTCGTTCGTGCAAGGGCCGCGCAGGTTCGCCTTCAAAATCGATCAAGTAGGCGTCGCCTTTCACCACCAGCACCTGGCCCAGGTGCAAGTCACCATGCACCCGAATGCGCAACCCGCCCGCCGTGGCTTTTGCCAAGGCCTGTACATGACTGGCGATGGCTTTTTTCTGCGCCAGCAAATCACTGACCAGCGCTTGATCGGCCGGGTTCAATTGGCTTTGATGAAGTTTGAGCAACTGCAACGCGCGGTCCAGCTGCGCGCCGACGTCCTTGGCCCAGGCCTGGGTGTCCTTGGCGCTGGTGACCTCCGGTTTGAAGTCGTTGTTGGTGGTCTTGGCGCCGAGCACCCGGTGCATTTCGCCCAGGCGCTGGCCGAGCAGACCGGCAAAGTCCGCCAGCTCGCCAAGGGCATTGTAATGCTGCTCCTGCTCGGAGATGGCTTCAGCCAGCTCGTCGCGGATCGCGCGTTCCAGGTTGTTCTGGGTCCAGCTCCAGGCGTCTCCCTGGTTGCTCAAATAGCCTTGGGCAATCATCAGCAGGTTGTCCTGCCCTTCGGCGTCGTGGCGCACCATCGAGCCCAGCAGCGGCGAGATGTTGGGATAGCCGGCTTCCGTCAGGTAGGCGCTCATTTCCAGTTCCGGGTGCACGCCGGAAGCGACTTTGCGGATCAGTTTGAGCACCAGACTTTCACCCACCACCACCGAGCTGTTGGACTGCTCGGCCGACAGGTAGCGCACTTCGGACTCATCCGTCAGTTGCAGCTTGGTCAGGTGCGGCGTGGCGGCAAAGCGCAGCTCGCCTTCGTTGGTGCTGAGCACGGTGCCCGCCTGCAAACCCTGAATGACCGCGCGGATAAAGTGTTCGAGGCTGAAGGCATCGGTGACCAACCCCACCTGGCGCACCCGCCTTACGCGGGCCAACGCCAGCTGTTGCGGCAAGGCACTGGTGAACTGGTCTTCACCGAGAAAACCCAACGGCAGCTGATAACGGCTGACCTGACCACCGGCTGTCACTTCAAGCTCGCTGAGCAACACCGGATGCTGGGGATCGCCAAAGCGCGCGCCGTAGGCGATCCGTACGCTGTCGATGGCAGTGTCCTTGCCGGCGAACCAGCGCCGCTTGGGCAGCCAGGCCGGCAGCACCGTCTGTTCCAGGGAGGTGCGGCACGGTTCGTCCAGCAGTTCTTCCATGCGCTTTTTCAAAACCAATGTGGTGAAGTCCGGCATGCTCTGGGCGGGCTCCACGTGCCAGCTGGGCATCTGGTTTTCCGCCGCCAGCACAAACCAATAAAAGCCATAAGGCGCCAGGGTCAGCAGGAAATTCAGCTGGCCGATAGGTGGGAAAGCATTACCGCCCAACATCTCCACCGGCACCATGCCGGCGAATGCCGACAGGTCCAGCTCGGCCGCCTGGGCACTGCGCGACACGTTGGCCACGCAGAGGATGATCTCGCTGCGCCCATCTTCGCCGGTGAATTCACGGGTATAGGCCAGGATGCGGCGGTTGCTCGGTGAGAGCATTTTCAAGCTGCCACGGCCAAACGCCTTGGATTGCTTGCGCACCGCCAGCATGCGCCGGGTCCAGTTCAGCAGCGAATGCGGGTCCTGGGCCTGGGTTTCGACATTCACCGATTGATAGCCGTATTGCGGGTCCATGATCGGCGGCAGTACCAGGCTGGCCGGATCGGCGCGGGAAAAGCCGCCGTTGCGGTCGATGGACCATTGCATAGGGGTACGCACGCCATCGCGGTCGCCGAGGTAGATGTTATCGCCCATGCCGATCTCATCGCCGTAGTACAGGGTCGGCGTGCCAGGCATCGACAGCAACAGGCTGTTGAGCAACTCCACACGACGACGATCACGCTCCATCAACGGCGCAAGACGGCGACGAATGCCCAGATTGATCCGCGCGCGACGGTCAGCGGCGTAGTAGTTCCACAGGTAGTCGCGCTCCTTGTCGGTGACCATTTCCAGGGTCAGTTCATCGTGGTTGCGCAGGAAGATCGCCCATTGGCAGTTGGCCGGAATCTCCGGGGTCTGCCGTAGGATATCGGTGATCGGGAAGCGATCTTCCTGGGCCAGGGCCATGTACATGCGCGGCATCAGCGGGAAGTGGAAGGCCATGTGGCACTCATCGCCGTCGTCGCCCTTTTTGTCACCAAAGTAGAGCTGGGTGTCTTCCGGCCACTGGTTGGCTTCGGCCAATAGCATGCGGTCCGGGTAATGCGCGTCGATCTCGGCGCGGATCTGCTTGAGCACGTCGTGGGTTTCAGGCAGGTTTTCGTTGTTGGTGCCGTCGCGCTCGATCAGGTACGGGATGGCGTCGAGGCGCAGGCCGTCGATGCCCATGTCCAGCCAGTAGCGCATCACCGACAACACGGCTTTCATCACCTGGGGGTTGTCGAAGTTGAGGTCGGGCTGGTGGGAATAGAAACGGTGCCAGAAGTATTGGCCGGCGACCGGGTCCCAGGTCCAGTTGGACTTTTCGGTGTCGAGAAAGATGATGCGCGTGCCGTCGTATTTCTGGTCATCATCCGACCATACGTAGAAATCCCGCGCCGCCGAGCCGGGCTTGGCCTTGCGCGCGCGCTGGAACCAGGGGTGCTGGTCAGAGGTGTGGTTGATCACCAGCTCGGTGATCACCCGCAGCCCGCGCTTGTGCGCCTCGGCAATAAAGCGCTTGGCGTCGGCCAGGGTCCCGTAGTCGCTGTGTACACCACGGTATTCGGCAATGTCATAGCCGTCGTCGCGACGTGGCGAGGGGTAGAACGGCAATAGCCAAATGGTGTTTACACCCAGGTCCGCGATGTAGTCGAGCTTGGCGATCAGGCCGGGAAAATCACCGATGCCGTCGTTATTGGAGTCGAAATAGGATTTGACGTGAACCTGGTAAATCACCGCGTCCTTGTACCAGAGCGGGTCTTTGATGAAGGTGGCAGCGTTGGGTTTCTTCGCCATTGGAAACTCCTGGAAAATGCATCGGAAGGTTCAAGACGATGGGGTGATGCGCCAAATGCCAAACGGCATCTGCGGCTCCAGCCGTGTCCACTGGGTCTTGCCGTACCAGGTCCAGCGATGGCCGTTCATCAGGTCTTCACCTTGGGTCTGGGCATCGTCCGGCAGCCCCAATTCCCACAATGGCAACTCAAAGTTGGCTTCCTGAGCGTTATAAGGATCCAGGTTCACCGCCACCAGAATGAAGTTGCTGCCATCTTCGCTGCGCTTGCCGAAATACAGGATGTTGTCGTTCCAGGCGTTGTACAGCTTGAGCCCAAGATGTGTTTGCAGCGCCGGGTTCTGCCGGCGGATGCGGTTGAGCTGGGCGATCTCGGCAATGATGTTGCCGGGCGCAGTGAAGTCCCGTGGGCGGATCTCGTATTTCTCCGAGTCCAGGTATTCCTCTTTGCCCGGCACCGGCGCCGACTCGCAGAGTTCGAAGCCTGAATACATGCCCCACAGGCCCGAGCCCATGGTGGCCAGCGCGGCACGGATCAAGAAGCCAGGGCGGCCGGAGTCGTGCAGGAAGGCCGGGTTGATGTCCGGCGTATTGACGAAGAAATTCGGCCGGTAGCATTCGCGCCACGGCGACTCGTTCAGCTGGGTCAGGTATTCGCTCAACTCAGCCTTGGTATTGCGCCAAGTGAAATAGGTGTAGCTCTGTGAATAGCCGACCTTGCCCAGGCGCGCCATCATCGCCGGTGTGGTGAAGGCCTCGGCCAGGAAGATCACGTCCGGGTACTTGGACCGCACATCGCTGATCAGCCATTGCCAGAACGGCAGCGGCTTGGTGTGGGGGTTGTCGACGCGAAAGGTCTTCACGCCCTCTTCCACCCAACCCACGACGATGTCGCGCAACTCGGTCCACAGGCTGGGGATGGCGTCCGCCGCATAGAAGTCGACGTTGACGATGTCCTGGTACTTCTTCGGCGGGTTCTCCGCGTATTTGATCGTGCCGTCCGGGCGCCAGTTGAACCAGCCCGGATGCTCCTTGAGCCATGGATGGTCCTGGGAACACTGGATGGCGAAGTCCAGGGCGATTTCCAGGCCATGCTCGGCGGCGGCCTGGACTAGGCGGCGGAAATCATCGCGGCTGCCCAGTTGCGGGTGAATCGCTTCATGGCCGCCGTCCTCGCTGCCGATGGCATAGGGGCTGCCCGGATCATCGGGGCCGGCGGTCAGGGAATTGTTCTTGCCTTTGCGGTGGCTGCGGCCGATGGGGTGGATCGGCGGGAAGTACAGCACGTCAAAACCCATGTCATGGATCATCGACAAGCGTGAATGCACGTCATTAAAGGTGCCGTGACGCGCCGGATCTTCAGTGATCGAGCGCGGGAACAGCTCATACCAGCTGGCAAACAGCGCCGCCTCGCGCTCCACATCAATCGGGTAGACGGTGCTGATGCTCAGGTAGGCGCGGTGATCGGCCTGGGTCATCAGGTGTGCACTGTCTTCGTGCAAAAACAGCGCAACCTGCTCGGTTTCCAGCAGGCCGGAGAGTTCATGGTGCAACAACATGAGGCGGTCACGCAGCTCGTTGTCACTGCGCTCGGCGGCCAGTAGCACCAGGCTGCGGCCTTCCTGCAATTCCAGGCTGACCGGCACGCCGGCCTCATGCTTCTTGCGCAACTCATAGCAAAAGCTGGCGAAGGTATCGATCCAGGCTTCGATGCAGTATTCGTGAGGGCCTTGCTGGGCCACAGTAAACGCGCCTTCCCAGCCGTTGTTGCCCACGTCGGTCATGACCACGCTGTGCCAGCTTTCGTCTTGCAGCGGGCGCCAGCGGATCAGCACGGCGAGCTTGTCATGGCCGTCGGCAAACACTTTGCTGGTGACATTGACCCGCTGGCCGACCACGGCCTTGACGGCAAATTCGCCGCCATCAATCACGGGGGTGGTGCTTTCGATTGCGATCCTGGGCAGCAACAGTGCCTGGGACAGTGGTAACAAGGAGTCTGTTTCAGCAGTCATCGAGCATCTTCCCCTTACGCCCTGTGGACGCTCTTTGCTTGATCCGAATTCTGAGGCGGCCGGGCTCTTCCTGAGCAAAGCCGTAATAGGTCCGAGCCTGGGCTCCGGTTAAAAGTTCAGCTGGATGTGCCGCCATCGGGCGGGGAATCAATTCGCCTCGGCGGCTGTCCACCGATAGAGCAAAGCACAAAGGAGGCCACACCGATGAATATCCCGATCCCGGCGGAAACGCCGGACCCGAATATCGATAAACCCACCCTGCCGCCGACCGAACCGGAACCGATTCCGGAAAAAGAACCGCCTGAAAACGAACCGCCACCGGTGGAAGAACCGCCGACGACCATGCCGCCCGTGATCGTCAGTCCTTCTCAAAACGCTTGACGATCTTTGGCATCACGCTGAACACCGCCAGCGCCAGCAAGGTACTCAGCACCGCTGTCGATTCCCGGCCCAACCCGGCCGAGACCCCAATCGCAGCGGTCATCCACAAGCCGGCGGCGGTGGTCAGGCCTTTGACGTGGCCCTCTTCATCATCCTTGCCCTTGATAATCGTACCGGCGCCCAAGAAGCCGATCCCGGCAATCACGCCCTGCACCACCCGGCTCATGGCGTCCGCCTGATTACCGGACATTTGCGGCACCATCACAAACAAGGCAGCGCCCAGCGCCACCAGCATATGGGTGCGCACCCCGGCGGCCTTGCCCTTGCTCTCTCGCTCAAAGCCGAGAATGCCGCCCAGGATCGCGGCGATCAGCAGGCGCACGGTAATCTGGGTGAGCTGCTTGGCGTCGCCAATGTCGGCGAATTCAGCCTGCAGGGTTTGCCACACTTCATGCCACCACGCGTCCATCTGGGCTGTCCTTTATCTGGGTTGGTAAAGGGTGGACAGCGACGACCGCCAGTCAGTTGCCTGGAACCCTGTCACATCGCTACCCCCTAACGCTCATAGCCCTAGAACTCTTAGCCTATAAATCAGGAGAACGGCATGCCCATTCGTATCGAAAACCAACTGTGCTACTTCATGCTCGATGACAACGGACAGGAACAGAGCGTGCCAGCGACCCGGGTCAATATTGTTACCGACCTCGACAAGTCCATGTCCTACGTGGAGTTGGCCGCTGAACGGATCTATATCACCGAGGCCGAGGCCGACGCCCTGACAGTGGCCGGTGCCCACGACGGGCGCCAGCATGTGAAGGCCGAAGAACCTGGTTCGCTGATTTAATTGATCTGTGTCAGCGCCCTCGAAATAACGCTGCACCCCTGGCGCCATGGGGTGCAGCACATTGTCGCAGCGGGCACTCACCGCCCCATCTGATCCGCTTTTTATCGTCATACCTGAGTCTGTTATGCAAACAGCGCGACGCGCATAGTTCATCCGCCTGATGGAGGCTGATGAGCGAACGACCATGAGCGAACACATTCCAACCGTGGAAATCTTTGAGCCCACACACCCAAAGAAGGTGAAGGCGAAATCCAGCGACAACCTGATTCATACCCGCAGTTTCACCGGCCTGTTCCGTACCTTACGCGTGAGCGGTGCAGCCTTCCTGTTCCTGGCGTTTTTCGGCACCGTGTGGCTGAACTGGGACGATCGGCAGGCCGTACTGTGGGACCTGGCTGAAAGCAAATTCCATATCTTTGGCGCAACCTTCTGGCCGCAGGACTTCATCCTGTTGTCGGCGCTGTTGATCATCTGCGCCTTCGGCCTGTTTGCGATCACCGTGTTTGCCGGCCGTGTGTGGTGCGGCTACACCTGCCCGCAAAGCTCGTTTACCTGGCTGTTCATGTGGTGCGAAAAAGTCACCGAAGGCGAACGCAACCAGCGCATCAAGCTGCAAGCGGCGCCCTGGAGCCTGAACAAACTGGCGCGACGCTCGGCCAAGCACACCTTGTGGCTGGGCATCAGCGTGCTGACGGGGCTGACCTTTGTCGGTTATTTCACGCCGATCCGCCCCTTGGCGGCTGAACTGTTGACCTGGCAGATGGGCGGCGTCAGTTTGTTCTGGGTGCTGTTTTTTACCGGCGCCACCTACATCAACGCCGGCTGGCTGCGCGAAGCGGTGTGCATGCACATGTGCCCGTATGCGCGGTTCCAGAGCGTGATGTTCGACAAGGACACCCTGACCATTTCCTACGACGTGGCCCGTGGCGAAAGCCGTGGCCCGCGCAAACGTGACGTCAAACCCGCCGACGTCGGCCTGGGTGACTGCATCGACTGCCAGCTGTGCGTGCAGGTCTGCCCCACCGGCATCGACATCCGCGATGGCCTGCAAATGGAGTGCATCGGCTGCGCAGCGTGCATCGACGCCTGCGATTCGATCATGGACAAAATGGGCTACCCGCGTGGCCTGGTGAGCTACACCAGCGAACATCAACTGCAAGGCGGCAAGACGCACCTGCTAAGGCCGCGCCTGATCGGCTACAGTGCCGTGCTGCTGGTGATGATTGCTGCGTTGGTGGTGGCGCTGGTGGAACGGCCGATGGTGTCGCTGGACGTAACCAAGGACCGTGGCATGTTCCGCGAGAATGCCCAGGGTTTGATCGAAAACATCTACAGCCTCAAAGTGATCAACAAGACCCAGCAGCGCCAAGACTATCGCCTGGAACTGGTGGACGCCGACGGCTTCCAGTTGCAAGGCAAGACCGAGATCAGCCTGGCGCCGGGGGAAATCAGCGATGTGCCGGTGTCGGTGGCATTGCTGGCGGATAAACCGGCGAGCAGTTCGCAGACCTTGCGTTTCAAAGTCTCGGACGTGGATGAGCCGGGGATCTACAGCATTGCCGACAGCCGCTTTGTGGCGCCGTTGAACCGATAAAAACACTCACACTGACTGAGCCCCCATGAAACGCTACGAAAAATTCGCCGACGACATTGCAGAACTGATCCGCTCCGGCGTCCTCGGCCCCGGCCAGCGGGTGCCATCGGTACGCTATGCCAGCCAGACCTACGGCGTCAGCCCGTCCACGGTATTCCAGGCCTACTACCTGCTGGAGCGCCGTGGCCTGATCCGCGCGCGGCCGCGTTCGGGCTACTTCGTCAACACCCATGCGCCCAGCCCGTTTTCCGAGCCGGTGGTGAGCGAGCAGGTGCATGAGTCCACCGAGGTGGACGTTAGCGAACTGGTGTTCTCGGTACTCGACTCGATCAAAGACCCTAACACCGTACCGTTCGGCTCGGCGTTCCCCAGCCCCATGCTGTTCCCGCTACCGCGCCTGGCCCGCTCCCTGGCCAGCGCCAGCCGCGAAATGGACCCGCGCCTGGTGGTCACCGACATGTCGCCGGGCAACCCGCAACTGCGTCGGCAAATCGCCCTGCGCTACATGGTCGGCGGCCTGATGCTGCCCATGGAAGAACTGCTGATCACCAACGGCGCCTTGGAGGCGTTGAACCTTTGCCTGCAAGCCGTCACCGAACCGGGTGACCTGGTGGCCATCGAGGCCCCGGCGTTCTACGCCTGCCTGCAAGTGCTGGAGCGCTTGAAACTCAAGGCCGTGGAAATCCCCGTGCACCCGCGCGATGGCATCGACCTCAACGCCCTCGCGCAAACCCTGGAGCGCTACCCGATCAAGGCCTGCTGGACCATGACCAGCTTCCAGAACCCCATGGGCGCGACCCTGCCGGAAGCCAAGAAACAGGCGCTGGTGGAACTGCTGCGCGGACATCAGGTGCCGCTGATCGAAGACGATGTGTACGCCGAACTGTATTACAGCCAACAGGCGCCGAAACCCGCCAAGGCCTTCGACACCGAAGGCCTGGTGATGCATTGCGGCTCCTTCGCCAAAAGCCTGGCCCCCGGCTATCGCGTGGGTTGGGTGGCGGCCGGACGTTTTGCGCAGAAGGTTGAACGCCTGAAGCTGATGACCTCGCTCTGCCCGTCAATGCCGGCCCAGGCGGCGATTGCCGATTACTTGCAGCACGGCGGCTATGACCGGCACCTGCGCAAACTGCGCTATGCCCTGGAGGAACAGCAAAGCGCGATGCTGGCCGCTATCGCCCGCTATTTCCCGGCACAAACGCGGGTCAGCCAACCGGCCGGCGGGTATTTCCTGTGGCTGGAACTGCCGGAGCAGACAGATTCGTTGAAGTTGTTCCAGATGGCGTTGGCGCAAGGCATCAGCATCGCGCCGGGGCCGATCTTCTCGGCCACCCAGCGCTTTCGGAACTGCATTCGCTTGAACTACGGCAGCCCGTGGACTGAGGCGTCGGAGAAAGCCATGGAAACATTGGGGCGCATTGTTCGCTCGTTTTAAGCCGGAACCCCACGCCACCAGGCGCCACACAAAAAAGCGCATGCATCACGCCTGAACATGCGCCTTACCGAATTCTGCCTGGAGATTTCTTATGCACATGCCCGCCTCTATCACTCCTGGACAGCTACCTGTTCCACCCCACTACATGCGTGCAGCCGAACAGCAACAGGTGCGCGAGATGACAGGCCCCATGGGCCGCCCCGCTGGCGATCACCGATCGGCAGACAGAATCATCGAGCAAAGCCCTGTACTGCAGCACTTTCTCGATAACCGCAATCATGACCACCTACTGGATGAGCTGAAGATGCAGGTCGGTGACTGGACCACCGCCAAACCGGAACCGGACGCCAGGGCCAATGCGGCCTTCGACCTGAACAAGGTATTGCGTTTTCTGGACAACCTGGACGACCGCCACTTGAATGCCAGCCATAGCCGTAACGGACAGGTCGACGGCGTCGCCAGTGATGGCTACAGCACCCTCGACAATTCGGAAGCCAGCCTGCTACAGGCATTTTCCCGCAAAGGGTATGACGTGCTGCGCCATCTACGGACCTGAAAGGCGGGTGCTTAACGTCCACCGCCCAGATCGAGGAACGTCCCGGTCGCGTACGAAGCCTTATCCGACAGCAGCCAGATAATCGCCTCTGCCACCTCATCCGGGCGCCCGCCTCGGGCCATGGGAATACCGGACTCCAACTTGCTGACCCGGTCCGGATCGCCGCTCAGGGCATGAAAGTCGGTGAAGATATAGCCAGGACGCACGGCGTTGACACGAATGCCTTCGCCCGCCACTTCCTTCGACAGCCCAATGGTGAAGGTGTCGAGTGCGCCTTTGGACGCGGCGTAGTCGACATACTCACCCGGCGACCCCAGACGCGCGGCCACTGACGAAACGTTGACGATACTGCCACCCTGCCCGCCATGCTTGGGCGACATGCGCAGCACCGCATGCTTGGCGCACAGGATCGGGCCGAGCACGTTGGTCTTGATGATTTTCAGGATGCGGAATTCGGACATCTCGTCAACGCGGGACTTGTGCCCCACCGTGCCCGCATTGTTGACCAGTGCGGTGACACGGCCCAGTTCGGCGTCCACCCGGTGGAACAGCGCGATCACTTCGTCCTCGATACTCACATCCGCCCGCACGGCAATGGCTTGGGCGCCCAGTGCACGCACCTGTTCGAGCACACGGTGGGCCGCCTCTTCGTCGGACTGGTAGTTGATGCAGATGCGATAGCCCTGGCGAGCAGCCAGCAAGGCCGTCTCGGCGCCAATCCCACGACTGCCCCCGGTGATGATGACGACTCTGTCCATGCGTGCGGTCTCCTGATTCAACCTGATGTTTAGGGTTGGATCCAAGAATACCTGTCACGCACGGCTTTTGTCAGGCGCAACGGCCTCTTCGGCGCGCTGGATATCCGCCATGAAGCCCTCTGCCGGCAACGGGTGACCCAGCAGGTAACCCTGTAGGGAATTGCACCCAAGCCGTGTCAGGAAATTCTGCTGCACATCCGTCTCGACACCTTCGGCAACAATCCGTAATCCCAAGGCCTGGCCAAGGGCGACGATGGCCGAGACGATGGCCGCGTCGTCGCTGTCGTGTTCCAGGTCACGCACAAAGCCACGGTCGATCTTCAGCTCGTTGGCCGGCAGGCGCTTGAGGTACATCAGACTGGAGTAGCCGGTGCCAAAGTCGTCGATGGACAAATCGACGCCCATGTCCGACAGCTGCTGCAACACCGTCATGCTCGCGTCGGCGTCGCTCATGGCCGTGGTTTCGGTGATTTCCAGGGTCAGGCTGTTGGCCGGCAGTTGGTGCCGTTCCAGCGCCACCGCCACACTTTTGACCAGCCCGGCGTGGCAGAACTGCAAGGCCGAGAGGTTCACGGCGATGCGCCAGTCTTCATAACCCTGGGCATACCACAGGCTCATTTGACGGCAGGCTTCGTTGAGTACCCATTCGCCGATGGGAATGATCAACCCGGTTTTTTCCGCCAACTCGATAAACATCGCCGGCAGCAGCAGCCCCTGTTGCGGGTGCTCCCAGCGCAGCAGGGCTTCGGCACCGACCGGAATACCGCTGACCGCGTCGAACTTGGGTTGGTAGTACAGGCGAAACTGTTCCTGTTCCACGGCATTGCGCAGGTCCTGCAACAACTGCAATTGCTTGCGCGCGTTGGTATTCATCGACGCATCAAAGAAGCTGTAGCCGTTCTTGCCCATGCCCTTGGCGTGGTACATCGCGGCGTCGGCGTTCATCAACAGTTCCTGAGGGTTGTTGCCGTTGCCCGGGAACATCGCGATGCCGACACTGGCGGAGATCTTCAGCTCATGCTCGGCCACCTGGAAGGCGCGGTTGATCAGGATCACCTGGCGTTCGGCAAGGCCCAGGGCATCGTCCGGCTGGGTCAGTTGCACCAGCAACACAAACTCGTCGCCGCCGATACGCGCCAAGGTGTCCTGGCTGCGCAAGTCTTCGCGCAGGCGCAGGCCCACTTCGCGCAGCAACTGGTCACCCATATGGTGACCAAACGCATCGTTGACTGGCTTGAAGCCATCGAGGTCGATAAACATCAGCGCGAAGCAACCGCCCTGCTCTTTAACGGCCTGCATGGCTTGCTGAATGCGGTCCGCAAGCAACGTACGGTTGGGCAGGCCGGTGAGCATGTCGTGCAGGGCCAGATGGGTCAGTTCCTGGTTGGCTTGGGTGAGGGAATCGGCCAGCACCGCCGTACGCGCTTCCAGGCGCGCATCGAGCAACGAGGTGAGCAAGGCGATGGCCAGTACCGCCAGGGTCGTGACCAATACCAGGTTATCCAGGCCCTTGCCGCTCAAGCCGTTCAATGCAGCCCCGCAGAAACTCTCATCGGCAAAACGTGCGGCGGCCATGCCGGTGTAATGCATGCCGACGATGGCAAAGCCCATCACCACCGCTGCGCCCCCCCGTAAAAGGCGCACGTACGGTGTGTTACGGCGCAGATTGTGGGCGATCCACAGCGCCGCGCCAGACGCGACCACCGCGATCAGCAACGATGCGCCAAACAAGGCGGGGTCATAGTCGATGCCTGGGGTCATACGCATGGCGGCCATGCCGGTGTAATGCATGCACGCAATGCCGGTGCCCATGACCAGCGCGCCAAACCCCAGTTGCCAGGCGGGCAAACGCGGCTGGCTGATCAGCCACAAGGCAAAGCCGCTGGACAACACCGCGATCAATAACGACAACGCCGTGATGCCCAAATCGAAGCCCAGGGCAAACGGCAAGCGCAGTGCCAGCATGCCGATGAAGTGCATCGACCAGACGCCGATCCCCATGGCGATTGCCCCACCGGCAATCCACAAATACACGGCGCGCCCCTTGGCGGTGGCAATGCGGCCGGAAAGGTCCAACGCGGTGTAGGAAGCCAGGATCGCAACGAACAGCGAAATCACGACCAGTGAGGGGGAATAACTACCGATGAGCATGGGACTTCTCGTGCGCAGCGGGCCTGAGAAGCCCGTGCCAGGTGGCAAAGCGGGCGATTGTAGCGAGAATAATTCTTGAGCAGTTGATTAATTATCAGAGGGCCATTAGTGGCATTTTGACGTCAATCAACTGGCTGCACACCCCGCCAAAATCAATCCTTCTCGGCAATCGGTGTCTGCCCGTCCCAACCACCGCCCAATGCCGCGATCAATTGCACACTGGCCACCAGGCGCGTCTGCAAAAGGGTCAGTACCGTGCGTTCGTTGCTCAGTGCGGTCGCTTGCGTGGTGACCACATCCAGGTAAGCAATCAGCCCCGCCTTGTACTGGTTCTGGGTCAGGCGCAACGACTCACGGGCGGCGTCGAGTGCTTCATTGCTGACCACCGCCTCGTCTTCCAGCACTTTGAGTTGCACCATGTAGTTTTCCACTTCACGGAACCCATCCAGCACGGTCTGGCGGTACTTGGCGACAGTCTCGTCGTAGCT
The DNA here is from genome assembly GCF_013386445.1 of Pseudomonas sp. P7759. Lineage (NCBI taxonomy): Bacteria > Pseudomonadati > Pseudomonadota > Gammaproteobacteria > Pseudomonadales > Pseudomonadaceae > Pseudomonas > Pseudomonas sp. P7759. Next base: position 26,880 of record NZ_JACART010000022.1, read on the forward strand.
GGCCACGGTGCGGTCGACTTCCGCCGAACGCTGGCCGCCGTCAAACAGCGTCATGGCCAGCTTTGGCCCCACCGACCAGAAGCGATTCGGCAGGCTGATCCAGTCGGCATAGGTGCTGCTGGAGTAACCACCGGCCAGGCTCAGGCTCAGGTCCGGGTAGTAGGCAGCCTTGGCCACGCCGATATTGGCATTGGCGGCGATCACCGAGCGTTCGGCCGAGGCAATGTCCGGGCGGCGCTCCAGCAGTTGCGACGGCAGGCTCACGGGAATCTGCGGCAATGCCGGGATGTCCTTGCTCACCGCCAGGTTGAAATTGGCCGGCGCCTCGCCGATCAACACGGCAATCGCGTTTTCCAGCTGGGCGCGCTGCCAGATCAGGTCGATCAGGCTGGCCTGGGTGGTCTTGAGCTGGGTTTGTGCCTGGGCTACCGCATCCTTGCCGGAAACCCCGGCGCGGTACTGGTTTTCGGTCATTTGCAGGGAGCGCTGGTAGGTCTCCAGCGTGGCTTGCAGCAAGCGCGTCTGTTCATCCATGACCCGCAGTTGGAGGTAGCTTTGCACCAGTTCGGACTGCTGGCTCAGACGCATCGCCGCCAGGTCCGCCGAGCTGGCTTCAGCGCTGGCTTCGTTGGCTTCCAGGCCCCGGCGCAATTTGCCCCAGATATCCGCTTCCCAGCTCACGCCCAACTGGGCATTGAGGGTGTCGCGGATACCGCTGCTGGAACTGCTCAGGCTGGCGTTACTGCTACCGGTGCCCTGGCTGGCGCGGGTTTTCCCTGCGCTCAGGTCAACGGTGGGGTAAAACGCGCCACGGGAGCTGCGCACCAGCGCCTGGGCCTGGCGAAAGCGCGCTTCGGCCTGCGCCACGGTTTGGTTGGACGTGTTCAGGCGCACCACCAGGTCATTGAGCTGACGGTCGCCGTAAAGCTCCCACCAGGCGCCACGGGCCAGGGAATCGCTGGGAGTGGCCTGGCGCCAGCCCTGGGCTTCCTTGAATTGCGCCGGTTCAATGACTTCAGGGCGCTTGTAGTCAGGGCCGACGGCGCAAGCGCTGAGCAGCACGCCGCACAGCACCAGGCTCGCCACACGGGAGCCACGGAACAGGGCCAGTCGGGCAAAGGTTGAATCGGTCATAGCGCAGTGTCCAGGGCAGCATCGGTACGCACGCCGCGCCATTTATTGAAGCGATGGCGCGCGCGGTCGAGATAGAGGTAGACCACCGGAGTGGTGTAAAGGGTCAGGACCTGGCTGAACACCAGACCGCCGATAATCGTCAGGCCCAACGGACGGCGCATTTCAGCACCATCGCCCGCACCCAGCAGCAACGGCAAGGCACCGAGGATGGCGGCCAGGGTGGTCATCAGAATCGGGCGCAAACGCAACAGGCAGGCGCTGCGGATCGATTCCAGCGGGCCCAAGCCGTCGTGGCGCTCCAGCTGCAAGGCCAGGTCGATCATCAGGATCGCGTTTTTCTTCACCACGCCGATCAGCAGGAACAGGCCCAGCAAGGAGATCAGGCTGAACTCGCCCCCGGTCAGGTAGATCGCGAGCATCGCGCCGACACCGGCCGACGGCAAGGTCGAGAGGATGGTCAGCGGGTGAATGTAGCTCTCATACAGAATGCCCAGCACCAGGTAAACCGCCACCAGCGCGCCGAGGATCATGAACGGCTGGCCCTTCTGCGTGGCGGCGAAGGCATCCGCGGTGCCGGCCATCTTGGCGATCACGTCTTCCGGCAGGCCAACCTTGGCAATCGCCCGTTCGATGGCGGCCGTGCCCTGCTCCACCGTCACGCCGGGCGCCATGTCGAAGGCGATGTTTTCCGAGGCGAACTGGCCTTCGTGGCTGACGCGGTCGTCGGCCAGGCTGTTCTCATAATGGGCGATGGTCGACAGCGGCACCCGCGCCCCCGTGGAGGTGATCACCTGCATCTGGTTGAGGGTGATCGGGTCCTGGGCGTATTTGGGATTGACCTCCATCACCACCTGGTACTGGTTGAGGCTGTCATAGATGGTGGAAATCTGCCGCTGGCTGTAGGCGTTGTTGAGCACCGCCGTGACCATGTCCATGTCGATGCCCAGGCGCTTGGCCTGGTCGCGGTCGACAATCAGTGTGACCTGCGCCGCGCCCCGCCCTTCACGGGCATCGATGGCGGTGAGTTCCGGCAGCTCGCGCAAGGCCGCCACCACTTTCGGGTACCACAGGCGCAAGGCCGCCAGGTCGCCGCTTTGCAGGATGTAGGAATACTGCGCGCTGGTCTGGTCGCGGCTGCCGCCAAATTGCAGGTCCTGGTCAGCCATCAGGAACAACCGCCCGCCGGGCACCAGCGGCACGTCCTTGCGCAGGCGCTCGATCACCGCCTGGGCGGAAACCTTGCGCTCGCTGATGGGCTTAAGGCGCACCAGCATCACCGCATTGTTGGTGCCGTTGTTGCCGCCGATGAAGCCAGCCACGCTGAGTACCGCCGGGTCCTTGAGCACCGCTTTGCGGAAGGTTTCCATCTTCGGCTGCATCACGCTGAACGACAGGCCGTCATCACCGCGCACAAAACCAATCAACTGGCCGGTGTCCTGCTGGGGCATGAAGGTCTTGGGCACCACCACATAAAGCGCGACGTTCATGCCGATGGTCAGCAACAGGCTGAGCAAGGTCAGGCGTCGATGGCGCAGCACCCAGTCCAGGCTGGTGGCGTAGCCGGCGACCATGCGGTCGTTGACCTTCTGGCTCCAGCGCTGCAAACCGGTCATTTCACCCTTTACATGCGGTTTGAGCCAGCGCGCACAGAGCATCGGGGTCAGGGTCAGCGAAACAATCAGCGACACAATGATCGCCGCCGACAAGGTGATGGAAAACTCGCGGAACAGGTTGGTGACGATCCCGCCCATGAACAGGATCGACAGGAACACCGCCACCAGCGACACGTTCATCGACAGCAAGGTAAAGCCGACTTCCTGGGCGCCCAGGTACGCCGCTTTCATTGGCGGCACGCCTTCGTCGATATGCCGGGAAATGTTCTCCAGCACCACGATGGCATCGTCCACCACCAACCCGGTGGCCAGGATCAACGCCATCAACGAGAAGTTGTTCAGCGAGAACCCATACAGGTACATCACCGCAAAGGTGCCCACCAGTGACACCGGCACCGCCAGGGTCGGGATCAGCGAGGCGCGGAAGTTACCCAGGAACAGGTACACCACCAGGATCACCAGGCCCACGGCAATCAGCAAGGTCATCTCGGCTTCATGCAAGGTCGCGGTGATCACCGGCGAACGGTCCATGGCCAGGCTCAGCTTGACGCTGGACGGCAGCACCGCCTGCAACGCCGGCAACTGCGCCTTGATTTGCCGGACAGTTTCGATGATGTTGGCGCCAGACTGGCGGTTGATCACCAGCAGCACCGCCGGCTCGTTGTTGAAGAACCCGCTGTTGTAGCGGTCTTCCACGCCGTCACTGATCTTGGCCACATCGCCCAGGCGCAGGGCCGCGCCGTTCTGGTAGCGGATCAGCAGCGGCTCGTAGTCCTTGGCCTTTTCCAACTGGTCGTTGGCCTGGATCTGCCAGTTGCGCTGGCTGTCTTCCAGGGAACCCTTGGGCCGACGCTGGTTGGCGTTGGCGATGGTGTTGCGCACATCGTCGAGGGCCACGCCGTACTGGTCGAGGGCCTTGGGTTCGAGTTCGATGCGCACCGCCGGCAAGGAACTGCCGCCGATCTGCACTTCACCGACGCCAGGCACCTGGGACAGGCTCTGCGACAGAATAGTCGAGGCCAAATCGTACAACTGGCCCTTCTGCAACACGTCCGAGGTCAGCGACAGCACCATGATCGGCGCCTGGGACGGGTTGATCTTCTTGTAGGTCGGCATGCTGCGCATACCACTGGGCAGCAGGTTGCGCGAGGCGTTGATCGCAGCCTGCACTTCCCGCGCCGCGCCGTTGATATCGCGGTCGGAGTCAAACGCCAGAATCACCCGCGTAGAACCCTGGCTCGACGAACTGCTCATGGTGGTGATGCCGGCAATCGCGCCGAACGAGCGCTCCAGCGGCGTCGCCACCGTGGATGCCATCACCTCGGGGCTGGCGCCGGGCAAGCTGGCCGACACCACGATCACCGGGAAGTCGATCTGCGGCAGCGGCGACACCGGCAACAGGTTGAAGCTCACGCCGCCCAGCAACAGGATCGCCAGGCTCAACAGCATGGTCGCGACCGGCCGGCGGATGAATGGTCCGGACAGGTTCATGACTCAACCGGCTCCAGGCTTTGCGGCTCTTTGCGCCAGCGACGGCCCAGGCGATCGAAGTACAGGTAGATGACCGGCGTGGTGAACAGGGTGAGCACCTGGCTCACCAGCAGACCACCGACCATCACCAGGCCCAGGGGCTGGCGCAGTTCCGCGCCGGAACCCGTGGCCAGCATCAACGGCACCGCGCCGAACAGTGCGGCCAGCGTGGTCATCAGGATCGGCCGGAAGCGCAGCAGCGCCGCCTGGTAGATCGCGGTCTGCGGGTCGAGGCCCTGGTTGCGTTCGGCGTCGAGGGCGAAGTCGATCATCATGATCGCGTTCTTCTTGACGATACCGATCAACAAGATGATGCCGATGATCGCGATCATGCCCAGGTCATTGCCACTGAGCAGCAACGCCAACAACGCTCCGACGGCTGCCGACGGCAAGGTCGAGAGAATGGTGATCGGGTGGATATAGCTCTCATAGAGCACACCCAGAATGATGTACATGGTGACCACCGCCGCCAGGATCAGCAGCAAAGTGCTCGACAGCGAGGCTTCGAAGGCCTGGGCCGCGCCCTGGAACTGAGTCTGCACGCCCACCGGCATGCCGATGTCTTTCTGGGTCTGGTTGATCAGCTCCACACCTTTGCCCAGCGCAACGCCGGGGGCCAGGTTGAACGACATCATCACTGCCGGGAACTGGCCGATGTGCGCAATCGCCAATTGCGCCTGGCGCTGCTCCACACGGGCCAGGCTGGACAAACGCACCTGGCCGCCGTCGGTGGTTTTCACGTGGATCTGGTTCAGCGCATCCGGGCCGAGGGTTTCGCCGGACTGGGCCTGCAGCACCACGCGGTACTGGCTGGCTTGGGTGTAGATCGTGGAAATCTGCCGCTGGCCGAACGCGTCATACAGTGCGTCGGTGATGGTCGACACGCTGACGCCCAGGCGCGACGCCGCGTCGCGGTCGATCACCAGGTACACCTGCAAGCCCTTGTCCTGCAGGTCGCTGGCGACGTCGGTGAGTTCGGGCAACTGGCTCAACGCGTGGACCAGTTTGTCGCTCCACAGCGCCAGCAACTCGGCATCCGGCGACGACATGCTGAACTGGTACTGGGTACGGCTCACACGGTCTTCGATGGTCAGGTCCTGCACCGGCTGCATAAACAGGCGGATCCCCACCAGCTTGTCGATTTCCGGCTGCAAACGCGTGATCACCTGGGCCGCGCTGAGGTCACGCTGGCCGTGGGCCTTGAGGTTGATCAGCAAACGCCCGCTGTTGAGGGTGGCGTTGTCTCCGTCCACACCAATGTAGGAAGACAGGCTTTCCACCGACGGATCGGCCAGGATGATCTTGGCCAGTTCCTGCTGGCGCTGGCTCATGGCCGCGAAGGAGATCGACTGCGGCGCTTCGGAAATGCCCTGGATCACACCGGTGTCCTGCACCGGGAAGAAGCCCTTGGGCACGATCAGGTACAGGAACACGGTGAGGCCCAAGGTGGCGATGGCCACCAGCAGGGTCAGCGGCTGGTGCTTGAGTACCCACTGCAACATGCTGGCGTAACGCGCGATCAACCAATCGATCCAGGCGCCGCTGGCCTTGTAAAAGCGGCTTTGTTCCTCTTCCTTCGGCTCACGCTTGAGCAAACGCGCGCACATCATGGGCGTGAGGGTCAGGGAAACCACCAGGGAAATCAGGATCGCCACCGCCAGGGTGATGGCGAACTCTCGGAACAGGCGCCCGACTACGTCGGCCATGAACAGCAGCGGAATCAGTACCGCGATCAGCGACAGCGTCAGGGAAATCAGGGTAAAGCCGATCTGCTTGGCGCCCTTGAGCGCGGCAGCCAGCGGGGTCTCGCCCTCTTCGATGTAACGGGAAATGTTCTCCAGCATCACGATGGCATCGTCCACCACAAACCCGGTGGCGATGGTCAGGGCCATCAGCGTCAGGTTGTTGATGGAGAACCCCGCCAGGTACATCACGCCAAAAGTGCCCACCAGGGACAGCGGCACGGCGATGGACGGAATGATCGTGGCGCTGACCCGGCGCAGGAACAGGAACGTCACCATCACCACCAGGGCAATCGCGATGAGCAATTCGTGTTGCACGTCCTTGACCGAGGCGCGGATGGTCTGGGTGCGGTCGGTGAGTACCGTCACGTCGAGGCCGGCTGGCAAGTTATCAGTGATGCTCGGCAGCAGCGCCTTGATGCGGTCCACCACCTCGATCACGTTGGCCCCCGGCTGGCGCTGGATATTCAGCAGCACGGCCTGGTTTTCGTTGGCCCAGGCGGCAAGGCGTTCGTTTTCGGCGCCGTCCACGATCTGGGCCACGTCTTTGAGGCGCAGCGGCGCGCCATTGTTGTAGGCCAGGATCAGTTCGGCGTATTGCTGGGGCGAGACCAACTGGTCGTTGGCGTCGAGCATCGACACACGGGTGGGGCCGTCGAAGTTGCCCTTGGGCTGGTTGACGTTGGACGCGGCGATCAGGGTGCGCACGTCCGACAGGTTCAAGCCATTGGCCGCCAGGGCCTCGGGGTTGACCTTGATGCGCACGGCCTGGCGCTGGCCGCCGGCGATGCTGACCATGCCGACGCCGCTGATCTGCGCGATCTTCTGCGCCATGCGCGTGTCGACCAGGTCATTGAGCTTGGGCAGCAGCATGGTCTTGGACGTGATTGCCAGGGTCAGCACCGGGGTATCCGCCGGGTTGACCTTGTTGTACACCGGCGGCGCCGGCAGGTCCTTGGGCAACAGGTTGGTCGCGGCGTTGATCGCGGCCTGCACCTGCTGCTCGGCGACATCCATATTGATGTCGAGGTTGAAACGCAGGGTCAGCACCGACGCACCGCCAGAACTGGTGGAGGCCATCTGCGTGAGGCCGGGCATTTGCCCGAATTGGCGCTCCAGCGGCGCGGTGACCGCACTGGTCATTACATCCGGGCTGGCGCCGGGGTACAGGGTCATCACGCGGATGGTCGGGTAATCCACCTGGGGCAACGCCGACACCGGCAACAGGCGATAAGCGATGATGCCGGCCAACACAATGGCCAGCATGCTCAGCGTGGTGGCGACCGGGCGAAGGATAAACAGCCGCGACAGGTTCATGAACCGACCTTTTGCGCCTTGCCGGCGGTGGTGCCGGTCTCCCCTTTCGCCGCTGGCTTGCCTTGCAGGTGTTCAGTCGGGGTGGTCGGCACTTCACTGCTGTCGTTGACCACTTCGATTTCGCTGCCGTCCTTCAAGCGGTCGGTGCCTTCCAGCACCACGCGGTCGCCGGCCTTGAGGCCTTCCTTGATCACGGTGTTGTCGCCGTCGGTATCTCCCACCACCAGCGGCTGCACCTTGACCTTCTTGTCGCCGTCGAGCACGTAGACGAAAGTACCGGTGTTGCCGAACTGGATCGCCGCCGACGGCGCCAGCACCACGTTATGCAGGGTGTCGGCCAGCAGGTGCACATTGACAAACTGGTTGGGGAACAGCGCCTGGTCCTTGTTATCGAAACGCGCCTTGAATTTCAGGGTGCCGGTGGTGACGTCGATCTGGTTGTCCAGGCTCTGCAACACGCCGACGGCCTGTTGCTTCACATCGCCACGGTCCCAGGCTTCCACGGGCAGCTTGTTGCCGGCGTGGTAGCGGGTGAGCACGGTTTCCAGGGTATTTTCCGGCAGGGTGAAGGCCACGCTGATCGGCTGGGTCTGGGTGATCACGGCCAGGAACGTGGTGTCGTTGGCCGCCACCAGGTTGCCCACGTCAACCTGACGCAGGCCGACCCGACCGCTGATTGGCGCGCGGATCTTGGTGAATTCGAGGTTGAGCTTGGCGTCATCCACCGCGCCCTGGTTGGTCTTGACCGTGCCCTGGTATTGCAGGACCAGCGCTTCGGCGGTGTCCAGGGTCTGCTTGGCGATGCTGTCCTGGGCGTACAGGTCGCGGTAACGCTGCACATCGACCTGGGCGTTTTTCAGCTGGGCCTGGTTCTGCATCAGCGTGCCCTGGGCCTGGAGCAAGGCGTTCTGGTAACTGCGTGGGTCGATTTCTGCGAGCAGGTCGCCAGCCTTGACCATCTGCCCTTCTTCAAAGGCGATCTTCACCAGTTCGCCGCCCACCCGGCTGCGCACATTGATGGTGTTGAGCGCGGTCACCGTGCCCAAGGCCTTGTAGTACACAGGGAACTCGCCCAGCACCGCAGGCGCCACACGCACCGGCACCGGGCCGGTGGAGCCACCGAAGCCTGGGCGCATCATCCCCGACTTGCCGGCGCGTCCGGCTGGCGCCTGCGCAGCATCCTTGTGGCTGCCGGGCCAGAATTTCCAGCACAGGCCGGCGACAACCACCAGCACAAGCAGGGCGAACAGCCAGCGGCGGGACTTACGGGGGGAGGATTGCATGGAGTGATCAACCATTGGGCGCGAGAGCTTCTTCTTTGGGAGGCTGAAAGATAAGCACTGGGGCGCATTTAGAAAAGCGCCTTTACCGGCTATTTACCTTGGGCTTACAACTTTTAACTTCTGACCTTAGTTCATCGACCGTTTCGCTAAGCATCTGAACCACAAATAAAAACGGCCTGGACTAGGCCAGGCCGCAATCATGCATCAAGCGTGTTACTGCAAAACGACAGTAACGTACCGAAACAGTTACTTCAAAACAGCCAGGGCTGCTTCGTAGTTCGGCTCTTGGCCGATTTCGGGCACCAGTTCGCTGTGCAGCACGTTGTTGTTCTCGTCCAGCACCACTACGGCGCGGGCGGTCAGGCCTTGCAGAGGGCCGTCGGCCAGCGAAACGCCGTAGTCCACTGCGAAGTCGGCGTTGCGGAAGTCCGACAGGCTCAGCACGTTGTCCAGGCCTTCGGTGCCGCAGAAACGCTTCTGGGCAAACGGCAGGTCAGAGGAGATGCACAGCACCACGGTGTTGCTCAGGTCGTTGGCCTGGGCGTTGAACTTGCGTACCGAAGTGGCGCAGGTCGGGGTGTCAACGCTTGGGAAGATGTTCAGAACCTTGCGCTTGCCAGCGAAAGTTTCCAGGGACGCTTCCGACAGGTCGACAGCAACAAGGCTGAACTCAGGAGCGGTGGAACCGGTTTTCGGCAATTCGCCTTCAACCTGGACAGGGTTACCACGAAGGGTGACTTGAGCCATGAACGGAATCCTTATGCTGGGTTTGATGAAACGAATTCGAGAGGCGGAAGTTAACCACAAAGCTCGAATAGCACCTACCCGCAAACAGATTCTTTTGCGAAAACATGGGCCGTCGATACAGCTCGGCCATACGGCCCATCGCATTTCAAACGTCGAACTCCTTGGTTATCGTGGTCCGGTCATCAATGCCTGGCTGGTCAAAGACAATCACCACTTTGACCGTGATGCGTACTGCACTGCCAAGATCGAGTGTCCCGTAAGCGTCCCAATCTTGAAACGTTCCATCCTGGATACAGTTGTTTTTATTTAGCTTCCATTCCTTTCCGTAGTGGGCATGTACGATGATATTGATGTTGCCGCTCTTACGACTGCCATCGCCACTGATCTTGTAACGCAATACGTTAATATCCAACGTACTCCCCGAACGCCGCCAGCGCATCTGCAACTCGCCGGTATCCCCGCTGGCGCTGCCGTTGAAAGTATCTCCTACCCAGTCTGCCGAGGGCTGGGAGTCGGTCGGGTCAGATTTTTGTTTAGTCATTTGAAATGTTCTCCACAGAGACGTGACAGAACTCCCGGCTGAATTTTCATAGGGAGATAGCCGCCAACATAGCAACACGAGCCTCACTTAATAACTGGTACAAATGACAGTGTTATAGGTTTTTTCGCAATCAAACCGCTGAGATTAATCGCTGCAATGCGCCATGGGCTAACCGCCTCCAACCTGTGATTTAATCCTCAGATTTATCGGCATTGCAGCCGATGCCTTCGCAAGGATCTCCCCCTCATGAATCACCCCGCCACCAAAGTCCTGGTCATTGGATACGTCTGGCCGGAACCCCGTTCCTCGGCCGCAGGCGGGCATATGATGCAAGTCCTTGAGAGTTTTCTTACGCAAGGTTGGGACATCACCTTCAGCAGCCCCGCCACTATTGGCGAACACAAGGCCGACTTGCCTGCGCTGGGCATCGCCGAATGCGCCATCGAACTCAATAACAGCAGTTTCGACGACTTTATCCGCGAACTGGCCCCGGACATCGTGCTGTTCGACCGTTTCATGATGGAGGAACAGTTCGGCTGGCGCGTCGAGAAATGCTGCCCCAACGCCCTGCGCGTGCTGGAAACCTCCGACCTGCAGAGCCTGCGCGACGCCCGTCACCAGCGTTTCAAGGATCACCTGAAGGCGCACCCCGACAGCGACGATTTCAGCGCACTGTTCTCCCCCGCGCTGCAGGCCGAGTTCCAGCTGATGGCCGACACCGACCTGGCCAAACGCGAGATCGCGGCGATCTACCGCTGCGATATCAGCCTGATGATCTCGGATGTGGAAATCCGCTTGCTCACCGAACATTTCAAGGTGCCGGCCGCCCTGCTCCACTGGTGCCCACTGATGCTGGAGCCGCCGACCGAACCGTTCGCACCGTTTGAAGACCGCGCGCACTTCCTCAGCATCGGCAACTTCCGCCACGCGCCCAACTGGGATGCGGTGCTCTGGATGAAAAACAGCCTGTGGCCGTTGATCCGCCAGCAATTGCCGGGCGCGCAGCTGCATATCTACGGTGCCTACACCCCGCCCAAAGCCACCGCCTTGCACAACCCGGCCCAAGGCTTTCATGTGATGAACTGGGCCGAAGATGCCCTGCAAGTCATGACCGCCGCGCGTATCTGCCTGGCGCCCCTGCGCTTCGGCGCCGGCATCAAGGGCAAGCTGGCGGACGCGATGCTCTGCGGCACACCGAATATCACCACGCCCATCGGCGCCGAGGCCATGGGCGACGAGCAGCCCTGGCCGGGCGTGATCGAACACAGTGCCCCGGCGCTTGCCGCCGCTGCGGTGGCGCTCTACCAGGACCGCGAACGCTGGACCCAGGCCCAGGAAAACGGCCGCCAGCTGTTGACCCGCCGCTATGACCAGAACATCCATGGCCCTGCGCTGGTGGCCTGCCTGGAACAGTGCCGCAGCACGCTAAATGCCCACCGCCGCGATAACTTCACCGGCAGCATGCTGCGCCATCACGCCCATAAAAGTACGCAGTACATGTCGCAGTGGATCGAGGCGAAAAACCGCATCGTATAAACACCAGCGCTGGCGAGGTGACGCGCGACGGGGCATTATCCTACGTAGCAACCACAATAAAGCGACGGCAGCATGACCCGAGCAACGCGCATTACCGACCCTTCCTACGAGTTGATGGACGACCACAACGGTCTGTCCATCATCTATCGCCAGCACGGTTTTCCCTGCCCGCTGGTGCGCTGGCACTTCCATAAGGAATACGAGCTGCACCTGATCGTCGCCAGTTCCGGCAAGGTGTTTATCGGCGACTACATCGGCAACTTCTACCCGGAAAGTCTGTTTCTCACCGGCCCCAACCTGCCCCATAACTGGATCAGCCAGGTGGAGGAAGACGAGGTGGTGCCCAAGCGCGACATGCTGGTGAACTTCACCGATGATTTGTTCGAGCACGGCAGCCACATCTTCGCTGAACTCAAAACGCTCGCGCCGTTGCTGGAGCGTGCACAGTACGGCATCGAGTTTCGCTGCAAACGCACGATTGCCCAGGCAATGACCCTGATGCAGCGCATCGAGGACGCCCAAGGCATGGCGCGCCTGGGGCATTTCTTTATCCTGCTGGAGGTCCTGAGCGCCTGCGAGGACTACCAGCTACTGTCCGGAGTGACCACGCCACAACTGGCGGACGAACACAGCATTGATCGCACCAACCGCGCGGTGGATTACATCTTTGCCCACTACGCGCGCGAGTTGCCGCTCGAAGAGGTGGCGGATTACCTGGGGATGAAACCCACCTATTTTTCCAGGGTGTTCAAGCAGGCCACCGGGCGTACCTTCGTTGAATTCGTCAACCGCCTGCGCATCAGCAAGTCGTGCGAACTGCTCGCCGATGGCGAAAAACCCGTGACCGATGTGTGTTTCGAGTCGGGCTTCAACAATATTTCCAACTTCAATCGGCGCTTCCAGCAGCTCAAGGGCATGACGCCGTCGCACTACCGTCGGTTGGCAGTGCAGCGCTTGACGGAGCAAAACCTGGCCTGACCATCCGTCGCTACTGTCAACTTTGACAGCTATACGCAGCATCTTGAGCGGTGTGTGATTTCCTTGCCCGGTTTCTTCCCTGCACAAGGAACGCCTCCCATGAAACGAATCACCTCATCCCACACCCCCTGTCCAATCTGTAAACCACATCGCCACCAGCCACCACGCCCGAACACCGTGGACGATCTGCTCCCACCCATCGTCAGCGACGCAATACGCCCGATAACAGGGGCTGAGCGCGGGCTGGGCATTCGAAATATCAAGCCGTGGCTCATTGTTCATCTGCTGCCGTGGGTGCAACTCAAAAAAGGCGACATTTACAAGGTGTACATGGGTAGCTCTACGTTTGCCCTCGCTTCGGACGAAATCAGGGACGGGGATCTGGGCAAAACCAGTTACTCCCTGGTGATCGATGGGGACCTGGTGCCGACAGGTTATGTTTACCCTTGTTTCGCCGAAGTCATTCGGTTTGGTACTGGTACTTCCAGCAGGTCGCCCTGGCAAACCTGGTTTAGCAAAACCACCCGCCCAGGCGGACTTAGCACCAACCCCTACTATCACTCCAGGCTGGTCATCCATCTACCGCCTGATCTGGTGGGGGGTGTACTCGATCCCGAACGGGCTAAGGACGGCGTTGACTTGACGGTTGATCCTTACCCGAACATGACGTTGGGAGACACCCTCGAGGTGTGGTGGAACGGTCACCCAGTGTTCCTGGAGATTGATCAAGACCACCTCGACGGTATCAAGCCGATTGTCGTGCATGTGCCAGAGTCAACCATCATCGACGGGGGCAGTGGCTGGGTGGTGATTTACTTCCGGGCCTTCGACATCGTGTTCAACTATTCGGGGGAAGTGCCGCAGTGGTCGAAGCCCGTGAATGTGGAAGCTGACCTGGACCCCTATGCGCTCGAACAGCCACACTTGGTGGTCAACGGGAATTCAGTGACCGAAGTCAATGTCGACCTTGATGGTGATGGTCCCTATAAAGGGGAGGTCTTCGTTCCCAGGCGGCTACCCAATGGCACGACCACACCTGTCGGCACGCTGATCCACCTGACAGTCGTCGTCTTCGATGATGACGGCGGGAATACCGCCACCCCATTACCCGCGTTTCCCGCTCGAATCGGCCTGTCGGCCACCACTGATATTGACCCTAAATATATTGAAATGGCGGTCAATGGCCACGTCCAATTGTTCTACACACTGACCACCGCCACTGGAAGTCTCCTCGGAACCTCGCGACGCTTGAACGTTCCGGTTTCCGGCACGAAAAAGTCGATGCCTGCAATGACCATCGATAAAAACGAAGGTGGTTTTATTGACCCATCAATCTCCTATTTCCAGGCCTTTTTCCCAAAATTTACACCCTATGACGCTGACTGGAGCGTGACCTTCCGCATGGAAGCCCTGGACTCGACAGGCAGGTTGGTCGAGTACGAAGAAGAATTGCTGGCTGGCGCGAAAGAGCCGCCTCCGCCCCCGCGCACAGTGCTCCAGGAGCAGTTCTCTCCTTTCATCGGACTGGGACTGGTCCGTGTGTTCTACCTCGTCAACGATGGCCGGATGCGGATCATGGGCCCAGGCATTCAGACGGTACGCAAGTCCGAGGTTCTGGAAGTGACCTTCGGCGCAGCCGTACGCTCAATGCCCGCACCAAAACTGCAATATGTAGACCTGTCCAACAATTTGGACCCTGCCAGCATTATCGGCACCACGCTCAACTTGACCTTGACCGAAACGCGTACGGCGCTCGGCGACATTTTTGAATGGTTTTTGAGAGGTTCTGCCAGCAACGGTTCCACCAGTGATGACATAAAACTGAACTCATCGACGGCAGGCAGGCAGGTCGTGGTTCCGGTAGACGCGAAATATGCCATTGCCAATAACGATGGGGAAATTCGTCTCAGCTACACACTGCAACCGGCGGATAACAGCCCGAAACGCTTTTCCGATGTTCTGCTTATCACTGTAGGAAAAGCGCTCACACTGATACGACCGGAGGTCGCAGAAGCAACCCGCTACCCCGACCAACTGGCGGCAGTTGCCGCAACAGGGGGAGCGACCGTCGTGGCCAATATTGCGCAATTGCGGCCCACCGACCAAGTCGAGACCTGCTGGAGCGGAATCCCGGGAATTGGTACCTATTGCGAAACCCAGAATGGCAATACATCGAAGGTCGTGTACACCGCCATCGACCCTGATGTAGTGGGTGCCAACATCCAGGAGAAGGGGCACTTTATCCAGGTGCAGTACTTCGTAATCCGGGGCCTGCACAAAACGCCATCGCCGGTGTTGAACCTGGAGTTGTTACCACCGCCATTCCCCAAACCCTATCTGGAAGGCCATGCGTTGGATGCGGTACTCGACCTCAGCACACTGAAGGGCACGGAACGCGCCCTTGTCGATCGCTGGTTCTTCATCCATCACTTTCAGCGGGTGTGGTTCGAACTGTTCGGCACCTACGCAGACGACAATCAGTTCTACCATGCCTTCAACTATGGTGACCTGGTAGGACTGGACGGCGAGCAGAACGGTCTTCATCCACTGGCACCCATTGCAGAAATACGCAAGCTCAAGGACGGCACGCAATTGAGCATGCGCTGTGCCGTCACCTTCGACCAGAGCCCGGACCTGTCCAACGCCGTAAGGTTCTTGCAACGCGACTACACCGTCAGGGCCTTGCCCGCGCAGTACCCGGTGCCCATCTTGGAAGAAGCAAGCGGGTCCGGCACGTTGGTGACATTGGCGGCGCTGGATGCCCAATACGGTGCAAATCTGCGGGTGAGCTATGGTCCGATGAGCACCACCGACAGGATCGATGTGGAAGTTCTAGGCAGCGCCGGCGCCGGCTCGGCTACGATCGGGCCGATCTATGGGGAAACCGATGGCAGCGTCAATGTGCCCCTGGACGCCGCATTGATTGCTGCCAATATCGGCAGCACCAGGACCCAATTCACGATCAGGTACACGGTAACCAAAGGCGCGGATACCCGGCCCTCTGTCTTGCTCACGGTGAATCTTGATCCGTTGTCTCAAGCCGAGCTGAAAAAAACCGTGCTGCAGATCGATGAAGCCACACCCGCCGGCATAATCGATTTGGATACGGTCGGCAACGCCACAGCTCGGGCAGGGATATGGCCATTCATTGCCAAGCACCAACCCGTGTGGCTCAAGTTGTTCGGTACCGACCGCGACGGTAAGGCGCTCAACTTGACCCTGCTGGACGGTACGGTCAATGGCGAGGTAGACGCTGCCTGGATCAGCCAGCGTTATCAC
This sequence comes from Pseudomonas sp. P7759, assembly GCF_013386445.1. Taxonomy (NCBI): domain Bacteria; kingdom Pseudomonadati; phylum Pseudomonadota; class Gammaproteobacteria; order Pseudomonadales; family Pseudomonadaceae; genus Pseudomonas; species Pseudomonas sp. P7759. Next base: position 42,580 of record NZ_JACART010000022.1, read on the forward strand.
CTGGAAACAGTGTTGAGCAGTTACCTGCACGACCTTGGAAATGGCAGCCTGCTGACCCTGCAGTTGAAGGTGGCGCTCAACGGTATCAGGGATGAGTGGCGGGCGATTGAGTTCCCGCCAACGCGTTACACGGTAAGAAGCGTGATGATCCACGACTGCACGACGTTCACCAGCGACAACATGAATTACTGGGTTAGTGAATACGCTGATGCAGGCATTCGACGCGATCCAGACGGCAACTTCTTCTGGCACGCCTTCCCCAAAACGGGCAGCGGGGTCGGTTTGCAGAAAATCTTTGCGCCCAATGCTGCTGGGTACTACAGGGTCAAACTCAGATATCGCATCAGCAAGTTTGCCGCCATTGGCGCGCCGACCTTTGTCGAGGTTCAACTGGGCACCTTGAAAAAGCGGTTTGATGTGACCGCCATCAATACCTGGCTGAGCGCCGATGTTGTAATGGGTTATCTGAATGGGCCGTTTGAGGCCTCAGTGTCTGTCGGAAATCCTACCACCGGAGGGCTCTATGATCTGGATGATATTTGCATCGTCCAGACGCCCTATCCCATCTGATGTCAATGCAAGCGGGGATCAGTAGAAGTACTGATCCCCGCTCACTTTCTGGTTTACGCCGATAACAATCAGGTCACGACGCAGCCGTCAGGGCTTTATACATGCTTGTGCACGCTCATCGAACTCAAGCCCGCTCGGACAGGTATAAGGGTATTGAATGTAGCGTTGGATATCGGGTTTCCATACGCATCGGTGGAACCCTCCTACGGGTTTGACACTTTTAAAATAGCCCTCTCGCACACAAGCAGGCTCTCTTAATTCCAGAGGTCCTGTGGTACAGGCATTAATCGAAACAGCAATGACCACGCCCAATGCGATCTTATAAAGCGTGTTGTTTTTGAGGTTTACGCGAGAACAGTTCATAAACATCTCCTGGTTGGGTTGTGCCAAACCATTAACCCTCCGAGGCCTTTTAGCGTCTACTGTCAGAACTCACAGGTTGGCGCCCCCTCTGAGTGGTAGTGCCCGCCTTGCAACCCCAGTGCAAAAAAGTATCAGCCGCAGTGTTCCCAAGGATTTGTCACAACGCCATTTGAAGGCTGTAATCAACGCACACTCTTCCAGCTGTCGTGGAAGACACAACAACAATAACTGTCCTTCCGTAGCCCCTGGGCGCGGAGATGGAGTGCGCGATGAAGTTCACAGCAAAAGCACTAATTGCCTTTTCTTGCATGACCCTCAGCGCCGTCAGCCTTGGCGCGCAAACCCTGACCATTGCCACCGTCAATAACAGCGACATGATCCGCATGCAAAAGCTCTCGAAAACCTTTGAGGCCGAGCATCCGGAGATCAAGCTGAACTGGGTGGTGCTCGAAGAAAACGTCCTCCGCCAACGCCTGACCACCGATATCGCCACCCAGGGTGGGCAGTTCGACGTGTTGACCATCGGCATGTACGAAGCTGCACTGTGGGGTGCCAAGGGCTGGCTGGAGCCGATGAAGGACCTGCCGGCGTCCTACGACCTCGATGATGTATTCCCTTCGGTGCGTGACGGTTTGTCCGTCAAGGGCTCGCTGTACGCCCTGCCGTTCTACGCCGAAAGCTCGATCACCTATTACCGTACCGACCTGTTCAAGGACGCCGGCCTGACCATGCCCGAGCATCCGACCTGGACCCAGATCGGCGAATTCGCCAGCAAACTCACCGACAAGACTAAAGAACAATACGGCCTGTGCCTGCGCGGCAAAGCCGGTTGGGGCGAAAACATGGCGCTGATCACCACCCTGGCCAACGGCTACGGTGCGCGCTGGTTCGATGAGAAGTGGCAGCCGGAATTCAACGGTCCAGAATGGAAAGACGCGCTGAATTTCTACGTCGACAACATGAAGAAATCCGGCCCGCCGGGTGCTTCCAGCAACGGTTTCAACGAAAACCTGGCGCTGTTCAACAGCGGCAAGTGCGCGATCTGGGTCGACGCCAGCGTGGCCGGCTCGTTCGTCACCGACAAGACTCAAAGCAAAGTGGCTGACCATGTCGGCTTTACCTTTGCCCCGCACGAGAAGACCGACAAAGGCACTTCGTGGCTGTACTCCTGGAGCCTGGCGATCCCTACCAGCTCCAAGGCCAAAGACGCTGCCAAGGTGTTCACCAGCTGGGCGACTTCCAAGGAATACGGCGCATTGGTCGCCAAGACCGATGGCATTGCCAACGTGCCGCCAGGCACGCGCAAGTCGACCTACAGCGACGAGTACATGAAGGCGGCGCCGTTTGCCAAGGTGACCCTGGAGTCGCTGAAAGTTGCGGACCCGACCAAGCCGACGCTCAAGCCGGTGCCGTATGTCGGTATCCAGTTGGTGACCATTCCTGAGTTCCAGGCGATCGGGACCCAGGTCGGCAAGTTCTTCTCGGGTGCGTTGACCGGTCAGCAGACGGTGGATGCCGCACTGACCGCCGCGCAGACCACCACCGAGCGGGAAATGAAGCGGGCCGGGTATCCCAAATAAGGTGAGCCTTCCACTGTAAATGTGGGAGCGGGCTTGCTCGCGAATGCGGTGTGTCAGTCACGGATGCATCAACTGGAAGACCGCATTCGCGATGCAAGCCCGCACCCACATTTAACCGCACTCCGATTCTTGCTCTGTATTGGCCTTGAATACCATGAATACACCCGCCAAAAACCGCCTGGCCAACCCCGGCTGGTTCCTTGTCAGCCCCTCGGTGGCCTTGCTGCTGCTGTGGATGATCGTGCCGCTGGGCATGACCCTGTACTTTTCGCTGATCCGCTACAACTTGCTGTACCCCGGCGAAAACCAATTCGTCGGGCTGGAAAACTTCACGTATTTCATCACCGATTCGGGCTTCCTGCCCGGCGCCACCAATACCTTGTTGCTGGTGGGCAGTGTGCTGCTGATCAGCGTGGTGTTCGGTGTGCTGATCAGCGCCCTGCTCGAGGCCAGTGAGTTCTTCGGCCGCGGCCTGGTGCGGGTGCTGCTGATTTCGCCGTTCTTCATCATGCCCACCGTGGGCGCGCTGATCTGGAAGAACCTGATTTTCCACCCGGTGTCCGGAATCCTGGCCGCCGTGTGGAAGTTCTTCGGCGCAGAACCCGTGGACTGGCTGGCGCACTACCCGTTGCTGTCGATCATCATCATTGTGTCGTGGCAGTGGCTGCCGTTCGCGATCCTGCTGTTGATGACCGCCATGCAGTCTCTCGACCAGGAACAAAAGGAGGCCGCGCGCCTGGACGGTGCCGGCGCCATCGCGATCTTCTGGCACCTGACCCTGCCGCACCTGGCCCGCCCGATTGCCGTGGTGGTGATGATCGAGACGATCTTTTTGCTCTCGGTATTTGCCGAGATCTTCACCACCACCAACGGTGGCCCCGGCTACGCCTCGACCAACCTCGCCTACCTGATCTACAACCAGGCGCTGGTGCAGTTCGACGTGGGCATGGCCTCGGCCGGCGGCTTGATTGCCGTGGTCATCGCCAATATCGCGGCGATCATCCTGGTGCGGATGATCGGCAAAAACCTGACTGACAAGCCTTGAGGGCCGCGCCATGACGCTTCAACAATCCCGCCGCCTGCAAAGCCTGTTGCTCGGCACGTTGGCCTGGGCCATCGCGATCCTGATCTTCTTCCCGATCTTCTGGATGGTGCTGACCAGCTTCAAGACCGAAATCGATGCGTTCGCCACGCCGCCGCAGTTCATCTTCACGCCGACGCTGGAGAACTACCTGCACATCAACGAGCGCAGCAATTACTTCAGCTATGCGTGGAACTCGGTGCTGATTTCCTTCAGCGCAACGGCGCTGTGCCTACTGATTTCGGTACCGGCCGCCTACTCCATGGCGTTCTACGAAACCAAACGCACCAAAGGCACGCTGCTGTGGATGCTGTCCACCAAAATGCTGCCGCCGGTGGGCGTGCTGATGCCGATTTACCTGCTAGCCAAGAGCATGGGCCTGCTGGATACGCGCATTGCGCTGATCATTATCTACACCCTGATCAACCTGCCGATTGTGGTGTGGATGGTTTACACCTACTTCAAGGACATCCCCAAGGACATCCTCGAAGCCGCCCGCCTGGATGGCGCCACCCTCTGGCAGGAAATGGTCCGCGTGCTGCTGCCGATTGCCAAGGGCGGCCTGGCCTCTACCGTGTTGCTGTCGCTGATCCTGTGCTGGAACGAGGCGTTCTGGTCGCTGAACCTGACCTCGTCCGCCGCTGCGCCGTTGACCGCGTTGATCGCCTCCTACTCCAGCCCCGAAGGCTTGTTCTGGGCCAAATTGTCCGCCGTGTCGACCCTGGCCTGCGCGCCGATCCTGATCTTTGGCTGGATCAGCCAGAAACAGCTGGTGCGCGGTTTGTCCTTCGGCGCCGTCAAATAATAATTCCTAGCGGAGGCCCATCATGGCCAACCTGAAAATCAAGAATCTGCAAAAAGGTTTCGAAGGCTTTTCCATCATCAAGGGCATCGACCTGGAAGTGAACGACAAGGAGTTCGTGGTGTTTGTCGGCCCGTCGGGCTGCGGTAAATCCACCCTGCTGCGCCTGATCGCCGGCCTGGAAGAAGTCAGCGAAGGCACTATCGAACTGGACGGTCGCGACATCACCGAAGTGACCCCGGCCAAGCGTGACCTGGCGATGGTGTTCCAGACCTACGCGCTGTACCCACACATGAGCGTGCGCAAGAACATGTCGTTTGCGCTGGACCTGGCCGGTGTCGACAAGAAGCTGGTGGAGAGCAAGGTCAGCGAAGCGGCGCGCATCCTGGAGCTGGGCCCGTTGCTGGAGCGCAAGCCCAAGCAGCTGTCCGGCGGCCAGCGCCAGCGTGTGGCTATCGGCCGCGCGATTGTGCGCAACCCGAAGATCTTCCTGTTCGACGAACCGCTGTCCAACCTCGACGCCGCCCTGCGCGTGCAGATGCGCCTGGAACTGGCGCGCCTGCATAAAGAGCTGCAAGCGACCATGATCTACGTGACCCACGACCAGGTGGAGGCGATGACCCTGGCCGACAAGGTCGTGGTGCTGAACAGCGGCCGTATCGAGCAAGTCGGCTCGCCGCTGGAGCTTTACCACCAGCCGGCCAACCTGTTCGTGGCGGGTTTCCTCGGCACACCGAAGATGGGTTTCCTCAAGGGCACCGTCACCCGTGTTGAAAGCCAAAGCTGCGAAGTGCAGTTGGACGCGGGCACGTTGATCAACCTGCCGCTGAGTGGCGCCACCTTGAGCGTGGGCAGTGCAGTGACCCTGGGCATTCGTCCGGAACATCTGGAAATTGCTTCCCCGGGCCAAACCACCCTGACCGTCACCGCCGACGTCGGCGAGCGCCTGGGCAGCGACACCTTCTGCCACGTCAACACCGCCAACGGCGAGCCGCTGACCATGCGGATCCGTGGCGACATGGCCAGCCAGTACGGCGAGACGCTGCACCTGCACCTGGACCCGGCGCACTGCCATCTGTTCGACACCGACGGTGTTGCCGTGGCCCGCCCACTGCGCGCTGCCGCCTGATTTCGCGAGACTTTGCTGATGAAACTGAATAAACAGAACCTCACCCAGTTGGCGCCGCACGTGAAACTGCCCGCCTACGCGATTGCCAGCACCACGCAAGGCATCGCCCATATCGGCGTCGGCGGTTTCCATCGCGCGCATCAGGCCTATTACACCGACGCGTTGATGAACACCGGCGTTGGCCTGGACTGGAGCATCTGCGGTGTCGGCCTGCGTGCCGAAGACCGCAAGGCCCGCGACGACCTGGCCGGCCAGGACTACCTGTTCACCCTGTATGAGCTGGGCGATACCGACGACACCGAAGTGCGCGTGATCGGCTCGATCAGTGACATGCTGCTGGCCGAAGACGGCGCCCAGGCGCTGATCGACAAACTGGCCGACCCGGCGATCCGTATCGTCTCGCTGACCATCACCGAAGGCGGCTACTGCATCGACGACAGCAACGGCGAGTTCATGGCCCACCTGCCGCAGATCCAGCATGATCTGGCGCACCCGAGCGCACCCAAGACCGTGTTTGGCTTTATCTGCGCCGCCCTGACCCAGCGTCGCGCTGCGGGCATACCGGCGTTTACCGTAATGTCCTGCGATAACCTGCCGCATAACGGCGCAGTGACGCGCAAGGCACTGCTGGCCTTCGCTGCCTTGCACAATGCCGAGCTGCACGACTGGATCAAGGCCAACGTGAGCTTTCCGAACGCCATGGTCGACCGCATCACACCGATGACCAGCACCGCGCACCGCCTGCAACTGCATGATGACCACGGTATCGACGATGCCTGGCCAGTGGTATGCGAACCCTTCGTGCAGTGGGTGCTGGAAGACAAGTTCGTCAACGGTCGCCCGGCCTGGGAACAGGTCGGTGTGCAGTTCACCGATGACGTCACGCCCTATGAAGAAATGAAGATCGGCCTGCTCAACGGCAGCCACCTGGCGCTGACCTACCTGGGGTTTCTCAAGGGTTATCGGTTTGTGCACGAGACCATGAACGACCCGGTGTTTGTCGCCTACATGCGCGCCTACATGGACCTGGACGTCACGCCAAACCTGGCGCCGGTGCCAGGCATCGACCTGACGGACTACAAGCAGACGCTGGTGGACCGCTTCTCCAACCAGGCGATTGCCGACCAGTTGGAGCGCGTTTGCTCGGATGGCTCGTCGAAGTTTCCCAAGTTCACCGTGCCGACCATCAACCGCCTGATTGCCGATGGGCGCGAGACTGAGCGCGCGGCGTTGGTCGTTGCGGCGTGGGCGTTATATTTGAAGGGCCTGGACGAGAATGGGGTGAGCTACACCATCCCGGATCCGCGTGCAGCATTTTGCCAGGGGCTGGTGAGTGATGATGCGTTGATCAGCCAACGTTTGCTGGGGGTGGAAGAGATTTTTGGCAAGGCTATTCCCAATTCGCCTGAGTTTGTGGCAGCGTTCGAGCGGTGCTATGCAAGCCTGCGTGACAATGGAGTCACCGCAACCCTGCAAAACCTCCTGAAGAAACCGAATTAACACTGTGGGAGCGGGCTTGCTCGCGAATGCGGTCTGTCAGAGACAAATGTATCGACTGAAACACCGCATTCGCGAGCAAGCCCGCTCCCACTTTTTGATCGGGTTAACACTCCAAAAAATAAGACTGCTGAGCACCCCATCATGACCCAGCAAAACCTGTTTCTCGGCATAGACTGCGGCACCCAAGGCACCAAGGCCATCGTCCTCGACGCCACGAGCGGCAAGGTGCTGGGCCTGGGCGCTGCGGCGCACACACTGATCAGCGGCGCCAATGGCCGGCGCGAGCAGCACACCCAGGAATGGCTCGACGCCTTTACCGAAGCCACTCACCGCGCCCTGCAACAGGCCGGCGTGGACGGCCAGGATATCCTCGGCATCGGTGTCTCCGGTCAGCAACATGGTTTGGTGCTGCTGGATGACCAGGGCCAGGTACTGCGCCCGGCCAAACTGTGGTGCGACACCGAGACCACGCCCGAGAACGACCAACTCTTGCAGCACCTGGGTGGCGAAAGCGGCTCCCTGGAACGCCTCGGCGTGGCCATTGCACCGGGCTACACCGTGTCCAAGCTGCTGTGGACCCGCGAACAGCACCCGGACATCTTTGCGCGCATCGCGCATATCCTGCTGCCCCACGACTACCTCAACTACTGGCTCACCGGCCGCGCCGTCGCGGAATACGGCGATGCGTCGGGCACCGGCTACTTCAACGTGCGCATCCGTGGATGGGATGTGGCGCTGCTCAGGCACATCGATCCGAGCGGTCGTCTTGAAAAGGCCCTGCCGCAGCTGATCGAGGCCGATCAGAGCGTCGGCACCGTTCTTCCGGCGATTGCCGAACGGCTGGGCATCAACCCTAACGCCATCGTCTCCAGTGGCGGTGGCGACAACATGATGGGCGCCATCGGCACCGGCAACATTGCCCCTGGCGTGATCACCATGAGCCTGGGCTCGTCGGGCACGGTGTACGCGTTTGCCGAGCAGCCCAATGTGAGCCCACAGGCGTCAGTCGCGACGTTTTGCTCGTCCAGCGGTGGCTGGTTGCCGTTGATCTGCACCATGAACCTGACCAACGCCACCGGGGTGATCCGCGAGTTGTTCGATCTCGACCTGGCCGCATTCAACGCCCTGGTCGAACAAGCGCCGATTGGCGCGGACGGCGTGAGCATGCTGCCGTTCCTCAACGGCGAACGTGTGCCCGCCCTGCCCCACGCCGCCGGCAGCCTGCACGGCCTGACCATGACCAACCTGACCCGCGCCAACCTGTGCCGCGCGGTGGTCGAAGGCACCACCTTCGGCCTGCGCTACGGCCTCGACCTGCTGCGCCAGACCGGCCTGCAAAGCCAGAGCATCCGCTTGATCGGCGGCGGTTCGAAAAGCCCGGTCTGGCGGCAGATGGTTGCCGATATCATGAACACCGAAGTGGTCTGCACCGAGCAAAGTGAAGCCGCCGCCCTGGGCGCGGCGATCCAGGCGGCGTGGAGCCAGTCCGGCGAGTCGCTGGCCAGCCTGTGCGACAAATGCGTGAGTGTCGACCCGGCCAGCCGTACCCTGCCGGTCGCGGCCAGCGTCAGCGCGTATCAACACGCCTACGAGCGCTATCAGCAACTTGTGGCAACCCTTTAAGAGCGAACGACTATGTATCTGGTGTGTGGTGAAGCGCTGTTTGATTTTTTCAGCGAGGAAGATGCCAGCGGGCAGGCGTCCAAGGTCAATTACAAGGCGATTGCCGGCGGTTCGCCGTTCAACGTTGCCGTAGGCTTGCGCCGCCTGGGTGTCGAGGCGGGCTTGTTCGGGGGGCTGTCCACCGACTTCCTCGGCCGCCGCTTGTTGCAGGTGCTCAAGGGTGAAGGCGTCAGCGAACAGTTTCTGGTGGAATTCGCCGCGCCGACCACTTTGTCGATGGTCGCCGTGGGCGCCAATGGCTCACCGCAGTACAACTTCCGGGGTGAAGGCTGCGCCGACCGACTGCTGGAAGTCGCTCACCTGCCCGAACTGGGCGAGGACATCCGTGGCCTGCACATCGGCTCGTTTTCCCTGGTGGTGCAGCCCATCGGCGACACCCTGCTAAGTCTGGTCAAGCGTGAAAGCGGCAAGCGCCTGATCAGCCTCGACCCCAACGTGCGGCTCAACCCGCAGCCGGATATCCAGCTGTGGCGCGACCGTGTGGCGGAACTGGTCAAGCATGCCGACCTGATCAAGGTCAGTGACGAAGACCTGCACCTGCTCTATCCCGAGCAGTCGCCAGAAAGCGTGCTGCAGGGCTGGCTGCAGCACCGTTGCCAATTGGTGTTCCTCACCCGTGGCGGCGATGGCGCCAGTGTGTTCAGCCGTCAACATGGCCACTGGTCCACACCGGCGGTCAAGGTGGTGATGGCCGATACCGTGGGGGCCGGCGATACCTTCCAGGCCGCGCTGATTGCCTGGTTGACCGAGCAGCGGCTTGACTCGGTAGAGGGCCTGCAACAGCTCACGCGGGCACAGATCGATGGCATGCTGGGCTTTGCCGTTCGCGCCGCCGCACTGACCTGCACCAAGACCGGCCCAGACCTGCCTTACCGACACCAGGTGAGCTGAATTCGCCAGTAACACGACCAATGTGCCACCACGCAGGCCACGTATTCCGTGGCCTGCGCGCGTTTATATAAACATTGCCATGTAGGAAAACTGTGCTAAACCCCAACAGGAGCAGTAATTACAATAGATGCAGGACAGACCCATGCAAAAGAGCAACGGTTTTTCAACCCGCGCCGTTTTAGCTGTCGGCCTCCTCTCACTGCAGTACACCACACCGCAACACTCCTACGCCGCTTGCGTACTCACTCCCGGCCCGGGCAACGACACATTTATTTGCGACAGCGGCACCAGTGCCGGCCTGACCGATCTCCTGGGCAATAACAGCCTGACCCTGCCAGCAGGTGGCAGCGGCACCATCAACGGCAACGTCGTCTTCGGTCCGGGAACGGATGCCGTGCGGATCGATTCCGGCCTGATCACCGGCGCCGTCCAGCAAGGCGCCGGTATCGATGACTTCATCATGACCGGCGGGCAAATCCAGTCCCTGGCCCAGGGTGACGGTCGTGACACCTTCCTGATGACGGGCGGCACCATCGTCGGCGCGTTCGAGGACGGCGACGTGGCGCAGCAAACCGGCGGCACCATCGGCCGCGTTGACATGAAGCTGGACAACAACATCTACGACATGTCTGGAGGCGCGATCCTCGGTAATCTGGTCACCGCCTTCGGTACCGATACGATCATCATCTCCGGCGGCAGCGTCGGCGGCAATATCAGCACCAGCGGCGGCGACGATAGCATCACGGTCAGTGGCGGCGTGATCGAGGGCGAGATCCGCGCCAGCGTCGGCAATGACAGGTTCAACTGGCTCAATGCTGGCCAGATCAAATCGGCGGTGCTGATGGGCGATGGCGACGATACCGCGCTGCTGCGCGGCCTCAGCGAAAGCCTGCTGGCGGCCACGCCCTCTATCGACGGCGGCCTGGACAACGATCAACTGACCTTCGACGGCACCACGTCCAGCACGGCGTCCCGCTATATCGGCTGGGAAACGGTCAATCTCACCAACAATTCGCGCTTGGACCTGGCAGGAGATTTTTTCCTGGGTGACAGCGCAAGCACTACCGGCACCTTGAACATTGACGGCAGCAGTACGCTGGCGGTGACCCAAGGCAGCGTGCGGCCCTATCTCGCCGGCCAACTGGCGACCCTGAACAACGCCGGCAAGATCGACATGACCACCGGCAGCGCCACCGCCAACGACGTACTGACGGTGCATGGCAATTACGTGGGCAATAACGGCCAGCTATGGCTGCAAACCGTGCTGGGCGATGAAAACTCCGCGACGGACAAGTTGGTGGTGTCCGGTGGCACGCTGAGTGGCCATACCCAATTGGCCGTGAGCAATCTTGGCGGCGTCGGGGGCTTTACCCGCAACAACGGGATTGAGGTGGTGCAGGCGCTCAACGGCGCGGTGAGCAGCACCGATGCCTTCTCGTTGAAGCGCTCGGTCTCGGCCGGGGCCTATGAATACTTGCTGTTCAAGGGCGGCGTGACGGCCGGCACCGAAAACAACTGGTACCTGCGCTCGTCGGTGGTTGCCGTGCAACCGCCGGCGGTGCCAACGGTGCCACCGACACCACCGGTGGTAGTGCCCGTACCGCCCATTCCAGCGACACCGCCGGTGGTCGACCCCGATGAGCCGCCCGTGGAACCGCCCACTTCGCAACCCGTCGCGCCGGTCGAGCCTCCCGCCCCGCCGCCCAGCCAGGTGGCGGCAGGCAACTCGCCGGAATCCGCCGCGAGCAACCCGGCGCTGCCGACCGCCATTGCCGGTGCCGAGCCCATCCCGCTGTACCGCTTGGAAGTGCCGGTGTATTCGGTGGTGGTGCCCGCCGCCCAGTTGATGACCCTGCAAGCGCTGGGCACCTTTCATGATCGCCAGGGCGAGCAAAGCCTGCTGACCGAGACCGGTGCGGTGCCGGCAGGTTGGGGGCGTGCCTATGGCAGCGACTTCAACAAGCACTGGTCGGGCACCGTGGCGCCGAGCTTCGACGGTACGGTCAAGGGCTTTCAGGTGGGTCATGACCTGTATGCATCCGACACCAGCGGTGGGCAGACCCAGCGCTTCGGGCTGTTTATCGGCCAGAGTCGCCTGAGCGGGGATGTGAAAGGTTTCTCGATGGGCTGGCAGAACAATCGTTCCGGACGGGTCAAACTTGATGGCGATCACTTCGGCGCCTACTGGACGCTCACCGATCCGACCGGTTGGTATGTGGATCTGGTTGCGATGGGCACGCGCCTGGGCGGCGACAGCAAGTCCGAGCGCGGCATAAAGATGGACACCAAGGGCCATGCGCTGGCGCTGTCTGCCGAAGCCGGCTACCCGATTGCCGTTTCCGAGCATTGGGTGGTGGAACCCCAGGCCCAGGTCATCCGCCAGACTATCGACCTGGACACTCAGAACGACGGTATTTCCAGGGTATCGTTCGACTCCCAGGATTACTGGACCGGCCGCCTCGGTGCCCGCCTCAAAGGGCGCTACCTGGTGAATAACACCCCTGTCGAACCTTACCTGCGCGCCAATGCCTGGCGCACGTTCGGTGGCAGCGACACGGTGACTTACGATGATGTGGACCGCATCAAGAGCGATCACAAAGCGTCTACGGCGGATGTGGGAGTCGGCGTGGTTGCGCGGCTGTCGTCTTCGGTGAGCGTCTACCTCGCGGCAGACTACAACACCCACCTGGACGGCAACGCGATGGAGGGTGTCAGCGGCAATGCCGGGGTTCGCATGAGCTGGTAAACATGAAGGTTTTGTCAGCCACGCAAACATTAATCGATGGTTAATCGCGCAAGTCGAGAGTGAGGTTGTACTCACTTGTTGCGGAGAACCCTCATGAAACTGCGCACGTTACTACTCGGCAGCGCCCTGGCGCTGGCCGCAGTATCCGGCCTGGCCCAGGCCGATGATCCAGGCGCCGCTGTCAAACCGGTGCCTTACCAGTACGGCATGCCAATGAACATCGACAAGGTCCTGGCCATGAACGAAACACCCACCGATGAATGCAAGGTCATCAAGGCGGATATCAAGTTCCTGGATAAGGCGGGCAAGGTTGAGGACGTAAGCTATCGGAAAATGTCGGAGGCCTGCGACTTCCAGAACTGAGCCGTAAGCCGTCAGACTATACAGCGGGAATTCAATCCGAAAACATGTAGGACATTTCTCAAAAAACCCAATTTAATCAATGGTTAAGGTTGGGAGACAACAGTGGCTCCGACCGCACCTCGATGGCCATCGGCTGAAGGTGCGGCCGCCGACTCATCACGCTGATGAACCGGACCACTGACGGAGAAACCTCATGAAAATGCGCAACGTATTCCTGCTCGGCTGCACCCTCGCCCTCACCACTGTATCGGCCATGGCCCAGGCTGAATCCAAAGCTGTGCCCTATCGGTACGGCATGCCCATGGACATCCAGAAAGTGATTGCCATGACCGAACCCGATACCCGTGAATGCAAGGTCATCAAGGCCGAGATCAAGTTTTTGGACGGGGCCGGTGAAGTGCAGCACGTGAGCTACAAGAAGTTATCCGAGGCCTGTTTGTTCCAGAACTGAACATGATGTTGATTAAGGGCGGCGTAACGCGTGAGCACGCGGTATCCTTTTGCACCTGTTAACCGTGCCGAAAGGATTCGCCATGCCGCTGCGCTTTCATACGCTCGCCCTCTTTACCGCCGTGCTCTGTTTTGCCCTGGCGCTGACATGGGGCCTGCGCCCCGAATGGATGCTATGGCTGTGGAGCGTGGAATATTCAAATGCCACTGGCCTGGTGGCTCGGCGTAACGCCGTACTGTTTCTGGCTATCGGCGTGATGTTCTACCGCGCACGCCACGCACCACCTTGCGACACACGACGCGCCATGACCTGCGGTTTTACCATTGGCTGTTGGGTGCTGGCGGTACTGGGGTTCAGTGAGTGGATAAACGGCAATGCCGGACCCGGCATCCTGCTGGCAGTGGCAACGGAAACCGTATTGGGCCTGGCGTTTATCCAGGCCCACAGGTCTTCGGTCATCCAACCCCAGGCATCTACCTAGTAGTAGCCGCGCCCTCCCACTCTTTGCAGGGCGGGTGCATGGCTGTGCTTAAGGTCTTCACGCAACCCGGTGATCAGGTTGCAAATGGCTCGACTGCTGTCGAGTTTGTCCGCGTTGATCCCTTTTACTTCCAAATCCACCCGGTCACGGTCGCGGTCGTCGTAGACCTTGATCGTCAGCGAAGCATCTTCGGCTTTGGTGCATTCGCACCGTTTGGGCAGGAAACTTCCTTCAATAATGCTGCGAAGTTCTAATTCCGAAAGCATGGTCAACCTCTCCTTTCTTGAGACTGCCAACAGATTTTTATGTGTCCGACGAGCGCTCGCTCGTCGCGTCTTGCCGACCCTGGAAGACGCTTACAACACCCAAGCCTACTCGGCAAAATCAGCCCTCGTTGTAACTTTTCCTCATAAGCCGCGCGCCGGGTTATATATGTAAATCGGCCGTGTTTAAATCGTCGTCGAACCGCTGCGATTAAACGTTTAACTGTAGGCCTCGACGGCAACGGCGCCTTGCGCAGCCACCCTTTCAGCAACATGTCGCAAACTATCGAAGTTGATGTTCGCCCCGGAATTGATTGCCACCAGGGTCTTCCCGCGCAGTCGATGGCGGGCGACATACTTGCGCACTCCCGCCACCGCCAAGGCACCGGAAGGCTCGGTGATCGAGCGGGTATCGTCGTAGATCAGCTTGATCGCGCTGCACAGTTCATCGTTGCTGACAGTGATGACGTCATCCACCCAGTCCCGGCAGATTTCAAACCCGTAGGCGCCGACTTGCGCCACCGCCGTGCCGTCGGCAAACCCGTCGACGCTGGGCAGCACCACGCGTTCACCCGCCCGCAGCGCCGCCAGCAGACAACTGGAGCCCTCAGGCTCGACGCCAATGATACGCACCTCGGGTCGCAGGTATTTGACGTAGGCGGCGATCCCGGCGATAAGGCCACCCCCACCCACCGGCACGAAGATCGCGTCCAGGGACCCTTGTTGCTGGCGCAGGATTTCCATGGCCACGGTGCCTTGTCCGGTGATCACCTCCGGATCGTCGAAGGGCGAGACAAAGGTGCAACCTGAGGTTTCGGCCAGTTGCAGCGCGTGGGCCAAGGCAAAAGGGAAGCTCTCGCCGTGCAGGACCGCTTCAGCACCGCGGGAGCGTACGCCGAGCACCTTCAACTCTGGCGTGGTGCTGGGCATGACGATCCGCGCCTGGATCCCCAATTCCCTGGCTGCCAGCGCCACACCCTGGGCATGGTTGCCGGCCGATGCCGTGACCACGCCGCGCGCCTTTTGCTCGTCACTCAAGTGCACCAATTTGTTGTAGGCACCACGGATCTTGAACGAGAACGTCGGTTGCAGATCTTCGCGCTTGAGCAGCAGCTGATTGCCCAACAATGCCGACAACGCCGGTGCCGCCTGCAACGGCGTGCGCACTGCCAAGTCGTAGACCGGCGCGGCGAGGATCTTCTTTACATAGTGCTCAAGCAAGCCTGTGTCAGCGGTAGGGCAACAGGTGCTCATGGGTATCTCCTGGCTTCTTGTTCGGGGCCCGGGAGACGGAAAAACAAAACCCGCCTCTAGGGCGGGTTTGGGTACAGCCGTGCGCTATCCCGCCAAATGAGGAATGGCGGTAATAATGCTTGGCTGGCTGCGAAAGGCTTGAAAGGTCATGTCACGAAATTAACCGGCCGTGATGGGACTCGTCAACAAAAGGTTTACTCCAAGCATACGAAACATATACGCTTTGTATACCAATCCTGCACAGTGAACCCCATGGGCATCGTCAAGATCACCGACCAACTGCACGAACAACTGCGCCTGGCCAGCGCTGCGATGGACCGTTCCATCAATGCCCAGGCAGAATTCTGGATCAAGATCGGCCTGCTCGCCGAGCTCAACCCCCACCTGCCCTACAACGAGCTGATCAACAAGCTGTTGCTGGACAAGCCCGATCTGATCCGAGGGCGCAGTTGATGATCAAGACTGCCGCCCAACTGGCCGTGATGCGTGAAGCCGGGCGCCTGCTGGCCCAGGTGTTCACCCTGCTCGACGGCTTTGTCGCCGCCGGCCGCTCCACCCTGGAGCTGGACGCCGCCGTCGAAGCCTTCATCCGCAACGACCTCAAGGCCCGCCCCGCCAGCCTGGGCCAGTATGACTACCCTTTCTCCATCAACACCTCGATCAACGAGGTGGTGTGCCACGGCATGCCCAGCGCCAAGGACATCCTCAAGGACGGCGACATCATCAACATCGACATCACCCTGGAAAAAGGTGGCTTTATTGCCGACTCCAGCAAGATGTACATGATCGGCAGCGTCGCGCCCAAGGCCCAGCGCCTGGTCGAGAAAACCTTCGAAGCGATGTGGGCCGGCATCCGCCAGGTCAAGCCCGGCGCGCGCCTGGGCGATATCGGCCACGCTATCCAGAGCCACGCGCAAGCCAACGGCTACAGCGTGGTCCGCGAGTATTGCGGCCACGGTATCGGCCGGCAGATGCATGAAGAGCCGCAAATCCTGCACTTCGGCCGCCCGGGCACCGGCTTGGAACTGCGCGAAGGCATGGTGTTTACCGTGGAGCCGATGCTCAACCAGGGCAGCTCGAAAGTGCGCAGCCTGAAGGATGGCTGGACGGTGGTGACCAAGGACAACAGCCTGTCGGCACAGTGGGAACATACCGTGGCGGTGACGGCGGATGGGTTTGAAGTGCTGACCCTGCAGCCGTCCACCTGAGCGACATACAACCTGTCGGAACTGGCTTGCCTGCGATGCAGTACACACGGTGTTTCAGGAACACCGCAGTGATGCCATCGCAGGCAAGCCAGCTCCCACAAGGGATCAGTGTTCACACGACATTGGCGCCGCCCGCTATTCGTTTGAGCCCCAACACCATCAGCCCTCCTCCAAGCCCCATCGCCGCCAGAAACAACGGATACGACACCCACCACGGCGTCCCCGCCGTCATCATGCTGAACTCCGACATGCCGCCGATGCTCGCAATCAGGTTGAGCGGCAGGAACACCACGTTGATCAAGGTGAGCTTGCGCAACAGGTTGTTCATGCTGTTGTTCATCAGGTTGCCGCGGGCGTCGATCAGCCCAGAAAACACGTTGGAATAGATCTCCGCCTGTTTGTAGCACTGGTGGTTCTCGATGATCAGGTCGTCGATCAGCGCCAAAATCTCTGCGCCGAAATGCTCCTTCTCCGCATGGTTGCGCAACCGCGACAGCACCGCGCCGTTGCTGTGCAGCGCGTTGATGTAATAGATCAGGCTTTCGCTGAGGCTGAACATCTGCATCAGGTGGTGGTTGCTCATGGACGCATTGAACTGCTGCTGCAATTCCCGTGCGACCAGCTTGATCACCTTTAGATGGCCCAGGTAGTGATGGATGTTGTTAAGCAGCAAGTCGAGCAACACATCCAACGGCGTGTGCAGCGGGCGGCGTTTGCCGAGGCCGGTCAGCGGGGTTTCGTCGGTGGCGATCACCAGCAGGCGGCCCGGTGAAAACAGCAGGCCGCAGGACGACACCTCGAACACCAGGTTGCCGCCACCGGAGTAGTTCTCCGGGCGTTTCCAGATCAGGAACAGATTGTCCGGGTGAAACTCGATGCGCGAGACTTCGTCGGGGTCCAGCGCAGAGGCCAGGGCGTGTTCGTCCAGCTTATGGTGGTCGCGCAGCCACTCGCGCTCGGCCAGGTCAGGGTTGTTGAACAACTGGATTGGGGCATCGTCACGCTCCACGCTGTGCAGCTTGCCATCGATCAGTTCGAAACGCTGGATCATCGCCGGGTCACCAGACCTGGCCCTGACGCTTCAACTCCAGGCGCCTCACGAACTCCTCCAGCACCAAACCGTACAAATCGTCCTGCAAGTAGGCATCTTCGATACCCGCGTCCAGGTTGGGGTTGTCGTTGACTTCGATCACCACCACCTTGTCGCCGGACTGCTTGAGGTCGACGCCGTAGAGACCATCGCCGATCAGGTTGGCGGTCTTCACGGCCAGTTCCACCACCGCCTTGGGCGCCTCGTGGACCGCCAGGGTGCGGCATTCACCGTTGATGGCCTGGCCGATTGCCTTGTGGTTGTAGATCTGCCAATGCCCTTTGGACATAAAGTACTGGCAGGCAAAGATCGGCTTGCGGTTGAGCACGCCGATGCGCCAGTCGTACTCGGTGTAGAAAAACTCCTGGGCCAGCAACAGCACCGAATGCTCGAACAACTCGGCGGTGGCCTTGAGCAAGGCTTCCTGGCTTTCGACCTTGATTACGCCACGGGAAAAACAGCCGTCGGGGATCTTCAGCACCAGCGGGAACCCCAGACGCTCGCCGACCCGTTCAAAGTCTTCCGGTCGTTCCTTGTACAGAATCTCCGTGGCGGGCATGCCCAGTTGGTGACTGTTGAGCAGGTCGGTGAGGTAGACCTTGTTGGTGCAGCGCAGGATCGACGCCGGGTCATCCATCACCACCAGGCCTTCGCTTTCGGCTTTCTTGGCGAAGCGGTAGGTGTGGTTGTCGACGCTGGTGGTCTCGCGAATCAGCAAGGCGTCGTATTCGGCCAGGCGTGAATAATCCTTGCGTTCGATCAACTCCACATCGATACCCAGGCCTTTGCCGACGCGGATGAAATTATCCAGGGCCTTGGCGTTGGACGGAGGCAGTTGTTCCTGGGGGTCGTGCAAGATGGCCAGGTCATAACGGGCCAGGCGACGTGAGCGCGGCTGGCGCCAGATCTTGCGGCTGAAGTTGTCCAGGGCGTGGGCGAACTGATCTTCCTGATCGTCGCGTAACTTGTGCAATACGCCTGATTTAACGCCTTCTATATGCCAACCGTTATTCTTCTTGAACTCAACTAACAGAATTGGGCACGGAAAGGCCTCAAATAACTGACGGGCCAAGTCCTGCAACGGCTCTATATTGGTCCGGCCAAAATAAAGTGTCAGGGTGAAGCCTTCGGTATTGCTGTAAAGGTGATGACTCAGGGCTTTATCGAGGGTTTTATCCAAGTCGTCCAGAGCCAGGCCGTACAGGGACTTCTTCGTCAGTTCACTGATGGTACGCACCGACGGAATCACCTTGTGCCCACGGGCTTCGGCCAGCAGCGAGCAGTAATAACCGTGTCCCAGGTACTTGTAGCTGCGGCACAGGTTGATCACCTGTACGCGCTTGCCGGTCTCATTTTCGCGGGTCTGCTCCAGGTATTCCTGGGCAGTGACGATGTCTTCGCTGGGGAAGTAAGAGGCCCAATCTTCCTTGCGCTCGACAATGATCACGACTTGACTGTTGCCTTTTGGGGGGGCGGAAAAATAACCTTTATTGGTTATTGTCGCCGCGAGGGTTTGCTCGGATACTTCACGCCAATGACCTTGTACCGCCGACATAATATTTGATCCGCTTTAGAGAACTCGACCTTTTCTATTAAGCACGATCTTTTAGAGAAGTCCCGTTTCGTTACGCAACTTTTACGGCGGTCATATGGCTCTTTGCTTTCGCGTTGCAACACTCTTGGATATGCCTGAATTACTGGCCTTGGAACAGCACTGCTTCACCACCGACAGGCTGTCACGGCGCAGTTTCCAGTGGATGATCAGCCGCGCCCACGGCGAGTTGCGGGTGGCGGAAAATGCCGGGCAATTGCTCGGTTACGCGCTGGTGCTGTTTCGCCGTGGCACCTCGTTGGCGCGTCTGTATTCCATCGCCATTGCCGAACCTGCGCGTGGCATGGGGCTGGGTAGACAGTTGCTGAGCCGCGTTGAAGCTAGCGCCGTGGCACAGGGTTGCAATCGCCTATGCCTGGAAGTGCGCACCGACAACCCCGGCGCTCTCAGCCTTTATGAGCGCAGCGGTTATCGGCGCTTTGCCTTTATCGATGCCTATTACGAAGACCAGACGGCGGCAATACGTCTGGAAAAAACCCTGCTCACGCCACCTGCTTGATCGCCGCTTTGGCTTCCAGCTCGCGCACCAGCGGCAACACACGTTTGCCGAAGTACTCGACTTCCTCCTGGAAGTGCAGGAAGCCCGCCAGCAGTAGATCCACCCCCACCGCCTTGAGCGCAACGATGCGCTCGGCAATCTGCTGGGGCGTACCGATCAGGTTGGTCTTGAAGCCATCGTTGTACTGCACCAAGTCTTCAAAACTGGATTTGGCCCAGTTGCCCTCGCCTTCCGGTGAAGCCTTGCCCGCTTGCCTGGCCGCATCACCAAAGGCGTTCACCGCCTCCGGATCGGCCTTGTCGATGATCTCTGCCAGCACGGCGCGGGCTTCTTCCTCGGTGTCGCGGGCGATCACGAAGGCGTTGACGCCGACTTTGACCGAATGGTTGTTCGCCGCCGCTTTCGCGCGGATGTCATCGACCTGGGCCTTGATGCCTTCCGGGGTGTTGCCATTGGTGAAGTACCAGTCCGACACGCGCGCCGCCATGTCCCGCGCGGCCCGCGAACTGCCGCCCTGGAACACCTCCGGTTGGCCCAATGGCTTGGGCTTGAGGGTGTAGTTGTTGAAGCGGTAAAAGTCGCCCTTGAAGGTGAAATCGTCCTGGGTCCAGATGCCTTTGAGGGCCCGGATAAACTCTTCGGAACGGCGATAACGTTCATCGTGCTCCAGCCAGTGTTCGCCGATGGCCTGGAACTCGCCCTTGAACCAACCGCTGACGATATTCACGGCGATACGGCCGTTGGTGAGTTGGTCGATCGTCGCCAGTTGCTTGGCCGCCAACGCTGGTTGCCAGGGGCCCGGCAGGATCGCGGCGATCACCTTGAGCGTGGTGGTCGCGGCCAGCAGCGCATGGCTGAATGCCACGGACTCATGCTGGTTTTCGGCACCGTAGCCGGCAGTAAAACGGATCTGGGTGAGGCCGTATTCAAAGCCGGCCGCTTCCGCCAGTTGCGCCAGTTTGCGGTTGTAGTCGATGCCCCAGTGGGTGCGTTGTTCGATCTTGCTGACCACCAACCCACCGCTGACGTTGGGCACCCAGTAGGCAAATTTCACGGCTTGCTGGCTCATCTCGCGTTACCTCGCACAAAAGGGATGTAACGAGGGCTTGAGCAGCAAGCGTGCCAGACCGGGGAAACGCCCAGGCCAGGGGCGTTGCACACAATACTGCGTGCCGGCATTGATGTCGCAGAGTGTGCGGGTTTGTCGATCAGCTGTTGCCAGGGCAACAGTGGCTGAACGCTTTAGCCCATGAATACGGGCGCAGATACCCGGCACGGAGTGTGCAATCCCCCTTGGATTGATCACTGCCCAGGAACCTTGCCCATGACCGAACAACACGTCATCAACCCACTGTCCACTGGCGTCGACTATCCAACGCTGGCCGCGCGCTTCCGTCCGATTTTCCAACGCATCGCCGACGGTGCCGTAGAGCGCGAACAGTCCCGCATCCTGCCCCATGAACCGATCCAGTGGCTCAAGGAAGCCGGTTTTGGCGCGGTGCGCGTGCCGGTGGAATATGGCGGCGGCGGTGCTTCCCTGCCGCAGTTGTTCGAACTGCTGATCGAACTGGCCGAAGCCGACTCCAACGTGCCCCAGGCCCTGCGCGGGCACTTCGCATTTGCCGAAGACCGCCTGAACGCGCCGCCCAGCGCTGGCCGGGATCTGTGGTTCAAGCGGTTCGTGGACGGCGATATCGTCGGCTGCGCCTGGACCGAGATTGGCAACGTGGCGATCGGCGATGTGGTCACCCAGGTCAGCCCTGACGGCGACCGCTGGAAGCTCAACGGAGAGAAGTTCTACAGCACTGGCAGCATCTTCGCCGACTGGATCGACGTGTATGCCCAGCGCAGCGACACCGGTGGCGATGTGATCGCCGCTACCCGCGCCCGCCAGCCGGGGGTGGTGCACAGTGATGACTGGGACGGGTTTGGCCAGCGCACTACCGGCAGCGGTACGTCGCGTTTTACCGACGCGGTGGTGGACGCGGAAAACGTCATCGACTTTGCCAGCCGGTTTAAGTACCAGACGGCGTTCTATCAGTTGGTGTTGCTCGCCAGTTTGGCGGGGATTGGGCGTGCGGCCTTGCGCGATGTGTCGCATCAGGTGCGCAGCCGTAAACGTATCTACAGTCATGGCAATGCGGCGCATGTGAGCCAGGATGCGCAGGTTCTCCAGGTGGTGGGGGAAGTGGCGGCGCTGGTGTATGCCGCTGAGGCGAGTGCGTTGAAGGCGACGTTGCCGGCGCAACGGGCGTATGTGGCGCGGTTTGGGGGGGATGAGGCTGCTGAGCGTTTAGCCAATGTGGCGGCAGAGATTGAGTCGGCTACGGCGCAGGTGGTGGTGTCGGGGTTGATTCAGCGGGCGACCAGTGAGTTGTTTAATGCGCTGGGGGCGTCGGATGTGCGGCAGGGGAAGGCGCTGGATCGGCATTGGCGGAATGCGCGGACGGTGTCGTCGCATAATCCGGTGATTTATAAGGCGCGGATTGTGGGGGATTGGGTGGTTAATGGGGTGGAGCCGCCGTTTGTTTGGCAGATTGGGAATGGGCGGGGTTGAGTTGGGGGGGTGATTGGGGGCATATCCGTTATTTAGGTGATGGCGGGTATTGGTTCCGCCCTTACGGCGGGTCACTTTGGAAAAGAGCCCCAAAGTAACC
>NZ_JACART010000166.1:0-304 GCF_013386445.1 Pseudomonas sp. P7759
AAATAACAACGTGGCGCAAGAACATAAGCTTAAAGGGTCTCGGATCCGGTCAGGCGCTTGATGGTGCCGCGCAGGATGGGGCTTTCGGGTTGTTCCTTGAGGAATTTTTCCCAGATCTGGCGTGCTTCGCGCTGTTTGCCATTGGCCCACAGCACTTCGCCCAGGTGAGCAGCGACTTCCTGGTTGGGGAAGCGCGCCAGCGCCTGGCGCAGCAAGCGTACCGCTTCGTCGAGGTTGCCCAGGCGGTAATTCACCCAGCCCAGGCTGTCGAGTACGGCAGGGTCTTCCGGGTTGAGGTTGTGGG
>NZ_JACART010000023.1:0-39557 GCF_013386445.1 Pseudomonas sp. P7759
TGCTCAGTAGAAACGCCCCCTTGCACCCGCACTTGATAGCGCCCGCCCGCCGCGCAGTGGTGCGAGCCTTTGCCTTGTTCATCCAGCATGATCACGATGGAACTGCCGTCATCCAGCCCGATCACCTCCACCGGGATGTTGCCGATCGGCACGTCATACACCGACTCGAACAGGCTCTCGATCTTCAGCTCGCCGCCCACCGGGCACTGGGCCACGGTGGAAAACTCGGCATCCGCAATACTCACCGCCCGCTGCGAATCGCCCACCCGCAACACCCGATCCATCCCCAGCAGCGACGGCATGTCTAGCCCATGGCTCACCGAATCCAGCGCACGCGAATACCACGCGTCCATCTGCTGGCGATAAATCACCAGGCTCTGATGGAAGCCATCCAGCTCAAATTCGATAAGGGCAATGTGGGAGGGGTGGGTCATCGGCGCCGACTCCCTGCAGCTGATGCCCAGAAAGCCGACGCACCCGATAGAAATTTCATCTGCAATCCTTCGCACTGTGTGATCAGGCGAAGGACTTTGCAGAGGTTTTCAGATGATATCTGTAGAGCTTATCCCGCTGTCACGTGGGAGGTTTCAGCAGCTTTTGTGCGCGTTCGCCCCAGCACCAGACTGCACAGCGCCGGCAAGAACAACAGCGTCAACAGCGTGCCCACCAACACCCCGCCAATCAGCACATAGGCCAGGGACGACCAGAACACTGATAACGTCAGCGGAATAAACGCCAGCGCCGCCGCCAGCGCGGTCAATATCACCGGCCTTGCACGCCGCACCGTGGCTTCGACGATGGCCTCTCGAATCGCCATGCCGTGCTCCTGGTTCTGGCGGATCTGGTCGGTAAAGATCAGCGTGTTGCGCATCAGGATCCCGCCAATCCCGATCAAGCCCAGGATCGCATTGAAGCCGAACGGCTGGTTGAACAGCAGCAAGGTCGGCACCGCGCCAATCAAGCCCAGCGGTGCCGTGGCGAAGACCATGAACATCACGCCGAACGAGCGCACCTGGAACATGATCACCGTGAGGGTCAGCAGGATCATGATCGGGAACAGCGCGGCCAGGGCGACGTTGGCCTTGGCGCTTTCTTCCACCGGACCGCCGATGTCGATCTGGTAACCGGCGGGCAGCTTGGCGATCAGCGGTTGCAGGTCTTTGTACACGGCCATTTCCACGTCGGGCGGTTGTACGCCGTCGATGATGTCGGCGCGCACTTCCACGGTGGTCGCGCGGTTGCGGCGCTTGAGGATCGGTTCTTCCATCACCGCCTGGAAATGCCCGACCTGGGCCAATGGCACTGAAGTACCGGCGCTGTTGGTCAGGGTCATGTTGTTGAGGTTGCCGAGGTCTTCGCGTTGGCTGCCCTGGGCGCGGGCGACGACGGAGACGGTGCGGTTGCCTTCACGCACTTCGGTGATCGGGTTGCCGCTGAGCAAGGCATTGAGCTGGGACTTGACCTCATTGGGCGTGAAACCTAGCAAACGCAGGCGGTCTTGATCCAGCACCAGGCGATAACCGCTGGTGCGCTCGCCCCAATCGAGGAAGGCGTCCTTGGTCAGCTTGTTGGCGGCGACCACTTTGCGCACCTCTTCGGAGACGCCGCGCAGCACATCCACATTGGGGCCGGACACACGGAACACCACCGGGAACGGCACGGGCGGGCCGAACAGCAACTGCGTCACGCGCACCCGCGCCGCCGGAAACTCACCGGCGGCAATGCGTTCACGCATGCGCAGTTTCAACGCGTCGCGAGCGTGGGAGTCCGGGGTTTGCACGATCAGCTTGGCAAATGCCGGGTCCGGCAGTTCGGGGTTCAGCGACAGGAAGAAGCGCGGTGCGCCGCCGCCCACATAGGTGTCGACCAGTGTGGTTTGCGGCTCTTGCAGCAGGGCTTTTTCCAGCTGCGCGGCCACCGCTTCGGTGCTTTTGAAGGCACTGCCGGGCGGCATGTACACCTCAAGAATCAACTCTGAACGGTCGGAGTTGGGGAAGAACTGCTTCTTCACCACGCCCATGCCCAGCACGCACAGCACAAACGCCGCCACTACCAGGCCGGTGACCAGCCAGCGCCCACGCACGCAGGCTTCGACCACGCTGCGCAGTTTCTGATAGTAACGCCCGGCATAGATTGCATCATGGCCGCCCGGCACAGGCTTGATCTGCGGCAGCAGTTTCACGCCCAGGTAAGGCGTGAACACCACGGCCACCAGCCAGGACGAGATCAGCGCAAACCCGACGATCCAGAAGATATTGCCGGCATATTCCCCGGCACCGGAACGGGCAAACCCCACCGGCAGAAAGCCGATGATGGTGACCAGCGTGCCGGTCAGCATCGGCGCCGCCGTGGAACTCCAGGCAAAGGTGGCGGCGTGAATACGGTCGAAACCTTCCTCGAGCTTCACCACCATCATCTCGATGGCGATGATCGCGTCATCCACCAGCAAACCCAGGGAAATGATCAGCGCGCCGAGGGTGATGCGGTCGAATTCACGCCCGGTCAGCAGCATGATCACAAACACCACCGACAAGGTCAGCGGCACCGCTGCTGCCACCACCAGGCCCACGCGGAAACCCAGGGCCAACAGGCTGATCACCATCACCACCGCGAGGGCGACGAAGAATTTCAGCATGAACTCATTCACGGCCAAGCTGATGTTCTTCGCCTGGTCGGAGACCTTGGCAAAGTTCACGCCCAGCGGCAAATCGGCCTGGATCCTGGCTTCCTGGGCCTTGAGGCTCTTGTCCAGTTCAAGGCCGTTCCAGTGTTTCTCCATGATCACGCCCAGCATCAACGCCGGGTCGCCTTGGTGACGGATGCGGTAGCTGGGCGGATCTTCATAACCACGGCTGACGGTGGCCACATCGGCGATGCGCAACACGCGGCCATTGACTTCCAGTGGCACGTTTTCGATCAGCGACAGGCTGTCGAACGCACCGTCGATCCGGATGTAGGCGCGGGCCCCGGCGGTCTCGACGAAACCCGACGGCGCCACGGCGTTTTGTGCGGCCAATGCAGCAAAAATCTGATCCGGCTTGATGCCCAGGGTCGCCAGGCGCTCGTAGGAGAACTCCACAAACACCCGTTGCGCCTGCTCGCCGAGGATATTGACCTTCTTCACTCCCGGC
The DNA here is from genome assembly GCF_013386445.1 of Pseudomonas sp. P7759. Lineage (NCBI taxonomy): Bacteria > Pseudomonadati > Pseudomonadota > Gammaproteobacteria > Pseudomonadales > Pseudomonadaceae > Pseudomonas > Pseudomonas sp. P7759. The sequence goes on from NZ_JACART010000023.1 coordinate 3,132, forward strand.
AGGTTGAGCAAACCCTGGCGCAGGTCTTCGGCCATCTGCACCTGTTGCCGATGGGGCAGGTGTTCGGCCTCCAGGGCGTACAGCGCGAAATACACATCGGAATATTCATCGTTGAAGAATGGCCCGATCACACCCTTGGGCAGCTTCGCGGCTTCATCACTGAGCTTTTTACGGGTCTGGTAGAACAGGTCCTGGATTTCGCTGGGGCGCGTGGACTCCTTGTAGGTCATGCGCATCGACACGAAACCGGGTTGGGCGATGGTCTCGACGCGGTCGTAGTAGTCCAGTTCCTGCAGGCGTTTTTCCAGGCGGTCGGCCACCTGTTCCTGCATTTCCTGGGCGGTGGCGCCGGGCCAGGCGGCGGTGATGGTCATCACCTTGACGGTGAAAGACGGGTCTTCGGCGCGACCCAGCTTGCCGAACGAGAAGATCCCGGCCGCCAGGATCGCGATGATCAGGAACAGCGTGACCGCGCGATGCTTGACCGCCAGTTCCGAAAGGTTGATACCGCGCATGCTCAGTTGTCCTGTTTGCGGTTGAGGGCCAGTACTTGCGCGGGCAGCAGGCGCACGGCGTCACCGCTGTGCAACAGGTGTGCGCCGAGGGCAACGATGATCTGGCCGGGGGCAACGCCACTGTTGAGCAGCGCGTCTTCCTGGCCGAGGCTGGCGACGTTCACCGGGGCGAAACTGACTTTGTCGTCCGCGCCGATCAGCCACACGCCGGTGCCTTGTCCCGCGTCCTGCAGTGCGCCAATGGGCACGCGGGTTTGCTGGGCCTGGCCGTTGCCTTGCAGGCGTACGGTGATGGTGGAACCGAGGGCGAAGCGGTCGACGGCACCGTGCAGCACGTAGCGGGCGCGGTAGGTGCGGGTGGTCGGGTCGGCGCTGGCAGAAAGTTCGCGCAACGTGGCGGTCACCGCCTGGTCCGGGGCGCCGAAGGGAAAGGCCAGGGCTTTCTGGGAGGCCTGGTCGCGCTGGTTTTCCGGCAGGTTGACGATGGCTTCGCGGGCACCGTCATGGGCCAGGCGCGCAACGATCTGCCCTTCGGCGACCACTTGGCCGCGATCCACGCGCACGTCGGTGATGATGCCGTCGCCATCGGCCTTGAGCACGGAGTAGGTGCGACGGTTTTCGATCTGGCTGGCGTCGGATTGCGCCGAGGCCAGCTCGGCTTCGGCGACGCGCAGGTTGGTCGCGGACTGGTCGAAGATCTGCCGCGACACGGCGCCGGTGTTGGCCAGGCGCTGGTAGCGGTTTTCGTCGTCACGGCGCTGGCGCAGTTGCGCCTGGGCGGCGTTGACGCGGTTCTTCGCCGAGCGCAGGGCCAGTTCGAAGTCGCCGATGTCCAGCACCAGCAGCGTGTCGCCACGGGAAACATGCTGGCCGGGGTCGACCTTGCGTTCGATGACCTTGCCGCTGACCCGGAAACCCAGGTCGCTCTCGGTACGTGCTGCGACCACGCCGGTATAGGCGCTTTGCTGAGTGCCGGCGGCTTCGACTTTGGCGGCGAGGACCGGGCGTGGCTGAGGCACTTCGGCGGCGGTGTCGGCCTTGCTGTTGCAACCGTTGAGGACCATCAACAGGGCGAAGGGCGTGAGAAGACGCAAGGGAAGAGGGTGCATGGCGGGCTCCGGGGGGTAACCATTGGGCAAAAAATTATGGACATAATTTTTTACGCATATTATGGTCGAAATATAAATTAATCCAGCCCCCCGGATACCCCCCATGAAAAACGTCCCGGTCCCCTCGCGAAGCCTGTTGTTTTTACTGGTGGCCCTGACGGCACTGGGTGAGGTTTCAACTCAGTTGATCATTCCCGGCCTCGGCGCCATCGAGCAGGCACTCGCGGCGCCAGCCGGTTCGGCACTGATGGCGCTGTCGGCCTTTGTGGCTGCTTTCGGCCTTGGGCAGTTGCTGTTCGGCCCGCTGTCGGACCGCATTGGCCGGCGCCCGGTGTTGATCGGCGGCTTGGTGCTGTACGTGCTGGCGACCTTGTCGATGCTGCTGGTCCACGACATCCACCAGTTCATCGCCGCCCGCGTGCTGCAAGGCCTGGGCGCCTGCGCCGCGTTGGTACTCGCACGCACGGTGGTGCGGGATGTGTGGAAGGCCGAGGCGGGGCCCGCACTGGCCCTGACCATGATCGGCATGCTCTACGCCATTGTGGTGGCACCGATGGTCGGTGGCCTGTTGATCAAACTGTTCGGCTGGCACGCACCGATCGTCCTGGCGCTGGTGATTGGCAGCGTGGTGTTACTGCTGGCCTTGCTGTTCTTTCGCGAGAGCAACCACTTCCTCGATCCCAAGGCCGGTCATTGGCGCACCCTCGGCGGGCAGTACCTGGATCTGCTCAAGGGCCGCCAATACCGTGCGTTCGCCGTGGCCTTGGCGTGCACCTACGGCGCGATGTTCGCGGTGATCGCCGGTTCTTCGGCGGTGTTCATCAATCTGCTGGGCTTCAGCACACTTGAGTACGGCATCAATTTCGGGCTGATCGTGTCGATGCTGATCGTCGGTTCCACCTACACCGGACGCAACATCATGCGCCTGGGCCCGCAGCGGATTGTGGCGATGGGCGTGACGATGGTCGCCGTCGGCGGTGTGTCCGCGCTGGTCATTTATGCACTGTTTGGCCTGTCGGTACTCGGCCTGGATATTCCGATTGCACTGGTCACGCTTGGCGGCGGCCTGGTGTTGCCGGGCTCGGTCACCGGGGGCGTCATGCCCAACGCAAACCGCGCCGGTCTGGCGGCTGGTCTGATGGGGTTTGCACAGATGTTCGGCGCCACCTGCAGCGGTGTGTTACTGAGCCAACTGCGCGATGGCAGTGCCGCGCCGATGATCATTATCCAGGCGTGTTTTGCGCTGACGGCCTTTGTCGCGTTTCATCTGCTGCGTCAGCGCCAAGTCAAGGGATTGTCCTATACGTAGGACGATCCAGGCCGCTTTTGCCGGCTAGTGCTCAACCTCCAGCCGACTTATGGTGTAGGCACTTTGGAGGTACACCATGAAAAAGCTTATCGGCATCTACACCAGCCCTCGCGGCCATTGGGTCGGCGACGGTTTCCCGGTGCGCACGCTGTTTTCCTACGACACCCTGGGCAAGCACATCAGCCCATTCCTGCTGCTGGACCACGCCGGCCCAGCGGATTTCACCCCGACCGAACAACGTCGCGGCGTCGGCCAACACCCTCATCGCGGCTTTGAGACGGTGACCATCGTCTACGATGGCGAAGTTGAACACCGCGATTCCACTGGCGCCGGTGGCACCATCGGCCCCGGCGACGTGCAATGGATGACGGCCGCCAAAGGCATTCTCCACGAAGAGTTCCATTCCGAAGCGTTTGCCCGCAGCGGCGGCGCGCTGGAGATGGTGCAATTGTGGGTCAACCTGCCGGCCAAGGACAAAATGGCCGACGCCGGTTACCAGACGATTGTCGATGGCGACATTCCGGTACTGCCACTGGCCGACGGTGCCGGGCAACTGCGCCTGATTGCCGGTGACTTTGCTGGCACCCAAGGCCCGGCGCGTACGTTTACGCCCATCGACGTGTGGGACTTGCGCCTCAACGTCGGCAAACCCGTCACGTTGGACCTGCACGAAGGACGTAACACCGCCCTGGTGATCCTGCGCGGCACGGTCTTGGTCAATGGCGAGGAGGTCGCGCGCCAAGGGCAATTGGCGCTGTTTGAGCGTGATGGTCGCCAACTGACGTTGGAGGCCAATGACGACGCCAAGGTGTTGCTGCTCAGTGGCGAACCCATCGACGAACCCATCGTCGGGCATGGGCCGTTTGTGATGAATACCGAGCAGGAGATTCATCAGGCGTTTGCGGACTTTCAGTCCGGAAAATTCGGCCAGATGCACATCTGACGACTTGTAGTAATCCCCTGTGGGAGCGGGCTTGCTCGCGAATGCGGTTGGCCAGTCAATGTTTCTGTGACTGACGCACCGCATTCGCGAGCAAGCCCGCTCCCACATTTCGTTTTGCGCTATACCCGATACCGCCAATTCATGCGATCTTCTCGGCATGTACCTTGGAGTCGCCTGGATGCCCTCATTTATCGCTGATCACCCGATGCTGTGCGCCCTGGCGCTGATCTTTATCGACATCGCCGTGTGGCGCCTTATTTCCGTCAACCTCGCCAACTGGAAGCTCGCGGCGCGGTTGGCGATCTTTGCCGTGTACAGCGCCGTGCTGTTCAACGACGGCATGAACCCCATGCAAGTGGCGCCCTATGCGGACAACACTGCCTTGCACCTGGCGGCCACCGCCTTGCAGATCGGCTGGTGGCTGTTCGCGGCGCGCACGCTGACGGTATTGCTTGGCGCGGTGATGATGCAGCGGGTCGGTCACACCGGGCGCCTGTTGCAGGACCTGGTCGGCGCTGTGATTTTCCTGATCGCGATCATCGCCGCCATGGCCTATGTACTCGACCTGCCGGTCAAGGGCGTGCTCGCTACGTCCGGCGCGGTGGCGATCATTGTCGGCCTGGCACTGCAAAGCACGTTGAGCGATGTGTTTTCCGGGATCGTGCTCAACACCACCAAGCCGTATCAGATCGATGACTGGATCTCCATCGACGGCACCGAAGGCCGGGTGACCGACATCGACTGGCGCGCCACGCGCCTGCAAACCTCCCAGGGCAGCCTGGCAGTGATCCCCAATTCCCTGGCGGCCAAGGCCAAGATCATCAACTTCTCGCGCCCGGCGGACATGTTCGGCCTGTCGGTCAGCCTGCAAGTCAGCCCGCATGCGCGCCCGCAAACGGTGATCGAGGCGCTGGAGCGGGCGATGCAAGGCTGTCGGCCGCTACTGGGCAAGCCGGCGCCGAGTGTGGCGTTCAAAACGTCCGCCAGTGGCGGCGTCGAATATGAAATCAGCGGTTTTGTACCGGCCATGGCCCTCAAGCGCGAGGTGCGCAACCAGCTTTACGACCTGGCCTTCCGTCACCTGCAAGCGGCGGGTGTCGGCTTGCTCTCGGCCACGGAAAGCAGCGCGCTTGCGGCCATGTCCGCGGCACGCGCATTGCTGGAGCGTTCGTCGATTTTCTCCACCTTGCGCCAGGAGGAGAAAGACACCTTCAGCCAGAATATGACCCTGCACACCTACCGCGCCGGCGACATGATCCTGCCGGCCGGGGAGGTCAGCGATCATTTGTTTATCGTCGAGTCCGGCGTGATCTCGGTGATGCTGACCAAGGGCGGGCACAAGTTCGAAGCCGGGCGCATGGGGCCAGGGGAGGTGATCGGTGAGGCGGGGATTCTGTCGGACCAGGCCGCACTGGCGGATTTTTCGGCCAAGACCTTCTGCACCCTGTACCGCATCGAGAAGGAATACTTGAAGCCGTGCCTGGATGCGCGCCATGACATCAGCGAAGCCATGAAGACCCTGCTGGATTTCCGCCTGCACGCCGCGCAGGCCTTGACCCAGGAGGCGCCCGTGGTCCCCGTGAAGAAGGGCTTCCTGCAGTGGCTGCGCCAACGCGGGCTCTGAGGGTAAAAACCGACTAACCTGCGTTTTTCGCACGTTACCCCACGCAATAAATCGTTTGTCCAACGGCTGGCCGATGACAAGACTGCATGTCACTCGGATAACAACAACGTTGGGCGAACCACATGCAACTCGAGCGCAATTTTTTCAACGGTCACTTTGTCGAACCTGCCAGTGACGCACTGATCGCCGTCTACAACCCGGCCACCGAAACCCTGGTCGGCCACGTCAGCGCTGCCACCGCCGAGGAGGCGATTGCCGCCGTCGACGCCGCCGCCATCGCTCAGAAAACCTGGGGCAAACTCACCAGTATCGAACGCGCCGAACACCTGCGTGCCTTTGCCGATGCCCTGGACAGCTGCGCTGAAGCCATCGGCACGGCGCTGGCCAGCGAGTCGGGCAAGAGCGTCAGTGACGCCAGCAACGAAGCGCGCTACGCCGCGCAGATCACCCGCTACCATGCCGAATGGGCACGCCGGATCGAAGGCGAGATCATCCCCAGCGATACCCCGGACGAAAACCTGTTCCTGCAACGCGAGCCGATTGGCGTCGTGGCTTGCCTGATCCCGTTCAACTACCCGGTCTACACCCTGTTGCGCAAGATCGCCCCGGCGCTGATCGCAGGCAATACCGTGGTGGTGCGGCCGAGCAACAACACGCCGCTGTCGGCGTTTGAAATCGCCAAGGCCGTGGTCAAGGCCGGAATTCCAGCCGGCGTCATCAATATCCTGACCATGGACCATGCCACTGCCGCCAGTGTCTGCACCCACAAGGCGGTCGGTTTGATTACCCTCACCGGCAGCGTGAATGCTGGGCGCATTGTGCTGGATTACTGCAAGGCCAACATCGCCAAGCCCTCGCTGGAGTTGGGCGGCAAGACCCCGGCGATCATCGAGGCCGATGCGGACCTGGAAAAAGCCGCCAGCGCCATTGTTGCCTCCAAGACCACCCACTGCGGCCAGCTGTGCACGGCGGTGGAGCGCGTGTATGTGCACGAAAGCATCTATGACGCGTTTTTGGCCCTGCTCAAAAGCAAGATCAGCGCCGTGAAGTTCGGCGACCGCGCAACCGACGCCAGCCTGATGGGCCCGTTGGTCAACGCCAGCTCGCGACAGAATATCCACGCCATGGTCGAGCGCGCTGTCGCCGCCGGTGCTGTACTGGAAGTGGGCGGCGTGCTGCCTGAAGGTCCAGGGCATTTCTACCCGCCGACCCTGCTCAGCGGCTGCCGCCAGGACATGGAGATCATCCAGGAGGAAATCTTCGGTCCGGTACTGCCGGTGCTCAAGTACCGCGACATCGATGAAGCACTGGCCATGGCCAACGACCACCAGTTCGGCCTGTCGTCGGTGCTTTACACCGAGAACTACCGCACGGCGATGAAAGTGGCGAATGCCATCGAAGCCGGCGAGTTGTACGTCAATCGCACACCGGCGGACCCGTACCAGGGCTTCCACGCCGGCTGGAAACGCTCAGGGCTGGGCGGCGATGACGGTAAGCACGGGATGCTTGAATTTACCCAGACCCGCTTGGTGGTCATGAAGTACTGATCCACGCACACCCGCGACACCCTTAATAAAAACAATTATCGGGGCACCCGTGCATCGGGTGCCTGAGGTCCGAATGATGTCCAAGCCTGCACCCGTTGCCCAGGTTCCTGTTGCCGTGCCCGCGGCAAATGACACCGCCAGTCGCTATTTCCAATTGATGTTGCTGGTGCTGGCCGCAGGGGCGATCTACCCGATCCTCTACCTGCGCCAGGTCTACCAGACCACCATGCTCGACGTGTTCCACATCAACCACAGTGAGCTGGGCTATCTGTATTCCATGCTCGGCACGATCTTCCTGCTCAGTTACTTGCCCAGTGGCTGGTTGGCCGACCGCTTGCCGCCACGCTTCCTGATCTTCTTCTCGCTGGTTGCCACCGGTGGGTTGGGCCTGTGGTATTCGACGGTGCCGTCGATGAGCGGCCTGATGATCATTTTCGGTTGCTGGGGCCTGACCACCGGCCTGACGTTCTGGGCCTCGGTGCTCAAGCGCGTGAAGATGATCGCGCACCACACCGAGCAGGGCCGTTTTTTCGGCATCCTTGATGGCGGTCGCGGGCTGGTCGAGGCGCTGTTGGCAACCGTGGCCCTGGGCCTGTTCGCCTATGCCACCGAGAGCCGCAGCGAGACGGCGGCCGAGGGCTTCAAGCACGTGGTCTACCTGTATTCCTTTGTGTGTATCGCCATCGGCTGCGTGCTGGTGCTGCTCAAGGATCCCAAGTCCATGGCGGAGACAGCGGCGGTGGAGAAGGGCAAGTTCAACCTCATCGCCGACTTGACCACGTTGGTGAAAATCCCCGAGCTGTGGCTGGTGACCGCCATCGTGTTTTGCGGTTACCACATGTTCTGGGCCACCTACAGTTTCTCCGACTACCTGCAAGGCAGCGGCATGACCGCCGTGATGGCCGGCACCATCACCACCATCAAGCTGTGGATGCGTCCCATCGGTGGCATCGGCGGCGGCTGGCTGGGGGATAAATTCTCGAATATTTCGGTGCTGATCGTCGCACTGGCGCTGGTGACCCTGGCGATGGTCGGGCTGATCGTGTTCCCGGCGTTCAACAGCCTGGGCCTGCTGATCGGCACGGTGATCTTCATCGGGTTGATGACCTACGCGATCCGTGGCCTGTACTGGGCGATCCTCGACAGCTGCGACATTCCGCTGCGCATCACCGGCCTGGCCATCGGCATTGTCTCGGTGGTGGGTTACCTGCCGGACACCTTTATCCCGCTGATCAACGGCTACCTGACCGACACCTACCCAGGCAAGGCCGGTTACAACCTGTATTTCGGCTACATCGCCTTCATTGGCGTGCTCGGCACCCTAGCGGCCCTGACCCTGCGCGCCCGAATCAACCGTAAAAAATTCAACCAGACAGGTGCCTGAGATGAAAATCGTCGCCCTTGAAACCCATATCGTTGCTGTCCCGCCGCCGCACATCGGCGGCATGTACTGGCTGTTCGTCAAGCTCAAGACCGACTGCGGCATCGAAGGCGTCGGCGAGATCTACGCCGCCACCTTCGGCCCCAAGGCCATGCTGCCGATCATCGAGGATGTGTTTGAGCGCTACCTGCTCAACCACGACCCGCATCACATCGAGCGTTTCTTCCGCCAGGCCTATTCCAGCGGTTTTACCCAGCGCCCGGACCTGACCATGATGGGCGTGGTCAGTGGCCTGGAAATGGCTTGCTGGGACATCATCGGCAAGGCCGCCAACAAGCCGGTTTACGAGCTGCTCGGCGGCAAGGTCAACGAGCGTCTGCGTTCCTACACCTACCTGTACCCGGTCAACAGTCAGGGCGAGTACGACTACGACGACCCGGACCTGGCCGCCGAGTGCGCCATCGAGAACATGAACAAAGGCTTCACCGCCGTGAAATTCGACCCGGCCGGCCCGTACACCGCGTATTCGGGCCACCAGATCTCCCTTGAGGTGCTGGAGCGCTGCGAGACCTTCTGCCGCAAGATCCGTGAAGCGGTGGGCGACAAGTGCGACCTGCTGTTCGGCACACACGGGCAGATGGTGCCTTCGTCGGCGATCCGCCTGGCCAAGCGCCTGGAAAAATACGACCCGCTGTGGTTCGAGGAACCGGTGCCGCCAGGCCAGGAAGACGCCATGGCCCAGGTCGCGGCCAAGACCAGTATCCCGATTGCGACCGGCGAGCGCCTGACCACCAAGTATGAGTTCTTCAAGCTGCTGCAGGCCGGCGGCGCGTCGATCCTGCAGATGAACGTGGCGCGCTGCGGTGGGCTGCTGGAGGCGAAGAAAATCGCGAGCATGGCCGAGGCTTACTACGCGCAAATCGCCCCGCATTTGTACAACGGGCCGATTGGCGCAGCGGCGAGCTTTCAGCTGGCCACGTGCACCCCGAACTTCCTGATCCAGGAAAGCATCATGACCTGGGGCGGTTTCCATGCCGAAGTACTGACCAAGCCGCTGCAATGGGAGGACGGCTACATCATCCCGTCCACCGAACCGGGCCTGGGGGTTGAACTGAACATGGACGTGGTGCGCAAGCACACGCCGTACACCGGGGAACGCCTGCACCTGCAAATGGCGCCGACCCCGGCTGACGTGAAAGACACTTCGCCCGCCAAGGGCTAAAAAAAACGACTGATGCGGTAACCGTGAATGACATATGACTACATCATCGCCGGCGCTGGCGCCGCAGGCTGCATCCTGGCCAACCGGTTGTCCGCCTCGGGCGAACACACCGTGTTGTTGCTGGAAGCCGGCGGCAAGGACAGTTCCTGGTGGTTCAAGATCCCGGTCGGTTTCGCCAAGATGTATTACAACCCGACCTTCAACTGGATGTACTACAGCCAGCCACAAAAGCAGTTGGCCGGGCGTGAAATCTACGCGCCGCGCGGCAAAGTGCAGGGTGGCTCGGGCTCGATCAACGCCATGATCTACGTGCGCGGCCAGGCCCATGATTTCAATGACTGGGCCGCCAACGGCAACGACGGCTGGGGTTTTGCGGACGTACTGCCATACTTTCGCAAGCTGGAAAACCACCCGCTGGGCGACACCGAGTACCACGGCGGCAGTGGCCCCATCAGCATCACGCCGATGAAGGGCCAGACCCACCCGATCTGCGACGTGTTCCTCAAGGGTTGCGAGCAATTGGGCTATGCCCACAGCGACGACTTCAACGGCCCGAACTTCGAAGGCGCCGGTTTGTATGACGTCAATACGCGCAATGGTGAGCGTTGTTCCAGCAGCTTTGCGCACCTGCACCCGGCGCTCGGCCGTTCCAATCTGACGGTGGAATTGCATGCGTTGGTGGATCGCGTGCTGTTCGACGATCAGCAACGCGCCACGGGCATTGCCGTCACCCAACACGGCGTGACACGCACCTTCACGGCACGCAAGGAAGTAATCCTGTGTGCCGGCGCGGTGGACACGCCGAAGATCCTGCAATTGTCCGGTGTGGCCGACCAGCACCTGCTGGCTGAACACAACATCCCGTTGGTCAAGCACCTGCCGGCAGTGGGCGAAAACCTGCAGGACCATCTGTGCGCCAGCTACTACTACAAGGCCAACATCCCGACGCTGAACGACGAACTCAGCTCGCTGTTCGGCCAGCTCAAGCTCGGTTTGAAATACCTGCTGACCCGAAAGGGCGCGCTGGCGATGAGCGTCAACCAGGCCGGCGGCTTTTTTCGTGGTAACGACGAACAGAAGGACCCGAACCTGCAGTTGTACTTCAACCCGCTGTCGTACCAGATCCCGAAAAACAACAAGGCCAGCCTCAAGCCCGAGCCGTATTCCGGCTTCCTGCTGTGCTTCAACCCGTGCCGGCCGACCAGCCGGGGCACCATCCGCATTGCGTCGAAAAACCCACGGGATGCGGCCTTGATCGACCCCAACTACCTGAGCACCCAGAAGGACATCGACGAGGTGATCCAGGGCAGTCGGTTGATGCGCAAGATCATGCAGGCGCCAGCCCTCAAGGGCATCACCGTGGCCGAGGTGCTACCCGGCGCGGCGGTGCAGACCGATGAGCAGATGCTGCAATACTTCCGCGAGAACAGCGGCTCGATCTACCACCTGTGCGGCTCCTGCGCCATGGGCTCGGACCCGCAGGTGTCGGTGGTGGACAAGCGCTTGAAGGTGCATGGGTTGGAAGGGCTGCGCATTGTCGATGCGTCGATCTTCCCCAACGTGACGTCGGGCAATACCCATGCGGCGGTGTTGATGGTGGCGGAGAAGGGCGCGGATTTGATCCTGGAGGATGCCCACTGACCCTGTAGTGAGCGAGCTTGCTCGCGCCGGGCTGCGAAGCGGCCCCAAAAACAAAGGGAGCGCTGCGCACTCCAGCGCGAGCAAGCTCGCTCACTACAAGGGTCTCGGTTACCAGCCGCGTAGGCGTTCCCACACCTGCCTGTCGCCATTGTCCAGCAGGGCGTGATAGCTGCCAAACTGCGCCCCCGTGGCACAGGCATGGTTGGGCAAAATACGCAGGCGCATGCCCAGCGGAAATTGTGCGATCACATCCACATCACCGCCCTGGAATTGCACCACCCCATGCTCCTGATTGGCGCTGCTCAACAGCAGCCCCTCAATCGGCTTACCGCGCTCATCGCAGACCTGGCCGTAACCAAAGTCCTGTTTCTGCGATTGCGTGCCGCGATCACGACTCATCGCCATCCAGCCCGAGTCCGTGATGACCCAGCCTTTTTCCGGTTGATGCCCGATCACCGTGGTCAACACGCTCAAGGCCAGTTCGTCGAGGCGGCACACGCCGATGTTGTGCATCACCAGGTCGAAAAAGGCATAGACCCCAGCGCGCAGTTCGGTCACGCCGTCCAGGTTGAGGGCGGATAACGCGGTGGGTGTCGAACCGACGCTGACCTGCGCGCAACGCATCCCAGCCGCACGGATGCGTTCGGCTGCTTCGACACACCGCGCACGCTCCTGCTCCGCGATGGCTTGCAGCGCGTCAGGCGTGTCCAGGCCGTAGCTTTCACCGGCGTGGGTCAGCACGCCCGTGAGGCTGTCACCGAGCAGGCGTGCGATGTCCAGCAACAGCGGGTCGTGTGGCTTGACCCCGGAGCGATGGCCGTCGCAGTCGATCTCGATCATCACCGCAAAGCGTTCGCCATGCTCGCGACCAAAATCAACGATGGCCTGGGCGCCGGCCAGGCTGTCGGTGATCAGCGTCAAGGCGCAACCCCGACGACGCAACGCTAGAGCCTGGGGCAATTTGTGTGGGGCCATGGCCACGGCGTAGAGGATGTCGGGGATGCCCAAGTCGAAAAAATACTCGGCTTCCTTCAGGTCGAAACCGTGATGCCACGCGCGCCCGCTGCGATCTGCGCCGCTACCACTTCAGCGCACTTGTGGGTTTTGACATGGGGGCGCAACTGAACGCCCAGGCTGTTGGCGCGCTGTTGCATGCGCTGGATATTGCGCTGCATTTTCTCGATATCGATCAGTGCTGCTGGCGTGTCCAAAGTTGCAACTCCACTAGAGGGGACGGCGCTGAAATTGACGCCCTGTCCAGGACTGGATATGTTGTCTTGCATGAAAAACACCTCTCCCAACGATACTCACCTGATCAGCCAGCTCGAACAGATTGCCGAAGGCTTGAGCAAGACCTTCAGCCCGTTCTGCGAAGTGGTGCTGCACGACTTGCGCGACCCGCAGCACTCGATCCTGGCCATCCATAACAACCTGTCCGGACGCGCACCGGGAGACCCGACCACCGAGTTGGGCCTGGCGCGGATTGCCGACCCGGACTACCCGCAAGTCATCGCCAATTACCAGAACCAGTTCAGCGACGGTCGCCAGGTCAAGAGCACCTCGATTGGCGTCAAGGGCGTGGGTGGCGAGTACGTCGCGGCCTTGTGCATGAACGTCGATCTCTCATTGTTCCGTGGCTTGCAGGGCATGCTCGAGCAGTTCGGCTCGGTCAGCGGCGATAAGCTCATCGAATCCCTGGACCCTTCCGGTGCCGACGTCATCCGTGCGCGTATCGACCAGTTCGCCGCCCGCCTGGCCACCACCCCGCGTGCGTTGAAGACGGCGGACCGGCGTGTGCTGATGCAGGAACTCAAAGACTCAGGCTGCCTGGATATTCGCCGGGCCATGGAAACCGTGGCTTCCCACTTGGGCGTGTCGCGCGCGGCGGTCTACACCTACGCCAAGTAGCGCGCCACGGCTTCAATCTCCACCAGATACCCGTGATGCAACTCGGGCACCGGCACCACCGCGCGGGCAGGGCGGTGGTCGCCCAGCGCGGCGGCGTACACGCTATCGAATGCAGGCCAGTGTTCTACGCCGGCCACATAGACCGTGACCTTCACCAAATCCTCTGGCGTGGCGCCGGCGGCTTTCAAGATCTCCAGCAGATTGTTCAAGGTTATCCGGGCCTGTTCGGCAAACGACACCGACAGGTTGTGCTGCCCATCCGGACTGACCGGCAATTGCCCGGAGATGTACAACGTGTCGCCGTGGCGGATGGCCTGCGAGTAATGGCCGGCGGGCTTGGCGGCGTTGGGCGTCTGGATGATCTTCATGAGGCCTCGCTGAGCAGCGCGGCATACTTCTGGATATCGACGTTGCCACCGGTGACGATAATCCCCACGCGTTGGCCCTTGAACCGGTCACCTTCGTTGAGCAATGCCGCCAACCCCAGGCAGCCGGTAGGCTCCACCACCAGTTTCATGCGCTGCATGAAGAACTTCATCGCCCCGACCAACTCGGCATCCGACACGGTGAGGATGTCGTTCACCTGGTCGCGGATGATCGGGAAGGTGTAGTCGCCCAGGTGTTGAGTCTGCGCACCATCGGCAATGGTGGCCGGTGTGTCGATATGCACGATGCTGCCGCTGCGAAACGAGCGTTGGCCGTCATTGCCGGCTTCGGGCTCGACGCCATACAGCAGGCAGTCGGGCGCCAGGGCGCGGGTACTCAGTGCGGTGCCCGAGAGCATGCCGCCGCCGCCGAGGCCGACGAACAACGCATCCAGAGGGCCGGTGTTCTCCAGCAGTTCCTTGGCGGCGGTGCCTTGCCCGGCGAGGATGTGTGGATGGTCATAGGGCGGGATCAGGGTCAGGCCGTGTTCGCTGGCCAGGTTACGGCCGATCTGCTCGCGGTCTTCGGTGAAACGGTCATACAGCACCACCCGGGCGCCATAGTCGCGGGTGGCCGCAATCTTGGCGGCCGGCGCATCGGTGGGCATTACGATGGTCGCCGGTATGCCCAACAACTGCGCTGCCAGGGCAATGCCCTGAGCGTGGTTGCCGGAGGAAAACGCCACCACACCGGCCTTGCGCTGCTGATCATCGAAGCGCGACAACGCGTTGAAAGCACCGCGAAACTTGAACGAGCCAGCCCTTTGCAGGTTTTCACACTTGATGAACACCTGGGCACCGGTCAGCGCATCGAGGGTGCGTGAGGTGAATACCGGCGTGTGGTGGGCGAAGCCTTCCAAACGTTGGGCGGCGGCGATGACGTCTTGGTAAGTCGGCAAATGCATGGGGAACGGACCTCAGTGGCTTGTCTAGATAAAATATCCATAACAAGACAAATAGTAAAGGTTCGTGTGTGCATGTTAGCGTTTCGGGCTTCTCTGACCGTTAGAGGATTACACGTTGATCCGACTTACCGATTACATCGCCCCGATCTCTCAATCCTGCCTTGCGCCGTGGGCCGACCTGGCGCCTTGGGCCCTGGTCAGCCAGGCACCCGCCATCGTTCGCCAACTGTTGGCCGAACTGCCAGCCGACGAGTACCTCATTCAGGATGAAATCGCCATTCACCGTACCGCCACGGTCGAAGCAGGTGCCTTGCTCAAGCCGCCACTGATCATCGGTGCCCACTGTTTTATCGCCAGCGGTTCACTGCTGCGTGGCGGTTGCTGGTTGGATGAACACTGCATCATCGGTCCCGGCGCCGAGTTGAAGACGTCCTTCGTGTTCAGCGGCAGCAAGCTGGCGCACTTCAACTTTGTCGGTGATTCGGTGCTGGGGCAGGGGATCAACCTGGAAGCGGGGAGCATCGTCGCCAACTACCGCAATGAGCGCGATGACAAAGAAGTGTCGGTACGAGTGGACGGGGCATTGCAACGCACTGGTTGCGACAAGTTTGGTGCGCTGCTCGGTGACCAGTGCCGGATCGGCGCCAATGCGGTATTGGCGCCAGGTGCGCTACTCAAGCCTGCCAGCGTGGTGGGGCGCGGGCAGGTGTTTGATGCAGAGAAAGACTAGAAGTCGGCAATAAACTGCACGCCGCCGACCACCGCACCGGTGGTTTGCGTCAGCCCGCCGGGATACTTCACGTATTGCAGGTTGGGCCGCACCATCAGCCACTTAGTCGCCTGCACGCCGTAGTTGATCTCGTAGCTGTACTCGCGGCGCTGCTCGGGCACGTACAGCGGGTCATCAGTAGCGGTTACGCCATTGGCGGCGTTGAGCATCTGCGTGTTACGGGTGTAGCGGTCGCTGACCTGCAGTTTCGACGCGCCAATACCAAAAGTGTCGTCTGGGCGTGAATCGAACGGGCCTCGGTAGATCAGGCCGACCTGAATCAGGTTTTTAATCACGCTCTTGTCCGGGTCATTCATCGTCAGGTTGGCGAATACGTTGAGCCCGCGCTTGTTGTTGCCGTCGACCGTGGTCAACTGCTGCTGGCCCGACAGCCACCAGCCGTCGTTGCTGGAATACATCCGATAGGGCTTTTGCGAGCTGGCGGCAAAGTTGCCGTCGGCGTCCTTGAGCATGTCCTTGGTGTCGGCGTTGGCATAGTAGTAACCCACATGGTATTCGGAGTTCAGCCCAGCTACCCGGCCCTTCCAGATGGCTTCGATGGGAAAACTGGTGCCCTGGGAGCCGCTGATGAAGGGTTTGAAGCCATTGCTGGCTTCGGCGTTGCCGGGGTTCTTGTCGTAGGCTCCGACCTGTACCGCAAACTCGTCGGTGAACTGGTACTTGGCGCGCACTGCCCACTGACTGATGGGGAAGCTGTTCCACACGCCATTCCAGTTGCCTTCCTGGGAACCGCACAGGGTCACGTTCTGGAATTCGCAGGGGAACTGATCGAAGTCTTCGCCATGGCCGAAGCGCCCCAGTTTCAAGGCGAATTTGCGCTCGAAGAATTTCTGCTCGTACCAGAACTGCGAGAGCCGCCAGGCATTGCCGCCGCCGAACACTTCCATGGTGGAGGTCAGTCCAGTGGCGTTGGGCTGGTGCACGCGGTCGTTGGTGATGTCCTTGCCGTGACGCTCGCCGATGCCGATGCGCAAGGTAGCGTCTTGCCAACCGAGCAGTTTTTGCAGGTCCATGTTCACACCGAGAATCAACTGGTCGCTCCAGCGTGCCGTGGTATGCGAGTTGTAGCCACCGCCGAGGTTGGAGCCGACTTCGCCGACGTACTTGAGGGTGAAGTCATAGCCCTGCTCGGCCAGTTGCGGGCGCAGGCCGTTCCAGTCGCCGAGCATGGCGGGGGAGTTTGGGTCCAGTAAACCGGCGCTGAAGGCGCAGGTCGACATGGCGCTGCAGAGCAGGGCCAGGGGTAGGGTGATGCGCATGGAAAAGCTCCTTGGATTGTTGTTTTTATTGGGGTGGAACTCGAACTTCAGGCACACAGAGGCCCCTGTGGGAGCGGGCTTGCTCGCGAAAGCGGTGGTTCAGGCATGAATCCGGTGACTGACACACTGCATTCGCGAGCAAGCCCGCTCCCACATTGGAACTGTGGTGGTTGGAGGAGCGGTGTGTTACTGGAGGTTTACGTACAAGCCACCGTCGACGAGCAGCGAGGCCCCGGTGACGTAGCGCGCCATGTCGGACGCGAGGAAGACAATCGGGCCGGCAATGTCGTCCGGCTCACCCAGGCGACCCAACGGCGTGCGTGAGGTCATGTAGGCGAGTTTTTCCTCGTCGGCCAGGTCGTCCTTGTTGATGTCGGTGGCGATGGTGCCCGGCAGTACCGAGTTGCAGCGAATGCCGTACGGCCCCAGGGCAATTGCGCAGGATTGCATCAACGAATGCAGGCCGGCCTTGGTGGGTGTGTAGTGGGTCTGCATGCCGCCGCCGACCAGGGCGCTGATGGAGCTGACGGCGATAATCGCGCCGCCGCGACTCTGGTTTTTCATCTGGTTGGCCGCTGCCTGTACGGCGAAGTAGGCGCCATTGAGGTTGGTGTTGACGGTTTTCAGGTAGACCTCGCGGGGCATGTCGAGGAACGAGTGGAACGGGCAGATGCCGGCGTTGTTGACGAACACGTCGACGCTGCCGAAGGCTTTTACTGCGCCGGCCACCAGCTTGTCACCGGTGTCTGGGTCGGCGGCGTCGCCACCCACTTCGATGGCCTGGCCGCCGAAGGCCTTGATCTCCTCGATCAACGAATACGCCGCCTCGGTGCCTTGGCCGCTGCCGCTATGGCCGATCACCACGCGGGCACCCTGGCGCGCGCATTCACGGGCGGCGGCGCGGCCGATACCACGGGAGGCGCCGGTGATGATCACGGTTTTGTCTGCAAGCAACATAAAACTCTCCTTCAAAAATAAGCGGCATCAGCCGAGATAATTGCCGTAGCCGACCATGGCGATCGCACCGAGGATCACCGCGATACCCGCCACCAGCACGGCTTTGTTGGCGGCACTGGTGCCGTGCCATTCGCGGAAATACAGGCCCCAGCAGTTGGACACGATGATGATGAATGACATGTGCAGTACCCAGGAGCTGGCGTCGTTCTGCAGGCGGCTTTCGCCCATGCCGTAGAAGAAAAACTGCAGGAACCACAGGGTGCCGGCAATCGCCACCAACAGATAGTTGCCCAGCAGCGGGGTGCTGCGGTCGGTGTAGTTATGGAAGGTGCGGTTGCGCCAATTCAGCCACAGGCACCAGATACCGTTGGTGGTGAGGCCGCCCCACATGATCACCATGAAGGTCACGTTGTTCTGGAACAGGCTGTTGGCGCCGTGCTCTACAGCAGCGGCGGCCAGCGGTCGTCCGGCGGAAATGCCGTAGCTGAAACACGCACTCAGTACGCCGGAAATCACCGCCACCAGCATGCCCTTGCCCAGGGAGAATTCGCTGACACTGGCGAACTTCACCGCCTGGGACACTTCCCGTTCCTTGATCAGCCCGGCCTTGCCGCACACTGCAATACCGACCAGCGATACGGCCACGCCCCACAACACCCAATGCCCGCCTTGCGAAGCCAGCATCGAGGTCAGCGTACCTTCGGTTTCGCTGGTGAAGAGGTCGCGGTACAGCGCCGGCATCAATGCGCCGAGGGCCGAGGTGAGGCCCATGATCAGCGACATGCCCAAGGACAAGCCGAGGTAGCGCATGGTCAGGCCAAATGTCAGCCCGCCGATGCCCCACAATACGCCGAACAGGTAGGTCCAGAGCAGGGTGCTGGTGTCTGCGTTGCGCAGGATTTCCACCCAACCGGGCACCGTCAGTTGCGCCGCGATCAGCGGCACGATCAGCCAGGACACCAGGCCGCCGGTGATCCAATAACTTTCCCAGGCCCAGCCGCGGACCTTCTTGTAAGGGATGTAGAAACTGCCGGAAGCGAAGCCGCCGATAAAGTGCAGAATCACACCAAGGAGAATGATTTCCACGTAGTCGAATCCTTTTTATTGTTGTTGTGCGTCGGTTGGATCAGGGGCGCGTCAGTTGGAACATGGGCAGCAGGTCAACACTGATCGGCGACGCGTCTGCGTGGCTGGGCATGATGTCCTGCATGTAGGCCCACCAGCGTTGCATCAGTGCTGTACCGGGCAGTTCATCCAGGCCGTGGACGTCTTCGTGGGTCAGCACGGCGAACAGCGCATTGCCCGGTTCATCGAAGAAAATCCGGTAATCCACCACACCCGCATCGAGCAGCGCCTGGGCCAGTTCGGGCCAGATGTCGTCGTGGCGCTTGCGGTATTCATCGGCCTGGCCGGAGTTGAGGTTCATGCGAAAGGCACGGGTCTGCATCACGGCGCTCCATGGCTGGGCGTATAGATTCGCACCGCGTTGTGCAGGAAGAATTTGGCTTGTACCGCCTCGGGTTTACCGGCAACGCAGCGCTTGACCAGGCCCAGTGTGGCGGCGAAATCCGCGAGGTGATCACTGTTGGGCCAGTCACTGCCGAAGAAGCAGCGGTCTTCGCCGAAGGCTTCCCACAACACCGCCAAGCGATCGTTGTAGAACGCCGTGTCGGTGATCAAGCCTTGAGGGCCGAGCTGGGGAATCTCCGCCAGTTTGGCGAACACATTCGGGCGTTCGGCCAGGCGCAGGAGGTCGGCGTGATAGGCCGCCTCTTCGCCTGATGGCACCTGGGCGTTGGGCAGGTGGTCGATGATGATGCGCAGCCCGGGCAGCCTATCGCTCAACTGCAACAGGCCTTTGACAAGACGCGGATTCGGGTTGGCGCTGTCCAGGCCACGGCCGCTGGCGGCGAGTTGGCGCAGGCCGTCGATAAAGCCTGGGCGCGCCTGGTCTTGCAGCAGGTCGCGATCCCACAGATTGCCGTAGCGCAGGCCGAGAAACAGCGGCTCATTGGTCAACGCGTCGAGGTCGTTGGCGAAGTCGGCGTGCAGCGGGTCGAGGTTGCCGACAAAGCCGAGCATGCGCGGTTCGCTGCGCAGGGTGTCGAGCAGCCAGCGGTTATCGTCGCGCCACGGGCTGGCTTCCACGGCAATCGCGCCGACCACATTGTGCGGCGCGGCCAGGGCCCAGTAATCCGCCGGCAGGTGCGCGGCATACAGCCGGTTACCGGGTTCAGGCCATGGAATGCCCTCGGGGCGACGTGGGTCGAACAGGTGCAAATGGCTGTCGATGATCGGGCCGCTGTAGGCAGTCAGGGGCATGACGCAGTCCTTATCAAAAGCAAATTCGGAGGGGCCAGCACGCTAGCGCGCCCGGCCCCGATTAACCAGCTCAGCTTTGCAGGTACACCACATGGGTATGGGTGTACTCATACAGGCCGTGCTTGCCGTCGGCACCGCCAATGCCGGATTTGCGCACGCCGGCATGGAAGCCCTGCATGGCCTCGAAGTTCTCACGGTTGACGTAGGTTTCACCAAAGTCGATTTCGCGCACCGCGTGCATGGCCTTGCCCAGGTCGCGCGTGTAGATCGACGACGTCAGGCCGTAGTCGCAATCGTTGGCCAGGGCGATGGCTTCGTCGAGGTCGTCAACGATCTGGATCGGCAGCACCGGACCGAAGATCTCTTCGCGCATGATCTCCATGTCGGCGCGGCATCCAGCCAATACCGTCGGCTGGAAGTGAAAACCCGCACCCAAGTCGGCAATCTGCCCGCCGCTGACCAACGTTGCGCCCTGGCTCAGGGCGGTGCGTACTTTGCGGTTGACGCTGTCCAGGCCCTGGCGGTTGATCAGCGGGCCCATTTCCACGTCCGCCTGGGCGATAGGGTCGCCATAGCGGGTGGCGGACATGGCTGCGCTGATGCGTTCGATAAACTGGTCGGCAACCTTGCGCTCCACGTACACCCGCTCGGCGCAGTTGCACACCTGGCCGGTATTGATGATGCGCGAATCGCGGATGGCTTTGACCGCCAGCTCCAGGTCGGCATCTGCCAGTACGATGGCCGGTGCCTTGCCGCCCAGTTCCAGGTTGAGCTTGGTGATGTTCGGTGCGGCGGCCGTCATGATCCGCGAGCCGGTCGCCACGCTGCCGGTGAAGCTGATCATGTCGACGCCTGTGTGCGCCGTGAGCGCGCCGCCGACCCGGCCGTCACCGCAGACCACGTTGAACACCCCGGCGGGCAGGTCGGTTTCGGCGACGAGCTTGGCGAACTCGAAGCAGTTGTTCGGGGTTTCTTCGCTGGGCTTGATCACGATGGTGTTGCCGGTGAGCAGCGCCGGCGCCATTTTGCGCGCGATCAGGAAGAACGGGAAATTCCACGGCAGGATGCCGGCCACCACGCCCAACGGCTTGCGGAACAGGAAGATATTTTCATTGGGGCGGTCGCTGGTGATGATCTCGCCTTCGATGCGTCGTGCCCACTCGGCCATGTAGTCGAGATAGTCGGCGGTGAAATTCACTTCCACCTCCGCCAGACCACTGACTTTGCCTTGCTCCAGAGTGATGGTGCGCGCCAGATGCGCCACGTTCTCGCGCAGCTTGGCGGCGATGCGGCGCAGGTGGCCGGCACGTTCGATGGCGGGTTTGCGTGCCCACATCTTTTGCGCCTGGCGTGCGGCGGCCAGGGCCTGGTCGACCTCGGCGGTGGTGGACGCCGGTACCTTCGACAGCAAGGCGCCGGTGGCCGGGTTGAGCACGTCAATGTGCGCTTCGCTGGAGCTGAAGCGGCCATTGATGAAATTCTGGTAAACGGGAACGGATGACATGGGCAGGTTCCTCAATAAGTACGCGAAGGCGCTTTCGTTTCGGCGGCAGGACGATAGCGGGCAAGGGTGGCCAGGGCACTCTGGCGCAGGAGGCTGATGTCGATGGCCACCGCGATAAAGCGGCAACCCCAGGCCTGATAGCGGCGTGCATCGTCTTCGTTGGGCGCCAGGATGCCGCTGATTTTGCCGGCGGCGAGGGTGGCGTCGATGGCGTGCTTGATGCGCTCCTGGACCTCTGGGTGGCCGGGGTTGCCGGCGTGACCCAGGCCGATGGACAGGTCGGCGGGGCCGATGAATACAGCGTCAACGCCTTCTACGGCGGCAATCGCGGCGACGTTTTCCACGCCAAGGCGCGACTCCACCTGCACGATCAGGCACAACTCCTCATGGGCGGTGGTCAGGTAGTTGTCCACGCCGTCCCAGCGCGTAGCGCGGGTCAGACCGCCGCCGACGCCACGGATGCCGTGGGGCGGGTAACGCATGGCACGCACCAGGGCCTGGGCCTGTTCGGCGGTTTCGACCATGGGGATCATCAAGGTCTGAGCGCCGATATCGAGCAGTTGCTTGATCAGGCTGGCGTCACTGTTGACGGCGCGCACCACGGGCGCGGTGCTGTACGGCGCGACCGTCTGCAACTGGTTGAGGACGCTCGGAACTGTGTTGGGAGCATGTTCACCGTCGATCAGCATCCAGTCGTATCCGAGGCTGGCGACGATCTCGGCAGCGTAGCCGGTGGCGAAACCGGCCCAGATGCCGTATTGGGTGGCGTCCTTGGCGAGGGCGGCCTTGAAGCCATTGCGGGGCATGTTCATGGCGGGTTCCTCAGCGGTTGTAGGGACGGTGCAGTTGGCAGTCCGGGTTCAGGTCAACGCCAAAGCCCGGCTTGTCCAGCGCCGACAAGCGCATGCGGCCATTTACCGGCACCGGTTCGCCCAACAATTGCGGGTGGAACATCGGCACCACTTCATCCGCTTTGGGCGCCATCATCAGGAACTCGGCGAATGGGCTGTTATGGCGGGTGGCGACAAAGTGATAGCTGTACACCGACGAACCGTGGGGCACGACCATTGCGTTATGCGCATCCGCCAACGCCGAGATTTTCACCAGTTCGGTGAGACCGCCGCACCAGCCGACGTCGGGCTGGATGATGTCGCAGCAGCCCATCTCTAGCAGCATGCGGAAACCCCAGCGGGTGGCTTCGTGTTCACCGGTGGTCACCAACATGCCTTTGGGCACGTTGCTGCGCAGGGCGGCATAGCCCCAATAGTCGTCTGGGGACAGCGCTTCTTCGATCCACTTCAGGCCATGCTCATGGGCGCCGATCGCCAGCTTGGTGGCGTAGTTCAAATCCAGGCTCATCCAGCAATCGAGCATCAGCCAGAAGTCAGGGCCGACCCGTTCACGCATGGTCGCCAGCGCTTCGAGGTTCTTGCGCAGGCCTTCTTCGCCTTCACTGGGGCCGTGGTGCAGGGGCATTTTGCCGCCGATAAAACCCATTTTCTGCGCGAGGTCCGGGCGCGCGCCGGTGGCGTAGAACTGCAACTCATCACGCACCGCGCCGCCGAGCAGTTGGTGCACGGGTTCCTGGCGGATTTTGCCGAGCAGGTCCCACAAGGCCAGGTCGACGCCGGAAATCGTGTTGATCACCAGGCCCTTACGCCCGTAATACAGGGTGGACTGGTACATTTGGTCCCAGATTTTTTCGATGTCGGTGACGCGGGCGCCTTCGAGAAAGCGCGCCAGGTGTTTCTCGACAATGTAAGCCGCCGGTTCACCGCCAGTGGTCACAGCGAAACCGACGGTGCCGTCGCTGGCTTCGATCTCCACCACCAGGGTGCCGAGCACGTTGATGCCAAAGCTGCGGCGGCTCTGGCGGTACTCGGGGTACTTGCTCATCGGCGTGGAAATATGGTCGTCGATCCAATGCCCATCGGCCTGGTCGTGGTAATCGGCGCCGCCGCCTCGCAGTACAAAGGCGCGGACGTGTTTGATGGTGAGATGACCCATGATGTGACTCCTGGCGTTAAACAGTGGCCGGCGTTTTCGACGCGGTGCGGCCGGGTGAATGGATGCCCAGCACCAGCAATGCAGCCAGTACCGTGGTGGCGGACAGCAGGTACAGGCCGGCTGCCGGGGAATTGAAGGCGCCTTCGGCCCAATGCTTGATGACCGGGGCGATGAAGCCACCGAGGGCGCCGAAGGAATTGATCAGTGCAATGCCGGCTGCGGCAGCGCTGCCGGCCAGGTAGCTGGAGGGGAAAGTCCAGAACACCGGTTGCA
Organism: Pseudomonas sp. P7759; assembly: GCF_013386445.1. Taxonomy (NCBI): domain Bacteria; kingdom Pseudomonadati; phylum Pseudomonadota; class Gammaproteobacteria; order Pseudomonadales; family Pseudomonadaceae; genus Pseudomonas; species Pseudomonas sp. P7759. Next base: position 26,773 of record NZ_JACART010000023.1, read on the forward strand.
CGGCGATGAACCCCGAGGCGGCAAAGCACAGGGCGAGCATGCCCAGCAGCGGGTTGGCGAAAGTCACCGAGCAGGCGATGCCGGCGGCAGCCATCAGCAGGGTCAGGCAGGCGGTCTGGCGACGCAGGCCGGTACGGTCGCTGTAGCTGGGAATCCACCAGGCTGCAAACAGTGCGCAGAGCCAGGGAATGGCCGAGACCAGCCCGACCATCAAGCCGACCTTGGCGCCGAGCAGATCGCCCACTTGGGTCGGCAGGTAAAACACCACGCCGTAGACGCTGGCCTGGATCAGCAGGTACACCAGGCACAAGTACAACACCGCGGGTTGGCACAGCACGGTGAGCAGGCTGCGACCGTGGGAGGTTTTGTGCTGGTCTTCGCTGTCCAGCAGGCTTTGGATCTGCTGGCGTTCAGCAAAGGTCAGCCACTTGGCATCGGCGGGGCGATTGTCGAGGTACCAATAGGCCCAAATGCCTACTGCGGTCGCCATCAGGCCTTCCACCGCGAACAGCCACTGCCAGCCGTGTATGCCGCCAAACCCATCCATTTCCAGCAGCAAACCGGATAACGGGCTACCGAAGATGAAGGCCAGCGGCGCACCGAAATAGAAGAAACCCATGGCCTTGCCGCGCACGGCCTGGGGGAACCAGTAGGTAAGGTAAAGAATGACGCCGGGGAAAAATCCGGCTTCGGCCACGCCGAGTAAAAAGCGCAGCACGTAAAAGCTGGTTTCGTTGTGCGCAAACACCATGGCCGCCGAGATCAGGCCCCAGCTGACCATGATGCGGCACATCCACAGACGGGCGCCGACGCGGTGCAGGATCAGGTTGCTCGGCACTTCGAGCAGCGCGTAGCCGACAAAAAACACGCCGGCGCCAAACGCAAAGGCGGCGTCGCTTAGACCGGTGTCGGCCTGGAAAGCTTGTTTGGCAAACCCGACGTTGGCGCGGTCGAGAAAGGCCATGATGTACATCAACAGCAGGAAGGGCAGTAGTCGCCAGGAAATCTTGGTGAGCAGGGGCGCGGGGAGGGTTTTCATAGTGGCGTCCGATGTTTTGTTCTTATGGGACGGACTGTACGGCGGCCGAGCAATACGCTACAAATCGAATCTCGCTTACAAGTGATAACCTCAGGGTATCGATAACAAGGATAAAAATGCGCAGTCCCGCGATCTCTCCCAGCCTGTTCAACCGCCTGCGCTACAAGCACCTGCATATGCTCGTCGCGCTGAGCTCCAGCCAAAACCTGCACCGTGCGTCACAGGCGCTGAACATGTCGCAGCCTGCCGCCACGCGCATGCTGCGCGAAATCGAGGACATGTTTGCGTGTGATCTCTTCGAGCGTCTGCCGAGGGGCATGCGCCCTACAGCGCTCGGGCAGGAGTTGATCCGTTTTGCCGAATCCGCCCTGGGCGGATTGGACCGGTGTGCCGAAGACTTAATGGCGCGGCAGCAGGGCGGATACGGCTACCTGTCGATTGGCACCATCATGGGGGCGGCGCCGGACCTGGTGATGGATTCCATCGCGCAGATCAAATCGCTGAACCCGCAACTGCGTATCCGCATCATGGGTGACACCAGCGACCAAGTGATCCAGTTGCTTGAACAGGGACGCATCGACCTGGCTATCTCGCGCCGTAATGCCGCCACCGACAACGAGCACTACAGCTTCGAACCCCTGGGCAACGAACGCTTGCTGGTGGTGGTGCACGCCGGCCACCCCCTGGCCCAGCGTGAGCAGTTGATGCTGGATGAACTGGTACGCGACTGGCCATGGATCCTGCAACCGCAAACCAGCCCTGCGCGCATCGGCTTCGACCAGGCGCTGCAGGATCTGGCGCTGCCCAGCCCGGCGGACATCATCGAGTGCAGCTCGGTGTACTCCATGCAGCAGTTGATCCAGCTGACCGACGCCGTGATGGTGCTGTCCGAAAGCGCACTGCGTGATTACCTGAAAATGGGCCTGGTGGTGGCGCTGCCGGTGGCCCTCGACGTGCGACTGGCGCCGTTTGGCATGTTGTTGCGCAAAGGCGAAGTGGTGAGCCGTGAACTGGGGTTGTTCATCGACTTGTTGCGGCAGAAGGCCGCGATGCTTTGAACGTGATGTGTAAAGGGCATGGTGCGTCGGTACCATATTAAATAGAATGAATCTCATTTGAGACTCACTCGCGCCGCGCAGGTCGCTTGCCATGAATGATGCTGTTGTTCCGACCCACGCCAACGAGCTGACGTTGTCGAGCCTGTACCGTGACCATCGCAGTTGGCTGGAAGGCTGGCTGCGTCGGCGCCTGGGCAATGCCTGGGATGCGGCTGACCTGAGCCAGGATACGTTCTTGCGGGTGCTCGCCAGCGCCCAGCCGATTGCGCAGATGCAGGAGCCGCGTGCCTACCTGGTGACCGTCGGCAAGCGTCTATTAGTGAATTTTCATCAGCGACGCAGCCTTGAACAGGCCTATCTGAAGGCCTTGGCGAGTCTCCCTGAAGCCTGCGTGCCGTCGCCCGAACAGCGTTGGCTGGTGCTGGAAACACTGCAAGCTCTGGACGAATTGCTCGATGGTTTGCCGGTGCTGGTCCGCCGAGCCTTCCTGTGGAGCCAACTGGAAGGCTTGGGCTACCGAGAGATCGCGGAACGCCTGGATGTGTCGGAACGCACCGTAAAACGCTACATGGCCCAGGCCTACGAACACTGCCTGCTGGTGGATCTGTGAGCCGCGACGTCGCCCGCGCCGCCGCGCAATGGTTGGCGCTGCTGGAGTCCGGTGCGGCCACCGAGCGTGATCACGCCGCGTTGCAGCATTGGCGTGACAGCCACCCCCAGCATGAACAGACCTGGCAAAAAGCCCAGACCCTGCGCCAGCGGTTCAGCGACTTGCCCCAGGCCTTGGCGATGGCCAGCCTCGACCGTCCGCAACCGGGACGCCGTGCCGTGCTCAAGCGTGCGCTGGGGATCGCTGCACTGGTGCCGACCGCGTGGTTGATCAGCCGTCAATTGCCCATCGAGGCCTGGCGTGCCGACTTGCATACTGCTACCGGCGAGCGCAAACGCATGTCCTTGGCCGATGGCGGCAGCTTGCAGCTCAATACCGCTACGGCGGTGGACGTAGACCTGGCGCAGCACCGCATCAGCCTGGTGGAGGGCGAGCTGGCGTTGAATGTGCCAGGCACGACGGTGATGACCGTGCACACACGCTACGGCGAGCTGCGGGTCAGCCAGGCTGAGGTGTGTGTGCGGCAGTTGGCCACGGGTTGCCTGGTGTCGGTGCTCAAGGGCTCGGTCCAGGTGCGCGATTTGAACGGGCAGATGGCGACCTTGCAAGGTGGGCAGCAAGCGCCGCTCAAAGCCAGCGGTCTAGGGACCTGGGTGCCTTTCGATGTGCTGCAGCTCGGCTGGCGCGATGGCGTGCTGACCGCGCAGAATCAGACGCTGGGTGACTTTCTGCGGGAGCTGGAGCGTTATCGACCGGGTGTGTTGCGCTGGGAGCCGAGCCTGGAAGACCTGCGGGTTACCGGTAGTTTTCGCCTGGACGACACCGATCGCATCCTCAACCTGCTGGCCTCAAGCCTGGGGCTGGAAGTGCAGGCGCGGACGCGGTATTGGGTAACCTTGCGCAAAGCCATGACTTGATCATTCATGGGGTGAGCAGGCTTGCTGTGGTGACTGGGCATGCTGTAGTGAGCAGGCTTCATGTGGTGAGCGGGCTTGTTGTGGTGAGCGGGCTTGCCCCGCGCTGGGCTGCGAAGCAGCCCCAGTACTGCGAGCGTATTTTAGCCTGACGAAACGCGGCGTCTGTTTTTAGGGCTGCTTCGCAGCCCAACGCGGGGCAAGCTCGCTCACCACAATGATGGAGTCAGATCACATGAGCGCGTTGCAGCTCAGTCAGGGATTGCGCCTTGAGTTGCGCCAGCAACGGATCACGCCGGTCACGCGGGTGCGGCAGATTCACCGCCAATTCCTGGCGAATGCTGCTCGGCCGGTTGTCCATCACCAGCACCCGGTCACTCAGGTACAGCGCCTCGTCCACATCATGGGTCACCAGCAACAAGGCGATGGCATGGTGTTCGGCCAATTGCAGCAGCAAATCCTGCAGCTTCATGCGGGTAAACGCATCCACTGCACTGAACGGCTCATCCAGCAGCAACACCTGCGGCCGTGAATACAGCCCCCGCGCAATGGCCACCCGCTGCGCCATGCCGCCGGACAATGCCTTGGGCAGTGCCTGGGCAAAGCCCTTGAGGCCGACTTCCTCGATCAACTGCGTGACCCAGGCCTTGTCGTAGTGGCTGTCATCGCTGAAACCGATGTTCTGTTCCACCGTGAGCCAGGGCATCAGCCGTGGCTCCTGGAATACAAAGGCCACTTCGCCATCGGGGCTGTGCAGTTCACCCTGGAAGTCCGTTTCCAGGCCGGCGACGATGCGCAGCAAGGTGCTTTTGCCGCAGCCGCTGGGGCCGAGCAGGCTCACGGCTTCCCGTGGTTGCAGCGCCAAACGCACGTCTTTCAACACGGTGGTGCTGGCGAAGCTTTTACGCGTGACATGAATATCCAACAGCGGTTGCGCGCTCATTGCCCGGCTCCCTGGAAGGTATCGCGCCAGGCCAGGCAACGCGTTTCCAGTGCTGCGAGCAGGCCATCGCTGACCTTGCCGAGCAGCGCCAACACGATAATCGCCGCCAGCACGATATCCGGCCGCGAAGTCTCCCGCCCATCACTGAGCAGGTAACCCAAGCCCTTGGTCGCCGCGATCAGTTCGGCCGCCACCAGAAACATCCACGCCAGGCTCAAGCCACTGCGCAACCCGGTGAACAGGCCGGGCAGGGCGGCGGGTAGCAGGATCCGACGCACCAGCCGCCACCGGCTGAAACCGTACATCTGCCCGACTTCCACCAGCTTGCGGTCGATATCGCGGATGGCCGCGACGCCATTGAGGTACACCGGGAAGAAGGCGCCAATCGCGATCAGCACGATCTTCGAGGTTTCGTCGATGCCCAGCCACAGCAGCAACAGCGGGACCCAGGCGAGGCTCGGGATCGAACGCAGCCCGGCAAACGTCGGTTCCAGGTAGGCTTCGGCCTCGCGGCTCAAACCGACCCAGGCGGCAAACACCAGGGCCAGGCTGGCGCCAATGGCAAAGCCCAACAGCACCCGGCCCAGACTGGCGCTGATGTGCTTCCACAATGCGCCTTCGGCCAGGTCGGTGAGGGTGACGGCGATCTCGCTGGGGGCCGGCATCTGGTACGACGGCAGCCAACCCACGCGCACCACCACCTCCAGCACCAGCAGGATCAGCACCGGCAACACCAGGCCCTTGAGCCGCCTTGGCCAGGCACTGCGGTTGATCACCACCGGTGCGGCAAGGGGCAATGCTTGGGTTTTGCTGGTCATCACGGGCTCCTTAATGGCCGAACGAGGTGTCGATCAACTGGTCGATCACCTGATCCACGTTCACGCCTTTGCGCACCAGCTCTTCCGACACCAGGATCGGCGCGGCCGCCTTCGACGCCACTACATCTTTGCTGCTCAGGAACGGCGTGCTCAAGTCGGTGCGCGAGAGTTGCAGCTTGGCCACTTCCAACGGCAGGCCGGACTCGTCGGCCAGCAGCTTGGCGAATTCATCCGGGTGCTTCACCGCCCAATCCCGCGCCTTTTCATAGGCACCGAGCACTTTGGTGATGGTCTGCGGATGCGCCTTGGCGAACTTCTCTGTGACGCTGACCACGCCGTAGCTGTTGAAGTCTTTATTGCGGTAGAGCAGGCGCGAACCGGCCTGGATTTCACTGGCGGCCATGTGCGGGTCGAGACCGGCCCAGGCGTCCACGTCACCTTTCTCCAGCGCGGTACGGCCGTCCGGATGTTGCAGGTGTACCAGCTCCACGTCGTCCTTTTTCAGCCCGGCCTGTTGCAGGCTGCGCAGGGTGAACAGGTATGGGTCGGTGCCCTTGGTGGCGGCGATTTTCTTGCCCTTGAGGTCGGTGACGGTCTTGAACGGTGAGTCCTTGCGCACCACCAGCGCGGTCCATTCGGCGCGGCTGTACACGTACACCGATTTGATCGGGCTGCCGTTGGCGCGGCTCAGCACTGCCGACAAGCTGGCGGAAGAGGCGAAGTCCACGCCGCCACTGTTGAGGTACTCCAGCGAACGGTTGCTGCCCTGGCTCAATACCCAGCCCACCTTGGATTGCGGCAAGGCTTGTTCCAGCCAGCCGAAATGCTTGAGCACCAGGCTGACGGGCGAGTAATAGGCATAGTCGAGGTTGACTTCGGCGGGATCGGTGTCGGCGGCGTGGGCCAGGGGTTGCAGGCACAGCGCGAGGGCGCAGGCGCCGAATAGGCGTTGGGTGAAGGCTTTCATGGAACAGCTCCGGCAAGGCGTTGAGAGAAGGTTTTTCTTATATTCAGAAAATTTGGTTTGCATGTTCCATCATGCTTTATAGGAATATGCAGTCTCTGTGCCATGTGCTTTGGAGGCGTGTTTCCGGGGTTCAGGAGGCGTTAAGCTGTGGTGGGAGAGGGCAGATTGTTGAAGCGCTGTTGGCTGGGCAACAGTTCTCATATATCCTTATCGAATAAATAAAGAGTTATATATTCCTTTTAATGTTCTTGGCGATGGCGCATTTTGAGGGCCTGCGCATTCGTGCGGATTGACCCAACAGCCAAAAGGAAAGCCGACATGACCATTAAAGCAATCAACGTGCGCAACCAGTTCAAGGGCGTGATCAAGGAAATCCTGCTGGGGGAAGTGGTGTCGGAAATCGACGTGCAGACCGCGTCCGGCATTGTCACTTCGGTGATCACCACCCGTTCGGTGCGTGACTTGGAATTGAAGGTGGGCAGTGAGGTGATTGCGTTTGTGAAGTCCACCGAAGTGTCCATTGCCAAACTGTGAACCCAATCCCAATGTGGGAGCGGGCTTGCTCGCGAAAGCGCCATATCAGTGATGAATGTATCGACTGACACTCCGCATTCGCGAGCAAGCCCGCTCCCACATTTTGCTTTGCGTACACTCAGGCTATTTTCGGGCCTGAACCGCCGGGTGGATGAGGCTGCGGTCTTTCCGGCGGGGCATCGCTGGGTAGACTCTTCGGTTTCTCGTTGGGATCTTTGTAATCCTTGTGCAAGCCCCCATCCAGCCGGTTGCTCGACGAACCGCCTTTTTGCGGGGTCTCGTCGAAGTGTTCCCATTCAGACTGCTGGAATCGGAAGATGCTGTCGTCGGTCGGCGCGTCACGGCCACCGTAATGGTGGATTTCGTAGTGGGCGTATTCGACTTTGTCAGCCCAGTTGTCCTGCAATAGACCGTCGCCGGCCAGGTCGCGGTACCAGTCGTTTTCCTTTTCGGTCGCCTTCTGCTTTTTGTTGTGGTCGACGAAGTAGCCGATGATCCCGCCGACCACCGCCAACACCACGCCCACCAGGAACAACGGCCCGGTCAACGCCGCCGCCGTGCCCGCGCCAAACAGCGCCGCAGCCCCCAGTACGCCCGCCGAGGCACCGAACGCACCGCCCGCCACTTGCAGGCCGCCGGCCGCCTGGGCCAGGGGGTCCTTATCCTTCACGCCGCTCTTGATTGCCAATGCGCCCAACACGATGTCGGCAAAACCGCCGGCAATGTCCGTGGCCGGGCCGAGCACCTTGATCACGGAACCGGCGATCTTCGCCGATTTCGACGCGCCCAGCTTGGCCGCACCCGCCGCTGCCAGGCCGTCATCCAGGTGCGTGGCCAGGCCTTCGGTGGCCTCGGTGACAGCCTTGTCGCCGTCGCCGAACATCTTGGCGATGCCGTCGTACTGGCTGTCCGGCACGGCATCGAGAGCGGTGGCGATCTTGGATTTGACCTCGGAGGGCAATTCGCTGACGCGGAACTCGAAGTTCGGCTCCTGCATGCCGGTCTTGCCCCAGATCTCCGGCAAGGTCTTGTCCAGCCCCAGGAAGTCCACCAGGCCGCCTTTGCCCAGGGCTTCACCGATCTTGTCGCCCAGGCGCACGAAGTGGCTGGAGCCGCCAGCGAAGCTCAGGAAGTCCTTGGCGATGGTCATGCGTTGCGCCGGGGTTTCACCGAGCTTGCCGCCTTTGCCCACCAGTTGGTAAATCCCGGAAAACAGACTCACACCAGCGCCCAGGGAGCCAAGGATGCCCTTGCTGTTGAGGGTGTTGAACACTTCGCCAAGCATGCCGCGATCGGCCACCGGAATGTAGGGTTTGCTCAAGGCGGTTTTCAGGTCGGCTTCGCTGATCGCACCGTTTTTCTGGTAGACGGCGCCCAGCTCTTCCAGGGCCTTGGTGACCGCGGCGGATTTTTCCTTGCCTTGCAGGCCTTCGTTGAGGAATTTCTCCAGGGTTTCCTGGGTACGGCGCGGCAAGTCCAGCACGTTGCCCTTGAGCACGCCTTTGAGCAGGCCGAACAGGTCCTTGGTCGCCAGTTCCTTGTTCTCGTCGGAGATCTTGCTCGGGTCCGACAGGATGGCGTTGAGGTCGGTGGTCAAACCGTCGGCCTGGATATTCTGCGCGGCCTTGCTCGCGGCTTCCGGGTCGAACAGCGACAACGACGTCAGGGTGTCGCTGAGGTCTTTTTGCGCCTCAAAGGTCTTGCCCTGGCTCTGCAGGTCCTTGAGGTACAGCACGTAATCCGGGTTGGAAGTGAGGTCCAGCAGCTTCTGCTTGATCTCGTCCTTGTTGGGCAGTTTGTTGATCGCCTCGTCCATTTTCGACTTGTAGTCAGCCTGCACGGTCGGGTCGTTGAACAGCTCGCCGATCTGCTTTTGCACGGCCTTGCCGTCGATGATGTCGTGCATGTCGGCCGAGGTCAGCTCGGTCTGCTTGTCATCGAACTCGCGCCAGGTGGTGTTGAACGGGCGCTTGGCCTCTTCGTAGCCGGTGATGCCGTGGCCGTTCTGGTAGGCCGCCTGGGCTTCGAGGGCGCGAACCAGCTTGGCGCGCGGGTCGTCCTTGGGGATCGAGCCGTTCTTCACGCCTTCGCGGTAGGTGTCGATCAGTTGGGTGGTGGCCAACTCGCTGACGCTGAGGGTGGGCGACTTATCGTCCTTTTCATCGGCATGTACGCCGGTGTCCAGGTTGAGTACGTCCAGCTCGTCGGCCTTGGGCAGGTTGTGCTTGGCGCGGGTGTCGTCCACCGAGCTGGCGCTCCAGGCTTCCCACTTGGCCGCGACATCGTCGTAGAGCTGCGGGCTGAGTTCCTTGGAGACGATGACCTTGCCTTCGCTGGTTTCGTAGCGGATCAGGCCGTCGCCCAGTTCGTCCGGGGAGCCGAAGGTGATGTCGGTGTTCTTCAGGAAGTCATTCGGCCCGGCCAGCTTGTAGCCTTCGCCTTCGCTGGTGTGGATCTTGGCCCAGGTGTCATTGGCCGTGGCGACGCTCTTGAACAGCTCGGGGCTGACGTCGGCCGACACTACCACCTTGGTGCCGTCATGCAGTTCATAGGTGAGGATGTTGTCTTTCTGGTCGTTGTTCCAGTTGAAATTCTTGTAGTCGTTGAGGCCCGGCACTGGCGTATTGGCGTCGGCCAGCACCGCGCCGTTGTTCAGCTCGCCTTCGACCACGGCTTTCTTGCCGGGATCGGTGTAGACCTCATGCAGGCCGGCCAGGTAATCGAACAGCTTGGGGTTGTCGTCGCGGGCCACCACCATCTTCTGGCCGTTGCTTTCGAAGCGGATCAGGCCTGGGCCGACTTCATCGACCGGGCCAACCGCCGTGCCGCCGTAGGGTGGCCACACTTCATTGTCGCTGGCGCGCTTGTAGCCGGCGTCTTCACTGCTGGACAGGCCGGTGAAGCTGGCATAGGCGTCCTTGGCTTTCTGGAACGCCTCGGGGTTGTCGCGCTGGCTGATGACGACCTTGGTGCCGTCCTGGGTCTCGTAGCGGATCACGCCTGGCCCGGTTTCATCCGGTGGGCCGAGGGATTTGTAGTCGGCGAGTTTCGCCGGGGCGCTGCCATCGGCGCCGAGGCTCTGGTAGCCGGCATTCTGGCTGGCGACGACGCCGGAGAGGGACTTGAAGTCGGTACTGACCTGCTTGAACAGCTCGGGGCTGTCCTGTTCGCTGACGATGACTTTCTTGCCGTCCTGGGTCTCATAACGAATCAACCCCGGGCCGACTTCATCGGGCGGGCCGATGGCCTTGTAGTCGGCCAGTGCCGGCGGTGGCGTTGCGTCCTTGGCGGCCAACTCATAGCCGTCCTTCTTGCTGGCATCCAACCCGGACGGCGTCTTGTCGTGGGCCTCGACCTTCTTGTTATTGGCGCTGTTCTTGAGCAGCACATGGAACGGCGCGCCGGACTTGGGCGGCGTGCGGGGAAGGGCTTTGGGGTCGGACGAGCGATCGAGGGGCTGGGTCGTCATGCCATGAAACTCCTGCTGTAGCCGGTTGTGGCGGTCGGCAAAAACAGTAACAGCAGGGGTTCGGCACTCGTTGCGAAAAGTTGTGAATTAGGCCTGACGGTTGCGCAGGGCGCGCTCCATGCGGTGCAGGCCTTCTTCGAGCATGGCCCGTGGGCAGCCGAAGTTCAGGCGCACGAATGGCTGGCTGTCGTCACCAAACTCGATCCCGGCGCTCAAGCCGACCTTGGCCTGCTCCAGGAAAAACTGCTGTGGGTCATCCAGGCCCAGGGCGCTGCAATCCAGCCAAGCCAGGTAGGTGCCTTGTGGCGCATGCATGACCACGCCAGGCAGGCGGGTTTGCACGGCGTCGAGCAGGTAGTCACGGTTGCTTTGCAGGTATTGCACCAGCGCGTCGAGCCAATCACTGCACTGGCTGTAGGCTGCGCGGGTGGCTTCCAGGCCCAGGGGGCTGACGCTGTCGACCATGCCGCAACGGGCATTATTGAAGCGCTCGCGGATATCGGCGTTCTGGATCACCGCAAAGCAGGTCTTCAGGCCGGCCACGTTGTAGGCCTTGCTCGCCGACATCAGGGTAATGGTGCGCTGGGCAATCTCGGGGCTGAGGCTGGCGGTGGGAATGTGGCGACGGCCGTCGAAGCACAGTTCGGCATGGATTTCGTCGGAGATGATCAGCGCGCCGTGTTCCAGGCAGGTGTTGGCCACGGCCAGCAGTTCTTCGCGCGGGAAGACTTTGCCCATGGGGTTGTGCGGGTTGCTCAGCAACAGCGCACCCGCGCCGGTCAGCGCCTGGCGCATCGCAGGCATTGGCGTGAGGTATTCGCCGTTCACCAACTCGAAGGGCACTTCGATGCGCGGCAGGTTCCAGTGCCCCGGCGCCAGGCGAATCGGCCGGTAGTTGGGGGTTTGCAGCACCACGGCCTGGCCCGGCTTTACAAACGCGTGCAGCGCCATATTGAAGCCGGGCTCGACGCCGGGCAGGAACAGCAGTTCATCCGGCTGCACGCGCCAAGCGTACTTGGCCCACAGGTCGGCGATGATTGCCTCGCGCACATCCGGCCCGGCGACGCTATAGCCCAGCACCTGTTGGTCGAGGCGCGCGTGCAGGGCATGCAGGACGGCGGGCGGGGCGGCGATGTCCATGTCGGCGATCCACATCGGCAACACGTCTTGCGGGTAACGGTTCCACTTGGTGCTGCCGGTGCCGAGGCGGGGGTGGATCGTGTCGAAATCAAAGCTCATGGGGGGCTCGTATCAGGAAGTCAGGCGCAAGAATGGCGCTGATTCTAGCGCCATTATTTTTATAGGCCAGAGCTGATTGCCGCCGCGAGTTGCCGGTGCGCCTGTTCCAGGGCGCGGTTGACCGCTTCTTCCCCGCGCACCATGGCCGGCAGGTAGACGAAATCCACCGACTGAATGCCCACCGTCGACAGGATGGTGCTCATGTACGGGGTCAGGAAGTCCGGCTCATGGCCCTTGCGGGCGTTTCCTGAACTGACCAGCACAAAGGTACGCCGGTCCTGCAGCAAGCCGACTTTGGCGAACTGTTCATTCACCGTAAAACTGCGCTGGATGCGCACCACATGGTCGATCCAGGCCTTGAGCGCCGCCGGCACGGTGAAATTATGCACGGGGGTGCACAGGATCAGCAGGTCGCAGGCTTCCAATTCCACAATCAATTGTTCCGAGAGTGCCGTGGCACTGCCGCTGAGTCCGCCGGGGGTGGTCAGTGCGTTGGCATATTCACGGGTCAGGGGCGGCAGTGCCTGGCCGCCATAGTCACGCTCGGTCACCGCAGCGTCGGGGACCAGGTCGCGCAACAAGGCGCGGGCCAGCTTGAAGGTCTGCGCGGCCTTGCCGTGGGGACTGAAACTGAGGAGCAGGGCGCGGGTCATTGGCTCAGGTCCTGGGAGAAGTGCATGCCCAGGGGCAACAGGCCCTGGCGGAAATAGAAGCGCTGGGCCAGGGCCATGTGCATGCCGGTGTCCAGTACCAGCCAGCGGTAGCCTCGGGCGCGGGTTTCTTCGCGTACGCGGTCCAGCAGGTGTTCGCCCAGGCGGCGCCTTTGTTGCGTGGCGTCTATGACCAGGTCATCTACGTAGATGAAGCGGCCATACAGGGTGTTTTCGGTTAGCCGATAGCCGGCGAGGCCGATTACGTTGCCGTGTTCTTTTGCTGCCAGCAGGTGGTAGCCGTTTTGCCGTTGGCGGTGGATTTGTTCGGCGAATGCGGCGGCGTCGGTGAGGTGGGGGCGTAGTTGGTGCATGACTGGGAAGCTGGCGATGAGGTCGGCCTCGGTTTCCAGGTGGGTGAATTCGATGTGGTCATTCATGGTGGGGGCTTTGTGTGGTGAGGGGTATGCCATTGTTGTGGGTATGGCTGAGGTGGGACAGGGGCATGATTGGACATTTGGGTTGGGGCATATCCGATATTTGG